>JAJRDU010000113.1 GCA_028748685.1 Methylococcaceae bacterium
AGGCCCGCGTTGTTTCTTGGGTTTGATTATAAATCTTTGTCGCATTTTTGTCGCACTTAACTATAAAAACAGGCAAAAAATAGCAACAGAAAGCGACAGTGAATAACTGGTAACTTATTGATTTAATGATTACTGTTTGTTGTGGTCTTTTGTTGACTTTTGGTTTAATCGCCCTCCTAAGGGGCAGGTCGGACGTTCGAATCGTCTCCGGGACGCCATATAAATTAATAACTTGATGTTTTTTCAGTGCTTCAGTTTTCATTAATGATCCACTGATGATCCATTTAAAAATAAGCAGACTAGAAAATGAACAACAAAAAAGCCGGTAGCTAGCCAAGGTCACCGGCTTTTTTTGTATGCTCGGCTTAGTCAGACTAAACGGTTTTCGGTGCTTAGTTGTTTTATTAATCCGCCCCGCGCCCCGAATAATACAGCCCAAGATCGCGGCTGGAGTGTCAAGCTAATTGACAGTTTGTCAATGACACAAAGTCTCTTGACGCCAATGCGGGTAGGTACCTCTAGCAAGGCAAGTGGGCATGAGGGTAATTAAAGCCCCTTTGTTTGTGTAGGTAGGGGCTCTAAAAGTTTGTTTACAGGTTTACGTTTGACGCTTTTTCGGTCATCTCCCTAAAAAAAGGGGAGAAACTCCCCAATCTCCCCACCAACTCCCCACGATCTCCCCAGGCCAAGTCTCATCCAATTCTCTGATTTATCTACTATATTTAACTATCTCCCCAAACTCCCCAGAAAATATATATATCCCCCTTTAAAAGTTCTGCAGGGCTGCCCATTAAAAGTTCAGAGCGGATCAAATTGGACTGCCGGCCAGGTTGGTGATGTTGGCCTGGGTGTTGATGCTGCTAGGCTGGCGATGGTATCGGCAGCCCCGGCATCGGGACAGCCCCCCGGCGGCATGGCGTGGTTTTGAAAGGGGTTCGGGGGGAGACTAATCGCATCAGCTTCGCTTTCGTTGAGCCTTGCCGCCGCTTCAATGACCAGCGCCGCATGTTCGTGGGCTGTCAGTTTGGAATAAAGTTTGTTCACTTGTGCACCATCCCACTCGGGTTGAAAATGGCTGCTTGCTTGCTTGCTTGCTTGAGATGATGTTGAGTCTAGTTTTAGTCGCTACTTCACGAAGACCGAGTGTCTTGGATGAGGAACAATTACCATCCCATACTGGAACGCTCGGATTATTGAACTAAACTCAGTTTGCTTATGTTTTAGCAACTGATCGTACACCAGTGGTACCGCTATTTTGAGTGTGCCGTAAACTCTTAAGTTGCTTGAGCGGTTGAGTAACGGGAGCCCTCGCCAATGAAAATCATCCAACGCGTCACCAAAGCGGCCGAATGTTTTGCCCGACACCCATGGTGGATCTTAGGCATAGCTTTGGCGCTGTCGATTCTGTCTGGTTGGGCGACCGTGCAACTGCCGGTCCTCACTTCCCGGCAAGCGCTGCTTCCGCAGAACACGGCGGTGGCGAAGCGCTTCAACGATTTCTTGAAAAACTTCGGCGCCGCCTCGGACCTGATGGTAGTCCTGGAGGGCGCTCCCCGCGGGGAGTTGGAGGCTTTTGCCAACGATCTGGCCGTCAAGCTCCGGACAGAGCCCGAAATCGGTCAGGCGACGGCCCGTCTCGACATGGCGTTTTTCCTGGACCACGCTTATCTGATGATGCCGGCCGAGGCGCTGGACAAGCTTGCGGCGCTGGCGAATCAGCCCATCCTGGGTGGCGGTGGGATGGAAGAAAACCTGCGCAAAGCGGTGAGTTGGAGCAAAGACCCTCCGCCGCTGGGCGGAACGGACACCGACCTGCAAACCGCCGAAGCCAGCCTCAATATGGTGGGATTCTTCCTGGAAGAATGGCAACGCTGGCTGTCCGCCGAAACTGCGCCCGCGAGCTTGGACTGGAACCGTCTGCTGGCCAAAAACGGCGCGGCCGGCATGGCCGATGGCTACTTCGCATCGCACGACGGGCGGATGCTGTTTTTGTTCGTCCATCCGAAAATTCCTTCCGAGGATTTCGAGAATCTTGGCCCCTTCGTCGACAAGGTCAAGCAAGTATCGGCGGACTTGGCCAAACAAGCCAAAGACGCCGGCCGCACGCAGCCCACCGTGGGCCTAACCGGCTTGCCGGCCATCGTCTACGAGGAATACGTCAACATCCGCCAGGATATTACCCTGGTGCTATTCACCTCTGCGGGTCTGATCGCCTTGTTGATCCTGCTGGTGGTGCGCAGCGTACGCTGGGCCGTGCTGATTTTCGTCCCCATGGGCCTCGGGGTGCTGTGGAGTTTGGGCTTGGCCCTGGTCACCGTCGGCCACCTGACCATCATCACCGCCACTTTTATTGCCATTCTGTTCGGCTTGGGGGCTGACTACGGCATCTTTACATCCTCGCGGATCGCCGATGAGCGCCGGGCAGGCAAGCCCTTGGTGGAAGCTATCGGGGCAGGCATAGGCTCATCCTTTTTAGCAGTGATGACGGCGGGTGGCGCCTCGCTGCTGATTTTCGGTGCCTTGGCCACGGTCGATTTTCCCGGCTTCGCCGAACTGGGCTTGGTGGCGGCGAAAGGTGTGCTGATGATACTGATCAGCACCTGGGTGGTTCAGCCTGCGCTGTACGCCTTGTGGCCGCCCAAGTTGAGAGACATCCGGTCGCCGGTAGCCGCTCTCACCCCTCGCCCTCAGGGAGAGGGGGCGGGGGTGAGGGGGCGGTTCCCCAAGCCTGTCGCGGTGACACTTGTGATGCTGGCCGTTGGCTTTGCTTTCTTCGGCGGTGTGAAGGGCTTCAGCATTCCTTTCGACTACGATCTGCTATCCATGTTACCCAAGGATTCCCAGTCGGCCTATTACCAACGCCGGATGGTGGCGGAGAGCGACTATCAGGCCGAAGTCATTATTTTCACCGCCAAGGACATGGCCGAGGCTCGGCGGATCACCGGTGAAGCCGGCAAGCTCCCGACTATTGCCCAGGTGCAGTCGCTGACCAAGTTGTTTCCCGAGGACGCCGGCCAACGCCTGCACAAAGCCATAAGCATCGGCGAATCGTTCGCCCGGACAGACTACGCCAAGCAGGTTGCCGAGCTCGACCGAGTAGGCTTGTCTTCGGAATCGTTCGAGTTATTGCGGGCAGTACTGGAAAACGGCACCGCCATCATCGACGAAGCCGAGGAGCAGGCATTCTCGGCGGGGCATGCCAAACTGGTCGAGAGTTTGGAGAAAGTGCGCGGGCAGCTTTTGGCCATCTCGGCCAAATTGGCTGCGGATGGCGAACAGGGCAGGGCGCGCACCGAGAGCTTCTTGCGTACCTTGCTATCCGGCGCGGATGCCGGACTCAAAATCGTCAGCGCCTGGCGGCAGGCCGAAGCGCTCACCCCGGAGCAGATGCCATCAACCCTGCGCGACCGTTTCTTCGCCGACGACGGCCGCATCGCGGTTTACGCCTTTCCAGCTAAATCCGTGTACGATCCCGACAACCTCGATGCCTTGATTAAGGACGTGTATAGCGTCTCGCCGGAAGCGACCGGTTTTCCGACCACGCATCAAGTGTTTTCCAAGGCGGTGGTGGACAGTTCCGTTCAGGGTACCCAGTTGGCTCTGGTGCTATGCCTGCTCTGGATCATGGCGGCAACCCGCAGTGCGCGCGGCTTCGCGTTGGCGGCTTTGCCCTTGCTGATCGGCGGCGGCTGGATGCTGGGAATTATGGCCCTGAGCGGCATTCGCTATAACTATGCCAATATCGTCGCCTTGCCGATGGTGATTGCACTGGCGGTGGATTACGGGGTATGGTTTAACTATCGCTGGGGCGAATTGAAGGGCCAGCCGCCCTTGCAGGTCAGTCTATCCGTTGGCAAGGTAATCGGGTTGGCCGCGGGCACCGAGTTGGCGGGGCTGGGCGGTATTACCCTGGCAAGCTATCGGGGCGTATCTTCCCTAGGGCTGAGCATCACCATTGGATTATTGTGCTGCCTGATGGCTACTTTGGTGGTGAACCCGGCTATCGGACAGTTATTTGATTCCAGGAGAAAACCATAATGCGAAAAACTTGCCTGATTGTGATTGCCGGTCTCCTGGCTTCCTGCACCGTAAGCGCCGCGCCCGATCCGGAAATGATCGTGGTTTGCTATCCCGGCGGTTCCGTGAATGTCAAGGACGCCAACGGAGCGATGAGTGCCATGCTGCGGGTGGTGGAGCGCGTCGGCCAATGGCAGGCGAACAGCTTCAACAGCCTGTTCACCTCCAAAACGGACGAATGCAGGAAACAAATGGCCGAAAAGAATCCCAAGTTCGCCATCACTTCCTTGGGCCTCTATTTGGAATTGCGCACTTTGCACAATTGGGTGCCGGTGGTCCAGCCCAGGATTAAAGGCCGTAGCAGCGAACGTTATCGGGTAGTCGCTCAGAAGGGCAAGTACAAGAATCTGGACGAGTTGAAAGGCAAAACCTTGGGCGGTACGGTATTGGAAGAACAGGCATTTATCGGCAAGATCGTTTTCGCCGGGAAATACGACCCCGCCAGTTTCTTTGTCCTAAAACCCTCCAATCAGGCCATCCGTGCATTGCGCGCCTTGGACAAAGGCGAACTGGATGCCGTCATTTTGAATGAGCAACAATTCGGCGGACTCGCCTCGCTGCAATTGACGACACCCCTCGAAGCTATCTTCACTTCCGAGGAAATCCCAATGATGGGGGTGGTTGCCAATAGCGCTATCACGACAGTGGAAGATCGATCCCGCTTCGGCAGGGCGTTGGAGGAGATGTGTTCCGACGCCGAGGGTAAAAAGCTCTGCGAGCTGTTCGGGGTGGAATCCTTCGTTTTCATGGATGTATCCTTGTTCGAGCCCATGATCAAGCTTTGGGGCGAGGGGAAATAAGGCTTTGCGCAAAATACAACTTCTTTCTATTGTTTTAATCCCGGCATTTCTGGCGGGCTGTGCCGGGCTTCAGCGCGACCACGTTCGGTTCGATGGACTCTCCGATTGCCCCAAGCATTCCGCTACCACGCTGGCTGCCAAACAAAGCCAACTCAGCCCCTCGAGCGACACCCAAACCCTGGCCTGTGCGTTGACTGTTTTACGCGAAACCCAGGACCAATCGGTACTTCGCACTTCGTTAGGCAGCCGCCTGTCGCTATACCTGGCCGAACGCGAAACCAATCAGGAAAAACGCGAGAAGCTGGCGGCCGAAGGCGTGGGTTTCGCCGAAACCGCCTTGGCGCAGGGAGGCGATGGTGACGGGGCCGTACATTACTATCTGGCGACCAACCTGGGTCTGGCGATTCGCGAGCAAATCACCCTGGCGATCGATAACCTTAGCCGGCTGGAGAATGAACTGAAACGTGCGTTGGCCCTGAGCCCGGACATTGACGACGGTGGACCACTACGGATTTTGGGTGCGCTTTATCTCAAAGCTCCGGCTTGGCCCAACGGTATCGGCGACCCCGACAAGGCATTGGAACTGCTGGAAAGAGCGGTCAAGGAATATCCGGGACACCCTATCAACCACCTGTTTTATGCCCAGGCGCTTTGGGATGAAGAGGACGAGGCACTTCTGCCACGGATCAAAGCCGAATTTTCGCAAGGGGAAAAGCTGTTGGCCGAGGGCAATTGGGGATACAGCAAACAGCCCTGGATAAAGGAATTCGAAGAATTTCGGCGGGAGATAGGGGAAGCCCGATTGGGCGTGCCGGCAGCCAATGGCACGCCCCATAATTAGCGCTCGATTAAGCTTTTGCTGAATGTGCGCTACCGTACGGACGGTGCATAGTGTGGCGGTTAATCTGCTTGATAAGCAACGAGGAGCTGTTGACTCAATAAGGATTTGGTCACAAATAACTTCCGTGTTTTGATTAGCTAAGATTTTCCCGTTCGTCCTGAGCTTGTCGAAGGATGGGCGGGAAAATCCGGACTTCACCGCGCCAAATCGTTCATGCTTCGACAGTGCTCTCGGCAACTGCTCCATGCGTTGCCCTACCTCCTGCATCCATGCAGTCGAGCACGAACGGTTTGGCGAGCAACGGTTATGTCGGGAAGTTATTTTTTGCTGAATCCTAAGCTACTTTCAAACCTCTGATGTGCCTGTTGCTTCGGGGAAGGTGGGGCATGCGATACGGTGATATGATTCCCAGCACCTTTATCTAATTTCAATCGAGCTGAAAATGGTCAAATCCCTTCCCGCCAAACGTGACTCGGATCCCGTGGAACCTGCCATTAACCACGGCAAAGTGCCCGAACTGACTGCGGCGAGCAAACCCAGTGTCAAAGCAGAAAATGCCCCGCCGATTGTCAGCATAGGCGCATCAGCTGGGGGGTTGGAAGCCTTGGAACAATTTTTTCTTCAAGTCCCGGCCGTCAACGGCACGGCGTTTGTCGTGATTCAGCATCTCGATCCTACTCACCAAGGCATCTTGCCGGAGTTGCTGCAGAGAGTCACGCCGATGAAGGTTGCCCAGGTGCGCGACCGTGTGATAGTCAAGCCGAATTGCGTGTATGTGATTCCATCCAATAAAGATCTGTCCATCCTGCACGGCAGGCTGTATTTGATTGAGCCGGCCGAACCACGGGGCTTACGCCTGCCTATCGATTCATTTTTCCGGGCCTTGGCCGACGATCAGCACGAACGGGCAATCGGCGTGATCCTATCCGGGATGGGGTCCGACGGGACTTTGGGCCTGCGAGCCATCAAGGAAAACGCCGGCTTGACCCTGGTGCAATCGCCGGAGTCCGCTAAATTCGATGGCATGCCGCGTAGTGCGATCGATGCCGGCTTGGCCGACATCGTTGCGCCGCCGCAAGAATTGTGGGCTCGGATATTCGCCTATCTCACCCATAGCCCACGCGGCCTCCATGCTGTCAATGAACCACCCATACAGATTAAGTCGCAAAGCGCCCTGGAGCAAATTGTGATCCTGCTGCGGGAGCAAACCGGTAACGACTTTTCGCTCTACAAGAAAAACACCATCTATCGCCGCATCGAACGGCGCATGGGGCTGCACCAGATCGACCAGATCGCCAAGTACGTGCGCTATCTACGCGAAAACTCCCAGGAGCTTGATCTTTTATTCAAGGAACTGCTGATCGGCGTGACTAATTTCTTTCGCGATCCGGCGGTATGGGTGTACTTGAAGAGCAACGTAATCCCGGCACTGTTCAGTGAATATCCAGCCGGCAAGGAATTGCGGGCCTGGGTACCGGCTTGTTCGACAGGCGAAGAAGCTTATTCGCTCGCCATGGTCTTCAAGGAAGCGGTGACGGAATGCCAACTCCAGCACCGGTTTAAACTGCAAATTTTCGCCACCGATCTCGATCAGGATGCCATCGCCAAGGCGCGGCAAGGATTCTATCCGGCAGATATTGCCGTCGATGTTTCGCCGGAACGTCTTAACCGTTTCTTTAATGTCGACGGCAATGGTTACCGAATCAACCAGGATATTCGCGAAATGGTGATCTTTGCCCCGCAAAACGTGATCATGGATCCGCCGTTTACCAAACTGGACTTGTTGTCCTGCCGTAATCTGCTCATTTATTTGGGGCCGGACTTACAAAAGAAACTGATCACGCTGTTTCACTACACCTTGACCAGCCACGGCATCCTGCTGCTGGGTAGTGCCGAATCCATTGGCGGTTTTAGCCATTTATTTTCCGTGGTCGACAACAAATCGCGACTTTATCAGCGTATTGGAACGCCTTTCCCGATAGAAGTGAATTTTCCCACTAAGTATTTTTCAGCAACGTCCTTAACGACAGCAAGCAACCAGAAAATGAATCTAGTAGCCAATCTACAAACCCTGGCGGACCAGGTACTGTTGCAACAATTCTCGCCGGCGGCGGTATTGGTCAATGCCGATGGCGACATTTTCTACATCAACGGCCGCACCGGTAAGTATCTGGAGCCGGCCGCCGGAAAAGCCAATTGGAATATACATGCCATGGCGCGTGACGGCTTGCGTCATGTGCTCGGTAGCGCCATCAAGAAGGCCCAACAGCAAATCGAAGCCGTTCACCTGCCTGGCTTGCAGGTCAATCATGACGGCGGAACCCAAGGCGTTAATCTTACGGTGCAAGCGATCGTTAAACCCGAAGCCTTAAACGGCATGTTGATGATCGTATTTACCGATGTGTTGGCGCAGACAATCGGTAATTCCGTCCGTAAATCA
The DNA here is from genome assembly GCA_028748685.1 of Methylococcaceae bacterium. Classification (GTDB taxonomy): domain Bacteria; phylum Pseudomonadota; class Gammaproteobacteria; order Methylococcales; family Methylomonadaceae; genus Methylomonas. The sequence goes on from JAJRDU010000113.1 coordinate 8,159, forward strand.
TCGAGCGCCGCTCAAAAAGCATTGAACGCCGAGCTGCAACAAGCCCGCGAAGAATTGCAAACTCTGCGCGAAGAAATGCAGACCTCGCAAGAGGAACTGCGATCATCCAATGAGGAATTGCAATCGACCAATGAAGAACTGCAGTCCTCCAACGAAGAGTTGACCACTTCCAAGGAAGAGATGCAGTCATTGAACGAGGAACTGCAAACCGTCAATGCCGAATTACAGGCCAAGGTGGAGGATCTGTCTCGGGTTAGCAACGACATGAATAATCTGCTCAACAGCATGGAAATCGCCACGGTATTCCTGGATAACGCGCTGAATATTCGGCGCTTCACCAGCCACACCGCGCATTTGTTCAAGTTGATTGCGGCGGACGTGGGCCGGCCGCTGTCAGACATAGTCTCCGACCTGGACTATCCGCAATTACAACTGGATGCCCAAGAGGTATTGCGTACCCTGATATTCGTGGAAAAACAGGTCAAAGCCGGCGACGGGCGTTGGTTCAAGGTGCGTGTCATGCCGTATCGTACCCAGGACAATTTGATCGACGGTGTGGTCATCACCTTTATCGACATCTCCGAAACCAAGAAACTGGAAGCGGAGTTGAGGAGTAATCATGAACCGCCGATCTGACTATTCCAAAGACAACATAGAACTGAGGCAACAGGCGGAACGGCGGCTAGCCGAAAAAACAGAGGCCGCGCCGGAGCAAGAGCTCGACCAACGCCGGCTAGTGCATGAATTGCAAGTCCATCAGATCGAGTTGGAAATGCAGAACGAAGCCTTGCGGGAAGCGCGCAATACCGTCGAGACGACGCTGGAACGCTATGCCGAACTGTTCGATTTTGCCCCTATCGCTTATTTTACGCTAGGGCGGGATGGCGTTATCAGGCAGACGAACTTTTGTGGCGAAAAATTGCTGGGTAGCGAGCGGTCCAACTTAGTCGGACGTCATTTTGTCCAACACATTTCCCATGAAGAACGGCACTTATTCAATCTGTTTCTGGAAAAAGTGTTCACCACTGATGGCCCACAGCGCTGCGAGTTAACGCTACAGGCTGATCATGTTCCCGGCTGGATCATTATCGAGGCGAGCGCGGATGCTAGCCGACAAAGCTGTCTTGCGACGGTATTGGATATCAGCGATCGCAAACGGAACGAACAAGAGTTACAACTGGCGGCGGCCGTTTATTTGGCGCTGGAGGAAGCGATTACGGTGATGGATGAAAATGACCGGATTATCGCCGTTAATCGGGCCTTTACCAAATTGACGGGGTATTCAGCGGACGATGTCATCGGCCAGACCAGGTCGCTGCTTAAATCCGGTCGCCAGGATAATGCCTTTTATCAGGAGATGTGGAAAAAACTTAATACCACGGGGAAATGGCAGGGCGAGATATGGAACCGACGTAAAAACGGCGAGGAATACCTTGAGTATTTATCCATCAACACGCTGTATAGTGAGAAGGGCAAGATCATCCGCCGGGTTGCTACCTCCTCCGACATCACCGAACAAAAACGCGCGGCCGAGATCATTCATAAACAGGCCAACATCGACCCTCTGACCGGATTGGCAAACCGGCGAATGTTTCTCGACCGGCTACAGCGAGCCATCAATAAATCCCACCGCAGTCATCAGAAACTCGCATTGATGTTCCTGGACCTGGACCATTTCAAGGATGTCAACGACTCACTGGGCCACGACATGGGCGATCGTTTGCTCAAGGAAACCACCCAACGCTTGCTGGGCTGCATCCGCGAGACCGATACGCTGGCGCGGCCGGGCGGCGACGAATTCACACTGATCATGGGCGAACTGCAAGAAACCAACAGTATCGAGCGCGTGGCTCAAGCCATGTTGCGAACCATGATGGCGCCATTCCAGTTGAAAGGCGAACGCAGCTATGTTTCCGTCAGCATCGGCATTGCCTTGTATCCGGACGATGCCGACAATCTGGAGGATTTGCTGAAGAAAGCGGATCAGGCCATGTATGCCGCCAAGGATATGGGCCGCGGCCGTTTCAGCTACTTCACGCCGGCCATGCAGCAAGCCGCCGAAGTTCGCTTGCGCTTGACCAATGACTTACGCCACGCATTGGACGATCATCAAATCTGGGTGGCTTATCAACCCATTGTCGACTTGGCAAGCGGCGCCATTCAAAAAGCCGAGGCCTTGATTCGCTGGCAACATCCTACTCGCGGACTGGTCAGCCCCGCCGAATTTATGCCTGTCGCCGAAGACACCGGTCTGATTAACGAACTAGGCGGATGGGTATTCCATCAGGTGGCCAAGCAGGTGGCCGGTTGGCGCGCCGAATATTACCCACTGTTCCAGGTCAGCATCAATAAGTCTTCCGCACAGTTTCACAGCAGTGCCGACAAACTGAGCGATTGGTTGGAGCACCTTGAGAGCCTGGGGCTACCCGGAGGGTGTATTGCGGTGGAAATTACCGAGGGCTTGTTGCTCGATGCTTCTTCGGTCGTTTCCGAAAAATTGCTGGCTTTAAAAAGCGCCGGTGTCCAGACCTCGCTCGACAATTTCGGTACCGGCTATTCCGCGCTATCACATCTGAAAAAATACCACATCGATTTCCTAAAAATAGACCGGACCTTCGTTTCCAATCTGACCGCAAGTTCCAGCGACATGGCCCTGTGCCAAGCCATTATCCTGATGGCGCATACTTTGGGTATGAAGGTCATCGCCGAAGGGGTGGAGACGGCGGAACAGCGCGACTTGCTGATCCAAGCCGGTTGCGATTACGGCCAAGGCTATTTGTTCTCGAAACCGGTGACTGCCGAAGAGTTCGAGGCGCTGCTTAAGGCGACTCAAGTTAAAGACTAGCGCCGACTACAGCTTGACGGCTTCAGTCCACCTGCTGCGATCCAAGCCTGTGGTTTAAACCTGATGATGGAAGATAAATCGAAGAGGTGCTAATCCTATCGGGGGTAGTAGAGTTATGTGCGATAGCGTACCGACTTGGTTCGATTTTTACGTCAAGCTCATGCTAGTTTTTTTCGCGGGTTTCCGCTTCAACTGCGGAGTCCGTGCAATGAGGATAAGCCAATGTCCACGTTAACGGATCGTCCCACGGATGCAGTATTTCAGGCCAGTCCGCCGACGGATCTCGATATTTATTTGTTTAAACAAGGTAGCCATTTTCGGCTGTATGAAATACTGGGCTCGCACCTCTCCACCGTTGACGGCGTAACAGGCTGCGGATTCGCGGTTTGGGCGCCCAATGCCTCCGCCGTGTCGGTGATCGGCGAGTTCAACCAATGGGATGTAACCTCGAATGCGCTCCATCTTCGTGATGACGATTCGGGGATATGGGAAGGATTCATTGCCGATGTCGCGGCTGGGGCAAGCTATAAATACCGTATTGTTTCCCGCGACGGAAAAATAGCCGACAAGGGCGATCCCTTCGCTTATTACTGGGAAATCCCGCCGTTAAGCGCGTCCCGAGTTTGGGCATTGGATTACGCCTGGAACGATGCGGTTTGGATGGCTGGGCGCGGCGTCAAAAACCGGCTGAACGCGCCTTGTTCCATTTACGAAGTCCATCTGGGCTCCTGGCGCCGGGTGCCGGAAGACGGCAACCGTTCCCTTAGTTACCGCGAGATGGCTGAATGGTTGCCGGATTACCTGGTAAGGATGAATTTTACCCACGTCGAGTTCTTGCCTCTGACCGAGCATCCTTTTTACGGCTCGTGGGGCTACCAGACCACAGGCTATTTCGCGCCCACGGCGCGTTACGGCACACCTCAGGATTTCATGTTTCTGATAGATACCTTGCATCGGCACGGTATCGGCGTGATTCTGGACTGGGTGCCATCGCATTTTCCAAGCGACGCCCATGATCTCGGTTATTTCGACGGCACCCATCTCTTCGAACACGCCGATCCACGCCAGGGTTTTCAACCGGAATGGCATAGTTCGATTTTCAATTACGGCCGCCACGAGGTACGCGCATTTCTGACCAGCAGTGCCTTGTTCTGGCTTGATAAATATCATATCGATGGCCTGCGCATCGATGCGGTGTCGGCCATGCTTTACCTGGATTATGGACGCAAGGAAGGCGAATGGATTCCAAATCGCGATGGCGGCCGGGAGAACCTGGATGCCATTACTTTCCTGCGTAATCTGAATGAAGCCGTCTATTGTGATTACCCCGATGTTCAGACCATCGCCGAAGAATCAACCGCCTGGCCCTTGGTTTCCAGTCCTGCTGCCTCGGGTGGATTGGGATTCGGCCTGAAATGGAATATGGGCTGGATGCACGATGCGCTGAGGTATTTTTCGGAAGATCCGATTAAGCGGAAATATCACCATGTACAACTGGTTTTCAGCCTCTGGTACGCCTTCTCGGAGCACTTCGTGCTGCCTATTTCGCACGACGAAGTGGTGTACGGCCATGGTTCGCTGATCGGAAAAATGCCGGGCGACGAATGGCAGCAGTTTGCCAATCTGCGCTTATTGTATGGCTATATGTGGGGTCATCCGGGCAAGAAGCTGTTGTTCATGGGCTGCGAATTCGGACAGAAACGCGAGTGGCAGCACGACGAGAGCCTGGAATGGCATGTGCTGCAATATCCGCAGCACGACGGTCTGCGGCGCTGGGTCGAGGATCTGAATCGTTTCTACCGCAGTGAAACCGCGCTTTATCAGCAAGACTTCAGCCGCGACGGTTTTCAATGGATGGATAGTCACAACGCGGAAAAAAGTGTGCTGAGTTTTGTGCGCCGAGGGCTAGATCCAGACGATACGCTGTTGGTAGTCTGCAATTTTACCCCTGTCGTCCGCGAGAATTTCCTGGTCGGCGTGCCAAAAAGTGGTTTTTGGCATGAAGTCATGAACAGCGATGCCGAGCTCTATGGCGGCAGCGGGGTGGGAAACTTCGGCGGGGTCGAAGCGGCGCCGGTTTCCGTCGGTGAAATGTATCATTCCCTGATGTTGCGTCTTCCGCCGCTGGGCGTGCTGTTCTTTAGACAGGGAAGTCGATCATGACAAGCCTGCAAACGCTTGACGGCAGACGGCGCGTGGTGATCGAAAATGTGCAACCGGCAATCGATTGCGGGCGGTTTCCGATCAAGCGCGTCATTGGCGAGCACGTGGACGTGGAGGCCGATGCTTTCAGCGACAGTCACGATGCGCTGACTTGCGTGTTGCGCTATCGGCATGAATCGGAAGCCGACTGGCGTGAAACCGCGATGTCACCTTTGGGCGGCGATCGTTGGGGCGCATCGTTTACTATCACCGAACTCGGCCAATACATATACACCGTCACTGCCTGGATTGATGGCTTTTGTTCCTGGCGGCAAGAATTTGTGCGACGTGGCGATGCCGAGGATGTCGCCATGGCGCTTCAGACCGGCGCTAAGCTGGTGGCTGAAGCCGCGGCGCGCGCAGCCGGCGAAAATCAATTGCAGCTTCAACAATTTGCCGAGGAATTGCGTACCGCTAAACCGGATGCAGGTTCAGCATTGGCGGTTTCCGAAACCTTGTCCGGCCTGATGCGGCGATATCCGGATCGCCGTCTGGCGACGGATTATCCGGGTACGCTAAGGGTGTGGGTGGAGCCGGTAAAAGCTCGCTACAGCACCTGGTACGAATTTTTTCCTCGCTCCTGCGCGGGTGAGGGCATGGCTCACGGCAGCTTCGCCGATTGCGAAAAGCGTTTGCCTTATGTGGCGGCCATGGGATTCGATGTGGTGTATTTGCCGCCCATCCATCCGATAGGGCTGAGCAAACGCAAGGGAGCGAACAACGCGCCGCTAGCGACTGAGAGCGATGTTGGCAGTCCGTGGGCAATTGGTTCGGCGGATGGCGGCCATAAATCGATTCATCCGCAACTGGGTACCATGGACGATTTCCGGCATCTGGTGGCGAAAGCGCATGAACTGGGCATTGATATCGCCCTGGATATCGCCTTCCAGTGTTCTCAGGATCATCCTTATCTGCAGGACCATCCGCCTTGGTTCCGGCGGCGAGCGGACGGCAGTATACAGTTTGCCGAGAATCCGCCCAAGAAATACGAAGACATCGTCCCTTTCAATTTTGAATGTGACGCCTGGCATGAACTGTGGCGGGAATTGCTGGATGTGTTCCTGTTCTGGGTCGGGCAAGGGGTGCACATATTCCGCGTCGACAACCCGCACACCAAACCGTTTCCGTTTTGGGAATGGCTGATAGGCGAAGTAAAGCGTAGCCACCCCGAGACAATTTTTCTGGCCGAAGCCTTTACCCGTCCGAAAATCATTTACCGTCTCGCCAAGCTGGGTTTCAGCCAGTCCTACAATTATTTCCCTTGGCGCAATACCAAGAGCGAACTGGAAACCTATTTCACGGAACTTACCCGTACCGAAGTGCGCGAATATTTCCGGGCCAATCTGTGGCCGAATACGCCCGACATCCTGCCCGAGTATTTGCAATTCGGAGGCCGCCCGGCCTTTATGCTGCGCCTGGTGCTGGCCGCCACGCTGGGCGCGAATTACGGCATCTATGGACCGGCTTACGAGTTGATGGAGGCGGTTCCTCGCGAGGCGGGCGGCGAAGAATATCTCGATTCCGAGAAATACCAAGTGCGGCGCTGGCCGCTTGAACGGGCGGATAGCCTGAAGGATTTCATCGCCCGGCTGAACCGCATCCGCCGGGAAAACCCGGCTTTGCAACAGGATCATCGCTTGTATTTTTTTACGGTGGACAACGAGAGTCTGCTTTGTTACGCCAAAACCACGGCGGATAACGCCGAAATCATTCTGGTGGTTGCCAATCTGGACCCTCATCATACCCAATCCGGCTGGGTCACGCTGCCGCTGGATGTGCTTGAGCTGGATGATCGCCCTTATCAGGTACATGATTTGCTGACGGGGGCGCGCTTTTTATGGAATGGTGCACGCAACTACGTCGAAATCAATCCTCGGGTATCGCCGGCGCATATTTTCAAATTGCGTCGGCGTGTACGTACCGAACATGACTTCGACTATTTTCTGTAAGAGGGAATTATGAGCGAAACAACAGCCGGCGAGATAAAAAAAACGCTCTTGGAAAACAGGCAATGGATGGACGATCCGCTCTGGTACAAGGATGCCGTGATTTACGAACTGCCCGTCAAAGCCTTTTTTGACAGCGACAATAATGGCGTCGGCGATTTCGCGGGCTTGATCCAGAAGCTAGATTATCTGCAGGAGTTGGGGGTGAACACCCTTTGGTTGCTGCCCTTCAATCCTTCGCCGATGCGCGATGACGGGTATGACGTAGCCGATTATCGCAATGTCCATTCCGAGTACGGCACCATGGCCGATTTCAGGCAGTTCGTGAAGGATGCGCACCGCCGCAATCTCAAGGTCATCACCGAACTGGTCATCAATCACACCTCCGATCAGCATCCCTGGTTTCAGGCCGCGCGCAGGGCGCCCGCCGGTTCGAGCAAACGTGATTATTACGTCTGGAGCGATACCAAACAGAAATTTCCCGAGACGCGCATTATCTTTACCGATGCCGAGCAATCCAACTGGACCTGGGATGAGGAAGCCCATGCCTATTACTGGCATCGGTTTTTCTCCCATCAACCGGACCTCAACTTCAATAATCCACAGGTCGTGAAAGCGGTTATCAAATTGATGCGTTTCTGGCTGGACCATGGCGTTGATGGTGTGCGGCTGGACGCGATTCCCTACTTGTGTGTGCGCGAGGGCACTCAAAACGAAAACCTACCCGAAACCCATGCCGTGATCAAACAAATGCGAGCGGTGCTCGATCAGCATTACCCAAACCGGGTGTTTCTCGCCGAAGTCAATCAGTGGCCGGAGGACGTGCGCGACTACTTCAGTGACGGCGATGAATGTCACATGGCTTACCACTTTCCCCTGATGCCGAGGATGTACATGGCCATCGCTCAGGAGGATAGGCATCCCATCGTCGACATCATGCGTCAGACTCCGGATATACCGGACAGCTGCCAGTGGGCCATTTTTCTGCGCAATCACGACGAGCTTACCCTGGAGATGGTCACAGACAAGGAACGTGACTATATGTACCAGATGTATGCCGGCGATCCGCGTTCGCGCCTGAACATCGGCATCCGCCGCCGGCTGGCGCCGCTGATGGACAATGAGATGAATAAAATCCGGCTGATGAACAGCATCTTGTTATCCATGCTGGGCTCTCCCATCATCTATTACGGCGATGAAATCGGCATGGGTGACAATTTCTTCCTGGGCGACCGCAACGGAGTTCGAACCCCTATGCAATGGAGTCCGGACCGTAATGCCGGTTTCTCCCGCGCCGATCCGCAACGCCTGTATCTGCCGCCCATCATGGATCCCGTGTATGGTTACGGGGCGGTCAATGTCGAGGCGCAGTTGCGCGAGCGCGCTTCACTGCTGAACTGGATGCGGCGTGTGCTGACGGTACGCAAAAGTCATCAGGCCTTCGGTCGCGGGAAACTGGTGTTTTTACACCCAGGCAATCGCAAGATACTCGCTTATTTCAGAATTTACGCGGACGACACCATTCTTTGCGTGAGTAATCTGTCGCGTGCCGCGCAAGCGGTCGAGCTTGATCTTTCGGCTTATAAGGGCCGCGTGCCGGTGGAAATGATGGGGCGCTCGGCTTTCCCGCCTATTGGTGAATTGCCTTATCTTCTGACATTGCCCGGCCATAACTTCTATTGGTTCCGGCTGGCCGGCGGCGAAGAGGTCCCTGCCTGGCACGAGGAACATTTGCCTCCCGAGGAATTACCGACGCTGGTGCTGTTCGAGGGCTTGCGCAGTTTCTTTCCTGGCCGTGTCGTGCTCTGGCGGATTGCGATGGCGGAGAAGGCGCGTCTCCAACTTGAAAATGACGCATTGCCGCGCTTTGTCGCGACGCAACGCTGGTATGGAGGCAAGGGAGAGGCGGTAACGCGCGTGGTGATCAGCGATTATGTCGAGTGGGAAAATCAGGGTGATAGCTGGCTGTTATCCCTGAGCCGCATCGAAGCGGTGGCCGGAGAGCCGATAAGCTGTTTTTTGCCGCTGGCATTGGCCTGGGAAAATGCTGGCTCGGACCGCCTGCGCGCCATGTCAGCGACCACTGTGGCCAAAGCGCGCCGCCAGTCACAGCTTGGCATCCTGGGCGATGCCTTTGCCGACGAGATGTTCTGCCGGGCGCTGGTGCAGGCCATCGGCCAGGGTCTATCGTTACGCTGTGAACATGGTGTCATTCGCTTCTCGCCGACCAGCGCTTACCAGGCGCTTGTCGGAACATCGTCCGAAACCCTATCGGTGCGGCCAGCCGCCAGGCAAGGCAGTAATACCGCTATGGTGCTGGGCGAACAGCTATTCCTGAAAGGCTATCGGCATCTACTGATTGGAACCCATCCGGAGCTGGAGATAGGGCGCTTTCTGACCGAAAAAGCCCAGTTTCCCAATATGGCGACGGTGGCCGGCGCAATCGAGTATGAGGCCGCCGACGGCGGTTGCATGACGCTTGCCTTATTACAGGGTTATGTCAGAAATCAGGGTGATTGTTGGAGTTACACGCTGGATTACCTGGATCGTTTCCTGGAAGAAAGTCGCGCCGCCACAACACCGCCAGCACCCGCCGAGCAAGCGCATGGCGCTTATCTGGTTCTGATCCGCACGCTCGGCCAGCGTACCGGCGAACTTCACAATGCGCTGGCTACGGTAACGGGGGATTCCGCCTTCGATCCAGAGCCGGTAAGCGATGCCGATCTTGAGGGCTGGGTCTTACAGGTGCAAGCCGAGGCTACCGCCACATTGGATCGGCTCGAACGCCGGCGGGAGGGGCTTGCCGATAGTGTTCGCGCGTTAGTGCAAACCTTGCTGGCGCAACGCAATGAACTGATGGATCGCATTCACGCCTGTATTTCCGGACACTTGGATGCCGTCAAGACACGCTACCATGGCGATTATCATCTGGGGCAGGTGCTGCTCGCCAAGAATGATTTCGTGATCACCGATTTTGAGGGCGAGCCGACATGCCCGCTCGCCGAACGCCGGCGGAAACACTCGCCCTTGAGGGATGTGGCCGGCATGCTGAGGTCATTCAACTATGCAGCCTACAGCGCGGTTGCCCAAGACAGTGCGGAACGCCCCGAAGACATGGCGAAGCGAGAACTTTTGGTGCGTGGCTGGGAGGCCGAGGTTGGGCAAGTTTTCCTCGCCGCCTACGATGAAACCGTACACGGCTCAGGATTGTTGGCAACGTCGGCATCGCTACGCGGCCTGCTGGACCTGTTCCTGCTGGAAAAAGCACTTTACGAGGTTCGCTACGAACTCGACAACCGCCCCAATTGGGTGGTCATTCCGCTACGCGGTATCTTGGCCTTACTGAACCCGCAATTTAGCGATATTCAAGTGTTGCCGCTGATAGGGCAGTCGTGATTTTTGCCCATGACTGATGTTACAGAATTAAGTGTTGATTTTAGGTTTTCAGGGGTTGAGTCGCTATTGCGACGTTTATTTTGTAGTCGGTTTTCGCACCGACAGGCGAGATACTTTTCTTTGCTTGTCCAAAGAAAAGTATCCAAAAGAAACGACACCCGGATTCCGCCAATTTCCTGTGCTTCTCGCTTTTGGCGAGGGTTTTCGGAAGGGGCTTCCCAGCCCCTCCGAAAACGATCGGTATCCCTGCCGCTCCCCTAGCGGGCCTTTTTCGCCAAAAGCTGCGATGCTCGGGGCGGAACAACGGGACTGAAAACCACCATTGCGTAACACCAGTGAATAATTCAAGCAGGAGGTTAGCAATATGACTAAGACAATAACGGCGGTATGGCCGGGGCGACCCTACCCGCGCGGCGCATTTTGGGACGGCGAAGGGGTGAATTTTGCTGTTTTCTCCGAACATGCCGAAAAGGTCGAATTGTGCTTGTTCGACGCCGCCGGAAAGAACGAAGTCCAGCACGTCGAACTCAAAGAGCGTAGCGATTTAGTCTGGCACTGCTATCTCCCCGAGGCCCGTCCCGGATTGCTTTATGGTTTTCGGGTGCATGGGCCTTACCGTCCAAAAGAGGGGCATAGGTTCAATCCGAACAAGCTGCTGATAGAACCCTATGCAAAAGATATAGTGGGTACGCCGCTCTGGAGCGACGCCCATTTCGGCTATCGTATAGGCGCCAAGGACGACGATCTGTCTTTTAGTCGTCGCGACAATGCCAATGTCATGCCGAAGTGCCGGGTGATCGATCAGGCCTTTGCTTGGGGAAATGATCATCCCCCCGATATTCAATGGTGCGATATGGTGATTTATGAGCTGCACGTCAAAGGCTTTACCATGCAACATCCCGATATTCTGCCCAAGTTGCGCGGCACTTATGCCGGATTGGCGATGGACCCCGTCATCGAGCATCTCCAACGGCTAGGCGTGACGACCGTTGAACTCATGCCGGTGCATGCTTTCCTCGATGATCGCCATCTGGTCGAGCGGGGCGCGCGCAATTATTGGGGATATAACTCCATAGGCTTTCTGGCGCCCGATTCCCGTTATTCGGCCAGCGGTCAGATCAGTGAATTTAAAACCATGGTCAAGACATTGCATAAGGCGGGTATCGAAGTGATTCTGGATGTGGTTTACAACCATACCGCCGAAGGCAACCAACTGGGACCGACGCTGTCCTTCCGGGGTATCGACAATGCATCCTACTATCGCCTAGTCGGTGATAATCCACGCTATTACATGGACTACACCGGCTGTGGCAATACCTTGGACATGCAGCAATCCTGCGTTCTGCAGTTGATGATGGACAGCCTGCGTTACTGGGTGCAGGAAATGCATGTGGACGGCTTCCGCTTCGATCTGGCGTCCTCGTTGGCGAGAGAGTTACACGAAGTGAACCAGCTTGGCACCTTCTTCAATACCATTCGTCAGGATCCGGTGCTGAGTACCATCAAGCTGATTGCCGAACCTTGGGATCTGGGTGAAGGCGGCTATCAAGTGGGAAATTTCCCATTGGGCTGGTCGGAATGGAACGATAAGTATCGCGATTGTATTCGTGCCTACTGGAAAGGTGATGAAGGCTTGATCGGGGAACTGGCGCAGCGCTTGACCGGATCCAGCGACCTGTATGAACGCAGTGGGCGAACTCATGCCAGCATCAATTTTCTCAGTGCGCACGACGGCTTCACCTTGCATGACTTGGTGACCTACAACGACAAGCACAACGAGGCCAATCAAGAAGACAATTCCGGTACCGACAATAACCGTTCCTGGAATTGCGGCGTCGAGGGGGAAACCGACGAACCGGCGATCAACGCCTTGCGCGCCAGGCAAAAGCGCAATCTTCTGGCGACTCTGCTGTTTTCACAAGGGGTTCCGATGCTGCAGGCAGGCGACGAGATGGGGCGTACCCAGTTGGGTAATAACAATGCCTATTGTCAGGATAATGCGATTAGCTGGCTGTCGTGGGAACTGAAGAAACAAGATAAGGATTTGCTTGCATTCACTCGGCGTATTATCGGCTTGCGCAACCAGCACCCCTTGTTTCGGCGACGTTATTTTTTTCAGGGAAGCCCCAATTACGGTGGCGAGATAAAAGATATCATCTGGCTCAATTTCGATGGCTCAGAAACCAGAGATGATGACTGGAATCAGGCATCTTCGCATTGTCTTGGCCTTTATTTTGAAGGCGGCAAACTGATCGAAACCGACGCGCGCGGACGGCGTTTACAGGACAATAATCTCTTGCTGCTGCTGAATTCTTATCATGAGGATATCGCATTTATGTTGCCGCAATTCGAGGATCATGAGTATTGGGAGGTGCTGCTCGACACGCGCGATGCTATCGGTACGCCGGATGTTACACGTTACAAGACGGAGCATGCTTATCCGTTGGGTGGACGCTCGCTGGTACTACTGAAACAGGCGTAGACCATATGAAACGCGTGCATGACATGCCGTTTGGGGCCAGCGTGCTATCCGATGGCAAGGTGCGCTTCCGTTTGTGGACATCACCGTCATGGATTTGATGCCTGTGGCAGATTTTCCAAGGACGCGCAACTTGGGGTTCCGACGGCGTGCCGCTGATTGCACAGTTGGGTTTATGCCGCCCTGGTGCGCCGCCTGGTTCATCGAGGATGTGCGGTCATGAAATATAATGTGAAGCGCTTTATCGAGGATATAACCGCCAAACACGCTAAAGCTGGCCAGACACAGGCTCGACAAACCGACTTGCCACCGGTAACCGAGCCACGCATCCCATTGGCGACCTATAGGCTGCAATTCAACGGCGACTTCACTTTTAATCAGGCGCGTGAAATTGTTCCCTACCTAAGCGCGCTAGGCATCTCCCACCTTTATGCCTCACCCTATCTCAAGGCGCGGCCTGGCAGCCGGCACGGTTACGACATCATCGATCACAACGCACTGAATCCCGAGATAGGCACGGACGAGGAGTTTGAGCGGCTTTGCAAAACCCTCGCCCAGCACGGCATGGGCCAAATTCTGGACGTGGTGCCTAATCATATGGGGGTGCTGGGCGGAGACAATGCCTGGTGGCTGGACGTGCTGGAAAATGGCCAGACAGCCGTTCATGCCGGGTTCTTCGATATCGACTGGGCGCCGATAAAGGCCAAGCTGCATGGCAAAGTGTTATTACCGGTATTAGGCAAGCATTATGGCGCGGTGCTGGAAAATGCCGAACTACAACTACGCTTTGATGCGGATCACGGTGAATTCGGCATCTATTACTACGAGCACCACTTTCCGGTGGATCCGGCGGAATATCCGCACATCCTGGCGTTCCGGATGGATGCCTTGAGCGCATGCTTGGGGGAGGGCAACCCGTTATTGATGGAATACCAGAGTCTGGTGACTGCATTCCATAATCTTCCATCCCGTGGTGAAGCATCGCCAGAACGCCAGCTTGAGCGCAGGCGCGACAAGGAAGTGCATAAGCGGCAACTCGCCGCTCTCGTTGCCCATTCCGCCGAGATTGCCCGGTTTCTGGAAGAGAACGTGCGCGTCTTTAACGGTAAGGCCGGGGAACCGGCCGGTTTCGATCGTCTTCACCACTTGATCGAGGCGCAAGCATACCGACTGGCATTCTGGCGGGTAGCCTCGGATGAGATTAATTACCGGCGGTTTTTCGACATCAACGATCTGGCCGGCTTGCGCATGGAAAACGACGAGGTCTTCGACGCGACTCATCAGTTATTGCTGCGCCTGATTCAGGAGGGCAAGCTGGATGGTCTGCGTTTGGACCATCCTGATGGTTTGTACGATCCGGAAGCGTATTTTTGCAAGCTGGTCAAACACTGCAACCGAATCGGGTGTTCGCCTTATCTGGTGGTCGAAAAAATACTGGCGGCAGACGAGTGTTTGCGTAGTAGCTGGCCGGTGCAAGGTACTACGGGTTATGAATTCACCAATCTACTCAACGGGCTATTTGTGGACACCAGCGCCGCCAAACGTATGCAGCGCGCCTATCACAGCTTCATCGGCGAGCATGTCGATTTCGGAGATCTGCTTTACCGTTCCAAAATCCTGATCATGAAGTCGGCGCTGTCGGGGGAACTGAATGTGTTGGCTAACTTGCTCTCAAAAATCGCCGAAGCCGACCGCCAGACTTGCGATTACACGTTGAACGGATTGCGCTTGGCATTGGCGGAAATCATTGCCTGCTTCCCGGTTTATCGGGGATACATCAGCCACCGCGGAGTGGCGGAGGAAGATCGTCGCAACATCGAACAGGCAGTGGCAACGGCTAAACGTAGAAGCACGACAGCGGATGCCAGCATTTTCGATTTTTTGCGAGAGGTGCTCACCCTTGCCGCGTCGGATGGCAAATCCCCCGCGCATGCCGAGCAGGTACTGGCCTTTGCCATGAAATTCCAGCAATTCACCAGCCCGGTCATGGCGAAAGGGCTGGAGGACACCAGCGCCTATATTTATCACCGCTTGTTGTCGCTCAATGAAGTCGGCGGCGATCCACGCCGATTCGGCGTGACACGCAGCGCGTTCCACCGCGCCAATCAACTGCGCGCTCAGAATCATCCTCATACCCTGTTGGCCACCTCCTCTCACGACACCAAACGCAGCGAAGATATGCGCGCCCGCCTCAATGTGCTGTCTGAATTACCGGCTACCTGGCGGTTGGCGCTAAGGCATTGGAGCCGCGCAAACCGAAGTATTAAACGCATGGTTGATGGTATGGTGGTTCCTACCCTCAACGATGAATATTTCATCTATCAGACCTTGCTGGGGATTTGGCCTCCAGGTGAGCCGGACACCAATGAAATGGCGCGATTCATTGTTCGGGTCAAGGAATATCTGGTCAAGGCCGTGCGCGAAGCCAAGGTACATACCAGTTGGATAAACCCCAATACAGCCTATGAAGATGCAGTCACGGCGTTTGCCGAAGCCCTGATCAATTCGCCGGTGGAGAGTGCGTTCCTGACGGACTTTCGGTCTTTTCAGCGGCGGATCGCCCGGCTCGGGATGTTTAACAGCCTGTCGCAGACATTGATCAAACTCACCGTGCCGGGTGTACCGGATATTTATCAAGGTTGCGAATCTTGGGATTTCAGCCTGGTGGACCCCGACAACCGGCGGCCGGTTGATTTCGGTTCCCGGCAAACCATGCTGACTGCATTGCGGACCCTAGTCGCCCAGGAATCGCCGCAACGTAGTGCGGGGGTAAGAGCACTATGTGAGACGCTGGAAGACGGCCGGGCCAAATTGCTGATTGTCCTATCGGCACTGATGTTGCGAAAACGCTGGCCGGAAGTGTTTCAACAGGGAAGCTATTTGCCGCTGGCAGTCAGGGGAGAGCATGCGGCTCATCTCTGCGCCTATGCGCGCATTGCCGGGAGGCGTATCGTCATTACGGTGGCGCCGCGCTTCCTCGCGCGGCGGCTGGGAGACGCCGAAGTGCTCCCGCTGGGAGAAAAGGTTTGGGGGAATACCTCGGTGGAACTGCCTTTTCATCAGCAAGATAAGCTATATACCTGCGCCTTCACGGGAAAGGTTCTGAAGCCCGATAACCAGCTGTCCGGATGGCGTCTGTCCGTCGCGCAAGTGCTGGCGGAGTTTCCGGTGGGGCTGGTTATCGGTGAGAATAGCCTTGCTGAGCCTGAGGCGCTATGAAATGGTGGAATGCAGTTTTTGAAATCGGGTGCGATTCAAACCGAGGCGGAATTCCTATGTCTGCAAAAATACCGCGAAGCGGAAATATGCCGAAGGCATGGGGTTAATCCCCTTATACCGCCCCGAGCATCACAGCATTTGGTGAGAATAGCCCGATAGGGGAGCGGCAGGGAAGCTGCTCGTTTTTGGAGGGCTAAGGATAGCCCTTCCGAAAACCCTCGCCAAATGCGAGAAGCGCAGGATCCAGGCGGTATCGGGGCGGCCTTTTCTTTGGTTGCTTTCTTTTGGCCGAGCAAAAGAAAGCAACTCGGCTGTCGGTCCGAGAACCGACTTTTAAATTGGCTTCGCGCAGCGTTTCGTCAATTTACGCCTCAGTTTGAATCGCACCCTGGCGGATCAGTTGGCGTCAAGATGCCTCCCGCTCCCTCTCAAATCGGCCAAACCGCAGCAGAATCGCCGGCAGTAGCAGCAGATTCAATATTGTCGATGACGCCAGGCCACCGATGATAATGGCCGCCATCGGCCCCATGATTTCCCGGCCTGGGTTGTCGCTGTCGAAGGCGATGGGCAACATCGCCAGCGCGGTAACCAGCGCCGTCATCAAAATGGACGGCAACCTTTCCTGAGCGCCGCGCAACGCGGTGGCCCGCGACCAGACCTGGCCTTCATGGGCTATCAGATGCCGGTAATGGGAAATCAGCATGATGCAGTTGCGCACCGTGATGCCAAACAGCGTGACGAAGCCGACGAAGGAGCCGACCGACAAGGGTGCATCGGTGATCACCACCGCAGCGATGCCGCCCAACAATGCAAACGGCAGGTTCAACAGCGTCAATGCCGTATGGCGGACGCTGCCGAGCGCTATATATATAAACAGCAGCACCCCGGCGCCGGCCAGCAAGGCATGCAGGATCAAGGCTTCGCGGGCCTTGGCCTGTTCCAGTGCCGCGCCTATGAATTCCGGATAACTGCCCTGGCTCCAGTCCAGGTCGTTGAGCACCTTCTGTTTCAGCTCGCGCATGAAGTCGTCCATGTCGCGTTCGTCGACGTCGCAGGTCACGGTCTGGGCGCGCTGAGCGCCTTGATGCAGGATGTTGTAGCGGCCTTCGCCATGGCGGATGTCGGCCACCTGTCCCAGCAATACCCGCTGACCTTCGGCATTTTTCAGAGGCAGTTGTTGCAGCGATTCGGTTTGGCTGCGCAATTCCGGCGCCAGGGCCACCGCGACGTTGAAAATCCGGTTACCCTGAATGTGCTTGCCGACGATGCGGCCTTCGTAAGCGGTTTGCAGCGCCGCCATCACCTGAGCCGGGCTGATGCCGCGAAACTTCAGCTGTTCCAGATTCAAAGCGACCTGCAACATGGCGGTGGCCGGCGGCGAACGCAGTTGCACGTCTTCGGCGCCGGCTATGCTCTTCATCAGTTGCGCCACAAGCTGCGCCTTGTCGTCCAGCGCCGCCAGGTCGTTACCGTAGATGTTCACCACCACTGGGGCGGTGTATCCGGAAATGGTTTCGTCCACCCGCTCGGTCAGGAAGGTATTGGCTTCGTAATTGATGCCGGGAAAGGCGTCCAGGATCTCGCGCAATTCGTCCAGCACGCTTTGCTGTTCGGCGCCGGAGGAAGGCTTGAGCCTCACCTCGTATTCGCTGTAATGGCTGCCGTAGGTATCGGCGCCTCGCTCCGCCCTGCCCGCCCACTGCGACACCGATTCGACGGCGTCTATGCCTAAAAACTGTTCGGTCAGCAAGCTGCCGACCCGGATCGACTCCAGCAGGGACGTGCCCGGCACGCTCGCGGTATGGACGATGAAATGGCCTTCGCGCAGTTCCGGCAGGAATTTATGGTCCACGCGCAGAAAGGCGGCGATGCCCAACAAACAAGCAAATAAACTGGCGATGGCGACCGCCTTGAAATGCCGCATCACCCATTGCAGTTGTCTGGCATAGAAAGGTTTGAGCCACTTGATCAGCGGCGGATCGATTTCCTCGGGCAAATCCCGGCGCAACAGCAGATGGCACAAGGCCGGCGTTAGGGTCAGCGCCACCAGCAGCGACATCAAAATCGCCAGAATATAGGAATAACCCAGCGGCGCGAACAAGCGCCCCGCCACGCCGCTCAGGGTCAATAACGGCACGAATACCAGTGCGACAATGAAACTGGCGTAAACCACCGAGCCGCGCACTTCCATGGACGCCTTATAAATCACACCAACGATGCTGTCCGGCTGGGACTTAAGCCGGTTTTCCCGCAAACGGCGGAAGATGTTTTCTGTGTCTATGATCGCGTCGTCCACCACCTCGCCCAAGGCTATCGCCAGCCCGCCCAGCACCATGATGTTGAGGTTGACGCCGTATTCCAAGAGCACGATCACCGCCGCCATCAGCGACAGCGGAATCGCCATCGCCGCGATGAAGGCGCTACGGAAGTTGAACAAAAACAGATACAGGATCAGCACCACGAAAAAGCCGCCGATCAGCAAATGTCCGGACAGGTTGCCGACCGAAGTCTCGATGTAGTCGGCCGGACGGAATAGATGCGGATAGAAACTTACATCCTGCTGTTTGAACAAGGGTTCGTATTCGGCCAGCACCGTTTCCACCGCACGGGACACCGACAAGGTGTTGGCGCCGTACTGGCCGATAATCATCATCACGATGCCGGGCTTGCCCATGATTTGCGCGGCGCTGATAGACGGCTCCGGCGCGTAGACGACGTCGGCGACATCGCCCAGGGTAATATTGCTGCCGTCCTGGCGTTTGACGACCAGGCTCTTGAATTGATCGGGACCTGCGGGCTGACCCAAGACCTGCAAGGTAAAACGCTGATTGCTGTTTTCGATGAAGCCGGCGCCGCTGATCTCGGCCGCGCCGGCCGTGGCATCGACGATGTCCCCCAGCGCCAGATCGAAGCGCTGCAAGGCCGCCGGTTTGACCTGTACCTGTAACTGCTGCACATCGCCGCCGAACACGTTGACGTCGGCCACTCCCGGAATCGCCAACAAACGCCGCACCAGCGTCCAGTCCACCAGGCTACGCAGTTCCATCAGGGATTTGCTGTCGGAACTCATGCCTATGGTCAGCACCGTCGCGGACGACGACGACAGAGGTACGGCGACCGGCATGCTGACACCCGCCGGCAGGCGCGGACTCAGCGTCGCCAGCCTTTCACTGACCAACTGCCGATTGCGGTAAATATCGCTGTCTTCGGCAAAGGTGGCGGTGATGATGGACAGTCCCTGAATCGACTCTGAGCGTAAATCCTTCAGGCCAATCAGGGGCCTGATGGTGGTTTCGATCGGTTGCGTGACCAGCACTTCCACCTGCTCGGCGGCCAAGCCCGGTGCTTCGGTCTGGATAATGACTCGCTTGGGCGCAAATTCCGGGAAAATATCCAAACCGGCGCCAACATATCGATAACTGCCGTAGCAAAGCAACAATATCGCCAATGCCGCGACGAGGCCGGAAAAACGGATGGAAAAGCGGACGAAAAGTGAGAGCATGAAAATAGGAAACGGATTTGGGACGCTTGCGATCTATCGAAGTCGGCAAAGGACGATCGAAAAAGACAAAACTGATGCCGGCCCTCGGCCAAGAGCCTCCGCGGCAAACTTAGCTCGGATTTTAAATCGCCATTAAATCCTTGATTTTCGGCTCCGGAAATCGATCAAGGTTCGCGTAACAGTCCTTCAACATTCGATATACACCCAGTATATCATGCCCAAGCAAAGGCAATTCGGCCCCGGTCCGAGCGGTTTCGGACCATTACGTTGAAAACGTTATGCGTTCTCCGAACACTACGTTACTAGTCCATCAACAGACGCTGATTCGTCCAGTTTAAGGAAACGCTGAATAAGTCCTTCGACAGGCTCATGACGAACGGTAATCAACGCGGTTTCCAGGGCGGATAAAAATCCACAGCCTGTGAACAGATTGCCTAGAAAATTCAGTCATAAACGCCTCCCCGTCATTTCTACTTCGCTTCCGGTCTCTACTGGTTTGGGCAAGATTGGGTTAACCAACGGAACATAAAGCCGTCAGTCAACCCAACGATTCAAAGTCGGCTTTTGCAACACCCGACCTTGGCGATGTTTCTAAACCAACTTGAGCGGGTTTATCCCGCTCAAGCATTCTCTTCAGGAACATCTGGCTTCGATCAAGCCAAAATCCCTAATTTACGGCGACCGGAGACCAATAACCCTACCAGTCCGCTACCAAACAGCCACACCGCGCCCGGCACGGGTACGGTCGATACCGCCGCGCATCCCGCTTCGGAACCAATACCCAAGCAGAAGCCACCCATGCGAGAGCCCGCCACACCACCTATCATTCCCTTGTTGGCCGTGGTCAGCAACAAATCGCCCGTCAGTTTCCAATTGTCGGCATCGGTGGCCGAAACATTCAGATTGGCAAGATAATAAGCCTCCATCAGCCAACCAATGTTATTGTCGAGATGCCAGCCGCTTAGATTATTGTTAAGACTGCGTTGACTCGCGCTGTAACTCAGCGAATAATCGCCGTAAACCATGCGCGAACCGGTAAACGGACCCGCACCAAGGGCTATTTTTTGCGCGCCGGTCATGCCCAACGTACCGGTGCCGGAATTGTCGCCAGTATTGAAGGCAAAGTCGGCACTAGTCGCTTTGACGTGGCGACCTACGGCTTGACCGACTGGGTCCGCACCAGTAGCGGTAATATCATGCACCAAGGGCGCAGAAGGTTGTTCGGTCATCCCACCACCGTTCACCATATCCGCTAAAGCAACAGAGGTGTAATTCGACTCGGCGGTATTGTAAAAATGGGCGGTATAAATGCCGGGGGTGGTGCTGTTACCACCTTGTAAGGCCGCAAAGGCTTCCCTGTCGAAATTGATGGTAAACGTGCCGATCCCGCTGGCGGCACTCAAGATTGTCGCGCTGGCACTGGTTGGCGCCAACAGACCGGTTAACGCGCCAAATATCATGGCTCCGGCTGTTGCCAATTTAAAATTATTGTTTTTCAATGGTTTCATGTTTTTCCTTAAATATATGTCTCGAAGTTTGAAGCAGATGCTTCGAGAAGAAATTCCAGCAAACACAAGGCCTCATTCCATTTTCATTTTTCATTCAAAGCCTTATAGCATTTAGCGGCAGCTATCCCTGCACTTCAATCTGTGTGAAATCCCATAATTCAAGTACTTATACGGCATTTGCCTCACTTAATACTGGCCGTGAAGAACAGCTTTCAACTTTTTTACTAATCATCGTGGATTTAACATCCATTAAAGCTATGCATGCTTTTATCATCAATAAGTTATAAAAATACTTCCGGAAGGTTTTAACGCTCTTTCGGTATAAAATTGGTAAAAATTCGGTGCACTTTCCCAGACTACGCGCTAATAATCAGGAAATAGCCCCACTACTGCTGATCCGAATTGACCCACAATTCGACTTTTTGCTGACGGTAGGGAAGCGTGAATGTTCCACATAAGCGGTAACCGGCCGGAAAGCGGGCTAATTGTTTCGGCATGCTAGGATCAAAACTGCCGGTGTCGAGGTCTATTCCGATTGCCGCCGACTGTAATGTCTCGGGCAATAGGCTATCCAATATCGGTTCGGTGGACAGCCTGTCCTGTAACAACGGAAAACCGGGCATAACAGTCTGAAGCATCAGCCCGATGCCGGGAATGTTATATAAACCAAGGAACGTCTGCCCAGGCTGAATGCCGCAAGAATCGGCCACCTGAATTAGTTTGATGTAGGCTTCCCGGCTTGCGCTATCCACCTTAAAGGTTCCGAGCGGTGGAATGGTGATAGCTTCCGACTGCTCCTGCAAAGGACGAAACAGGCGATAAGGCGCTCGAAAGCCGTTGGTCAACACCTGGGAAGTTACTGTCGTGATGAATAGCGCACCGATGAGTCCGGCCACGAAGCGATTCTCGGCAGGCAAAGGCAGGGCAAATGCCAACAAACCGACCAATACTCCCCAGGGGGCGAGCGAAAATAATATCTGGGTATGAAGCGCGTTGAAGGTGCCGATCGCGGTGCAGACGGGAAGCAGCGCAAGTGCACCGAGCACGCAAATAGCCTTTCGGTTTCGTATCCATATCCGTGCCGTGGCGAGTAAAATTAGAACCACGGCAACCAAAAGAGGCGCAGTCTGCTGTTCGTATCTATCCATACCGCCCAGCAGATAGCCATTCGTCAACACGATGTAGCCGAATATCGCCAAACCAATCAAAGCAATCCAAAAACGAGGCCGGACCGTGTGAATGCCAAACAGGACGAGCGGAATCCAAAAGTCAATGGCGATCAATCGGAAGAAGTCACCGGTTTGATTCAAGTAGCGGATTAGACGCTCCGAAAAGGTTTCGTTCGTCCCCAGCATATACACCACCGAGCCCAGCCGAAACTGGGCCAATGCTTCGCCGAAACTGCTCTGTACAAGGATGATTGTAACTATCGTAGCCGTCATGCTGATGGTGATCAGCACCATCCGCAGCATTCGTTCGCGAGAGGAATCACCCAACACGGCCGCGATCACGCAGATTATGCCCCAGGCGATGGTTCCGGAAGAAAACTTAGCGAGAAATGCGACACCCAGGGCCACGCCCGCGAGCATATGAAAACCGTAAAAGCGTAAACTGCGGAGCGCGTTTGCCGTCAACGAAACGAGTCCCAGGCCCAGATAAGTGCCTGAAACCGCCAACAAGTTGTACGAGGGCGTAAAGGGCACGAAGGCGTGATAAAGGCTTGCGCCGGCCAGGCTGCAAGCCACGATCAACAACACCTGACGCTTGCGGCACGCTACCCCGACGCCAAAGGCACGAAACGAGTGTTCCAGCCCTAGCCCCAGCACAATGGACGAGAGTACCAAAATAGCCATGCCTATCGCGCGAAACCCGACCAAACTACCGCTCAGTTGCCAGAGCCCCGAGGTAAACCAGTGCATGGCTGTTGCCCAGAGCATGATGGCCTCGGGATGCATTGCGGTGGCTAGGTAATAAGATTCGTCCGTCAGGTCCAGACCTCGGTCCAGAGACCAGAGGCAATAAGCCAACAGGATCACGACACAGCTCAATATCCACAAGGTAATGATCGAATCGAATACACGTGTGAATTTTTGCATGCTGCCTAGCCTCCGTTGGCGTTGAATCAGAATATTGCCTATTGTCATCTAATACGCCATTGAATGAGTATTTTTGGATGGCTTCCGTCGAACGAGTACCAAGAGCTAACCTGAACAGTGCTTAGTTCGCCGCTAGACAATACTGGCCTCGGCTCTTAAGGTGTTTCTTGCCGCGGGGAGTCCTCCAAGATCATGTTCTTTCCAACGCCGCCAATAAAACCGACAAACTCTGTAACGATTCCCGCTTATCCGCCGTTTTCGATTCCAACTGCGCCCTGACGATGGCGCCATCGATCGCTGTTGCCGCGGCATATGCCAAGCGTTGGCGTGACTCGTTTTCCGGCAGCAAACCGGCGATCGTCCTTACCATATCTTGTTTGTGCATACTACAAATCTCGACTACGTCAGGCAAGACGCCGCCCAGTTCGGCAACCGCATTGATAAAGGCGCAGCCTCGATAAATCGGGTTGCAAAACCATTCTTCCAGCACCGGCACCAAGGGCATCAGACCGCCGCCCGGTTTGCCGCCGTGACGCTTAATCGCATCGACGAACCAATCCATCCAGCGCCGATGCCTATATTCAAGGAATGCCCGGATCAAGTCGTTCTTGCTGGGAAAGTGCCGATAAAAAGTCACCTTGGTCACGCCCGATTCGGCGATGACTTTATCGATGCCGGTCGCGCGGATACCGTCGCGATAAAACAAATCATGCGCGGTGAGCAATATTCTGTCTTTGGCGGGAAGATTCGAAAAATCAGTATTCGTGTCGTAACTCATGACTAGATTGTAGACAATTCTGTCTACTACTGCTACCCTTAGCCTTCATGTAGACAATTCTGTCTACCTGTCTAATCAACTAATTGGAGCCGACATCATGGAAACAAAACCACCCTTACCACCATTTACACCCGAGACCGCCGCGCAAAAGGTGCGGATGGCCGAAGACGCCTGGAATAGTCGCGACCCGGATCGTGTCGTCCAGGTGTATACCGATAATACACAGTGGCGTAATCGCGCCGAGTTTCCGGTCGGACGCGAACAAGTCCGCGCCTTCCTGCAGCGCAAGTGGGCCAGGGAACTCGACTACCGGCTGATCAAGGAATTATGGGCAACTGCCGGCAACCGTATCGCGGTGCGCTTCGCTTACGAGTGGCATGACGACGCCAACCAATGGTTTCGCAGCTATGGCAACGAGAACTGGGAATTCAACGAGTTCGGCCTGATGCGGCGCCGCTTCGCCAGCATCAATGATTTGCCGATCAAGATTGAAGATAGATTATTTCATTGGGAATTGGGCCGTCGGCCGGACGATCATCCCGGTCTGAGCGATCTGGGATTATAAGATTTTGCCATCTCTAATCGATGGTCATGATTTTTCCCAAATTGATGAATCGATACGCCCGCAACACAGGTTTCGAATCAAAAAAAACGTTTCGATTGAGGCTGCTTTTTGACTAATAAAAAAACCTCACTCTTCGTCAAATATTGTGATTTAATGAGAACCATTATTAATTACCTTGTAGTAACAGCATGTCGACTCCTCTCAAAACGCTGGCGGCTGGCGACTCAGGCCGCATCATTGGTTTTGATCAATCCGGTGGCGTTTACCGCAAAAAATTATTGGCCATGGGTTTGACACCCGGCACCGAATTCAGCATCACCCGTTTCGCGCCCATGGGTGATCCAGTGGAGATCAAAATACGCGGCTTTTCATTGTCGTTACGCAAGAATGAAGCCTCGGTATTATTGATCGAGAAACTATGAGCATAGCGTTCACCGTCGGCGTCGTCGGCAATCCCAATTGCGGCAAGACTACGTTGTTCAACGCCCTGACCGGGTCCCGGCAGCACGTCGGCAACTGGCCCGGCGTGACCGTGGAAAAAAAAACCGGTGAATATTCATTTCATGGTAGCCGCATCGCCTTAGTCGACCTACCCGGCACTTATTCGCTTGAGGCCGACGACGACAGCATTTCCCTGGATGAAAAAGTCGCCCGCGATTACGTCGCCTCAAGACGAGCCAATCTGGTGATCAACATCATCGATGCCTCCAATATCGAACGTAATCTGTATCTGACTACGCAATTGATCGAGATGCGGGTACCGATGATCGTGGTGCTCAACATGATGGATGCGGTCAAAAAACGCGGCATCAAGATCGATGTCGACATGCTGGCAAAACGTCTGGCTTGCCCCGTGGTGGCGGTCACCGCTGCTACCGGCATGGGTATGAAGGAATTAAAGGAAACCATCAACAAAGCTTGCATCGATGCGCCCGTTCCATCGTTGACGGTGCCTTACCACCCCGAGATCGAAAACGCCGTTATCGAGTTACAAAATCAGTTTCCCCTGCATGAAAAAAGCCTGGATTGCGATGACCGCTGGCTGGCTCTAAGGTTATTGGAAAACGACACGCTGGCGAAACAGATTGCCGATCCGGCATTGCGAGTTGCCGCGGACAAATTGCGGCAATCGATTGAAGCGAACACCAACGATGAAATCGACATTCTGGCGGCCGACGCCCGTTACGGACTGGTCAACGAACTGGTGAAAGCCGCGGTATGCAAGCTCAACGAAGTGTCGAGAAATACCACCGATAAAATCGACAGCATCGTATTGAACCGTTTTCTGGGTATCCCGATTTTCTTATTGGTGATGTATGCCATGTTCATGTTCACCATTAATATCGGCAGTGCCTTCGTCGATTTCTTCGACAAGGCGGTCGGCGCCCTATTGGTCGATGGTCTGAACGCATGGCTGACCGGCATGCAATGGCCGGATTGGCTGGTGGTATTGATCAGCAACGGCATCGGCGGCGGCATCCAAGTAGTAGCCACCTTCATCCCCATCGTCGGCTTCCTGTTCATTTTCTTGTCGATGTTGGAGGATTCCGGCTACATGTCCCGAGCGGCCTTCGTGATGGACCGTTTCATGTGCATCATCGGCCTGCCCGGCAAGTCCTTCGTGCCGATGATCGTCGGTTTCGGCTGTAACGTGCCGGCTATTATTGCCAGCCGCACCCTCGACAATCAGCGCGACCGGATTCTGACCAACCTGATGAATCCCTTCATGTCCTGCGGCGCGCGCCTACCGGTATATGCGCTGTTCGCCGCCGCGTTTTTCCCGGTCGGAGGGCAAAATCTGGTGTTCGGGCTGTATTTATTCGGCATCGTCGTGGCGGTATTGACGGGCCTGATCATGCGCCATACTCTACTTAAAGGCGCACCGACCCCATTCTTGATGGAACTGCCCGCCTATCATCTGCCGACCTTGCAAGGCATTTACACCAAGACTTGGGAAAGATTAAAAACTTTCATCTTCAACGCCGGAAAATTGATTGTACCCATGGTGCTGGTGCTGAACGTGCTGAACTCCTGGGGCACCGACGGCAGTTTCGGAAGGGAAAACAGCGACCAATCGGTGCTGAGCGAAATCGGCCGTTCCTTGACGCCCATGTTCAAGCCCATGGGCATAGCGCATGATAACTGGCCGGCGACGGTAGGCATTTTTACCGGGGTACTGGCCAAGGAAGCCGTGGTCGGCACGCTCGACGCACTATACAGCCAAATGGCGGCTTCACCCTCGACCGATGAAGAAAAAGCTTTTGATTTAACCGCGGCATTGCTGGAGGCTTGTCAGACTGTCCCCGACAATTTACGGGCGATCGCCGATAAAATATTGGACCCCTTGGGTCTCGGGCTCGGCGACCTGTCCGATCAGACGGCGATAGCCGAGCAACAAAAGGTCAAAGTCGATACTTTTGCCGTGATGCAAACCCATTTCGATGGCCAGATCGGCGCCTTCGCTTATTTGCTGTTTATCCTGCTTTACGCGCCATGTGTCGCGGCGACGGCGGCCATTTATAAGGAAACCAATGCGGGATGGGCGGCATTCACGGTGTGCTGGACCACGTTCGTCGCTTATCTGACCGCCACGTTGTTCTATCAGGGCATGACTTATCTGCAACACCCCGGCACGACAATAGGCTGGATAGCCGGACTGACCGCGCTGTTTGCGATGATATTATCGAGTCTGCGCTTTTTTGGTATGAAGCAAACCGGCACCACCAGAGGCGTGATGCAATGATACTCGCCGATTTACGCAGTTATTTGCAAGATAAGCACCGGGTGACGTTGAACGACCTGGTTATACACTTTCAGATGGATGCCGATGCCTTGCGCGGCATGCTGGCGAAGTGGATCAGCAAGGGTAAGGTCAGGCAGTCACCCATGACGGGCGCGGCTTGCGGAACCACTTGCTGCAAATGCGATCCGTCGTTGACGGAAATTTATGAATGGATTGATTGACCGCCTTCAGCCGGCTATTTCTCGGCCAGCCAAGCTTGCAAGGCTTCAACGATTTCCTGAGCCTGTTTCTCGCTAGAAATATTGAATTTCGATTTTTGCTGATATTCGCCGTTGCGTTTCTGGTAACGGCGGATGGTAAACCTGTCCTGGCTATATTGCTCCTTGCTGGGCTCCCAATCCTGATAACGGTAAATCACCGTGGCCCAGGCTCCCTTGCTCAGGACTTTTTTATCCAGTTCCTTGACGGTTTCGATGCCTCCGTCTTCGTAACGGACGGTTAATTCTTCTACGGTTTCAGCCATAACGCCCTCAAAGCGATCTTAAAAACGGCGGCAGTCTATCATACCCAGCGACCGCCAAACGCTGTTATTGCGTAATGAACTCGCCAAAAGCACGACTGCCCTCCCCCGTGCCTATGGTATTGACGACTTTTAAGGTCTTGGCATCGATCACCGAGACATTGTTATCGAACCAGTTGGCCACATAAACGTGGCTGTCGTCGGGATGGCTGCTGATGCCTTCCGGCTTATCGCCGACCGCTATCACCGCTACCTGTTTCAGCGTGACGGTATCGATCACCGAGACGGTACTATCATCCTGATTGGTCACGAACAGCAGGCTGTCGTTCAAGGCCAACGCCACCGCGTAAGGTCTGGCGCCCACCTTGACCGTAGCCAGACGCTTCAGGCGCTGGGCATCCAGTATCGTCACATCGTCGCTCTCGACGTTGGCGGTGTAAATCCGCTTGCCTTTGCTATCCACCGCGATACCGAAAGGATGCGCGCCGACCTTGGTGGTGTTTCTGATGGTCAATTTGTTCAAATCGATTTGCGAGATGGAATCGTCTATCCGGTTGGCCACATAAAGCCAGCGATTGTCCGGGCTGACAGTCATGCCGGAGGGCGACTTGCCGACGGTAATGGTCTTGATCTTGTCAAAGGTTTTCGCGTCGAAAACGGCCACCGAGTTTTCATACCAATCAGCCACGAAAACGTGTTCGCCGCTCTTGTCGGCGGCGATTCCCAAGGAGGCACCGCCGACCTTGACGGTGCGCAAGGATTTAAGCTTGTCGCTATCCAGCACCGCGAAACCGCCGCCTTCCGGCGTGCTGATATACACCTGTTTCAACGCGCGGTTAACGGCGACCCCGGCCGGTTTTCCTTCAACCTTGAGCGTTTCTATAACCCGCTGGTTTTGGGTATCGATCACCGACACCGAATTATCCAATTGATTGGTGATGAAGGCTAGTGATTGCGCATAAGCGGCGCATTCAAAAAGGCTCAGAATCAGTAATACGCAAACTAAGGGTTTCGGCATGTGCGGACGAAGGGTTGGCGAACAGCGGGAGGCGGTTCCCATTCCAAAACGATGGGAACCTGGAGCAGCGAATTTTTAATTATCGTTTGATATCGATATGAACGGAAGGCGTGGCACCCGGCGCGACTTTTT
>JAJRDU010000114.1 GCA_028748685.1 Methylococcaceae bacterium
CTGGCGCAATAGTCCAGCAACATGTGCAGCAAGCCGTTGCCGGCAAAAACGGTCATCAGTAACGCCGAGTTTTTGCGATCGGCGTTCTTTAACCAAATCAGGGCGAAGATCAGCAGTATCAACCAGGTGCAGGGAAAATGACTGAAATAGCTGTGGTGCGGATGAGCCCGATGGTCGAAGCCATAGAAGTAAATCATATCCAGATCAGGGGCGACGGCGCCGAACATCCCGGCGCGCAGGTACAGGCTACGGGCGACGCCGCTGGGTTTGAAGCGCTGGTAGGACAAGGCCGATACGATATATCCGGCGGGCAAGTGAGCGAGAATCATGGGTAACTCCAGGGTGGTGAGTGACGAAGCAGCGGCGACGATCCGCTGCTTCTCGGTGATGGATTAAAGAGTGGCCGATTGATCGTTGCCGCGAATCCGAGCCGGCTGGCTTAGGCCATACCAATCCAGCTTTCGGGTCGCCAGCATAGCGATGCTCAGCAGCGCAAACATCAGCAGCGAGCCCAGCATCAGCGCGTTGTCCTCGGACTCCAGCAAACCGTACAGACTGGCGAACAAGCCGGCCAGCAAGGCGCCGGCGCTGAAGCCGCGTTTGCCGCTACGCAGCACCGCGCTCAGATAAACGCCGATCAAGGTCACGCAGGCGGCGGTCGCCAGCAGGTAGGCGATCAGAAAATCCAGATGTTCGGACAAGCTCAGCAGCAACAGGAAGAAGGTCGCCAAGGCCAAGCCAACCAAGGCATATTGCGCCGGATGGATGGCCAGATTCTTCAGTATCTCGAACAGAAAGATCGCGGCGAAGGTCAGGCAAACGAACAGGAAACCGTATTTGCTGGCCCGATCGGATAAGGAATAGATGTTGATGGGTTCCATCAGACGAATGCCGAAGCTGTCGTAAGCCTCGATATTGCGGGCTTTATTCAGGCTTTGTGCGACGTTGGTCGCCAGCGCATCCACCGTCCACAACGCGCGAAAACCTTCGACGCCGATTTGCTGGCTTTGCGGATCGGGCAGGAATCGGCCGTAAAAGCTGGGATGCTGCCAAGCCGAGCTCAATTCGACCCGGTTTTGTTTGCCCGCCGGCACGAAATCCAGCGATTCGATGCCGCGCAACTTCAAGTCGAAGGCAAACGGCAAATCGATGGCGCCGAATTCGGCCGGCATCTCCTGCAGCTTGGCGTGCATGCCGCCGACATCGTCCAGTGGCAAGGCTGAACCTTGCTCAAACGCATAGCGTTTGCCGGCCCATTCCAGTCCCGGCGCTTGCAGCACGCCGCGCATATCGGACAGAGCCACGCCGACATAAGGCGCACCGAAAACGATTTGACCATTGTGCAGCGCCTTGGGATTGCCGTAGCCCGCGGGCAGTTTGATGTCACCCTTGACGCTGACATTCAGCACGTAGGACCGCACCTTGAACAAGCCACGCTGCTTGGTCTCGGTCGACAAATCGCCAGCCATGTTCAGATGGTCCGGCAGGAAGTACAAATAGCGGTTATCCACCCTTTGCAGGGATTCCTTCACGGGCAGGTTATCGCGGCGAATCTCGACGATTTCCGTCCAATGCTCGCTGTAGGGCACCACCAGCACCGGCCCGAACAGTTTTTGCGGCCCGGCGGAACTAGCGGCAATGTCGTTGACGACTTGCTGCTGGCGGTTTTCCCGTTCGCTTGCCAGATTGTTGATCATGGTGATGGGTATCAGCAGCGCCACGGTCAGCGCCAGCATGATCAGAATTTTGTGCCAAAGTTTGGTTTGCATCGTGTTTCTCCAGGAAGTTACGGAACGATGCATAGCTTGCGCCCGCCCGGTGAACGGACGATGTGGGGAATGTGAAGTGGGGGTGAAGATTCCGATGGTGGAAGGATGCCGCGGACGTCAGGAGGCGCATCGTTCGCGACCGTTGCGCTTCGCAAGGGTTCGGCACAACCTATCGGGGGCGGCACACGTTATCGGGTTGTTCTAACAGGAACCGCCCTCAACAATCATGTTAAATGCCAAGCCAGTTCCAAAGGATGACTCCAAAAAATCAGGTTCGATATTATTGTCCGACGGGTTCCTTGTGATGCGAGTCGAAAACGTTCGGGTACGATTGAAATGCCGACGGCGCGGCGGCTGGGCTGCGGATGGTACCGCTGAGCGTTTTCAGGAAGGCCTTCAATTGGCGAATTTCGGCCGCTTTCAGATGCAAGGGCTTGATTTCGCTGTGTCCCGCAGGGGCTGCGGGTGCCCGGTTGTAATGGCCGATGACGGCTTGCAGGCTGGCGAATTGGCCGGCGTGCATGTACGGCGGTCGTTCCGCGACGTTACGCAAACTAGGCGGCTTATAGGCCCGCAACAAGCGCCTATTGTCCTTGTTGATGAAGTTCAACTCCCGGCATTGCTCCAGCCTGGCATCGCTGTAGCGGCCCAAGCAGTTGAATTCGTCGGCGACCACTCGTTCCGCGCCGGCCAGACGGCCTAAATCCTTGGGAAGTCCGGCGCGGACCGGCACGCCGGTATTGTGAAAATCCAGATCGGTGAACATCGGCCCGCGATGACATTCGACGCAATGGCCTTTGCCGATGAATAGTTTCAATCCGGCTATCTCTTCCGTGCTCAGCGAATTTTCCGGCCTAGCCGAAGCCTGTTCCCCCAAGCTCCGCACATAGGCATCGAAACGGCTTTCGTCCCATACAATTCTTCGTTCATAGGCCGCGATGGCTTTGCCGGCATTGGCGAAAACGCGATTGACGGCATCGCGCGCCGTGTCATCTAGCCCGGACCAAGCGCGTCGCGCCCGCTTGTCACCCAGCGGCCCGGCGTTTTCCGGCACGCCAGACAAATCGGGCGGCGCGCCGAATACGGTGCTATATTCGGGCTTGTAATGTTCCAAAATCAGTTTGGCGCAACGCCCGCGGCTCAGGTTATGCTCGTTGGCATTCTCCAGCGGGCCGAGCGCCTGAGCCCATTGACTGTCCTTGCGACCGTCCCAAAACAGCCACGGACTGTAAGCCATTCCCACCAACGGCATCGCGCGGCGGTTGGCCTGACCGACGCCTTTCGCCAAACTTCGCCCGTCCTGGAAGTCTCGTTCTGGATCGTGGCAACTGGCGCAAGCGACTTCGCCGTTCGAACTCAGACGTCGGTCGAAAAACAAGCGCCGGCCCAATTCCACCGCAGCCGGATTATCGGCAAAGCGGTTGGAGGGGGCGGCTGGTAACGGTGGCAGGCTGGACAGCGCCAGAGACCGCAATATCGTCAATTCGCTTTCCGTCCAGTCGGCGTGGCCCGCGGCCTGGGCCGTTACGCCGATCAACAGCAAAATTAGAAACAATCCACCGGCCACGCACTTGGACAGACCAATCTCGCCTTGCCTTGCAAAGGGTTCGTTCCGAATGGTTTTGGTGGCGCATGTTCCGTCGCGGCGACTGGCCGAATCGGCGAGAGAGAACTTGATCGTGGCGCTCATTTTACCGGAACCTCGAAGATCACCCAGTCGCGGCGGTTCTTCCGCCAAAAATCGAAGCGCACCCACCAAACGCCACTCATTTGAAACTTCATGCCGGCGATACGGTAATCGCCGTTGCCGAGATAATCGGTCGCCCTGGGCTGCGTCGGCAGACCGTGGGCATGCCCCGGCATATGAGCGGAAATGGTGATGGCTAGGTTGTCCGCCGGACGCCGGTCGACCGTTTCCACATGCAACAGCCAGTCGTGAATCAGGTCGGTCGTCACTTCCGGCGCCTGGCTTTGCCAACGAACCCGGTACAGGCCTTTGTCGCTGATGCGGTCGTCCGCCATCGCCCAAGATGGAAAAATTGTCATGGCCAAGGTCATGCCCAATGCGATATGCGGGAGTGTCAGGTTGTTCATTCGTGTAACCAGTGTTTTATTTTCAGGCAGATGAACAGTGTCGCTGTTCGTTTTCTAAACAGTCGATACTCGCCTAGCGGACTTTATCCGTTGAGTTTCGGCGAGTCTCAGGTTTGTGTAGAAATATTTGTGCCATGTTCCCCTAGCGGGACAATTTGAACGAAAGTATTTGAGAGAAAAAGCGTCCGATTTCGCGGGCAACATTCGGGCCGACGTGGGTTCAGGTTTTGCGCTGTGCCGCCGAGAGTCAGCCAATGTTGGGTAAAGCCTTTTCGACGATACCCCTGCGCTTGGAAAAATCGTCGTCGTTCGGCGGCAAAGTCCAGATGGTGTGAAGGTGGTCGGGCAAGATCACCAACGCATCGACTGCAAACGGTAAGGTTTGCCGGCAATACCGAATCGCCGCACGTTATCGCGTTATCATTTTGCGGGCAAGCGATTAAAAAACGGCAACAGGTTTTGTGAGGTTTGCTCGATTGGGAGAGTAGCCGCGAGAATCCCGGTGAACCAGCCCGGTAGGATGCGGTGATAACCGCATCAGTCGCGTTATTCGCCTGCCGATACATTCGACAAATTGATTTCATTACCCCAACCTTCAGGGTCAATGTCGTTAAGTTAAGCCTCAGCGGTACTGCCGCCTAGGCTTGGGACTGACCCGGTTTTTGGGCCTGAGTGCCTTTCGGTTCGGTCGTTTGCGTTCCAGGGTCTTGGCATAGAGGGCAA
>JAJRDU010000115.1 GCA_028748685.1 Methylococcaceae bacterium
CTTTAGATCGTTCGCGTCCCAAAAAGCCGTGTTGAACTGCTTGTTATAGTATCTGTTTTTTGCGAATTGCCAGACCTTGAAAAAAATCAGTGTCCACGTGATCAATGAAAACACCAATAGAATATAGAGCGTGGCATCGATGACGGCTTCCGGGGCAATATGATAGGGCATTAATCTCTCCTGATTTTAATCGCGCAAGGTAAAAATAATCGGCACTATGACCGAACTGGCCACGGCGGTTTCGCCGCGTTTGGCCGGAATGAATCGCCATTTCTTAACCGCTTCAACGGCCGATTCGTCAAGAATTTCATGTCCACTGCTGTTCTCAACCGCCACGGCGTCACTCAAGCCTTCGGCGGACACTTGTACCCGCAGCATGACCTTACCTTGCCAGCCTCGGCTTTTGGCGATAGTAGGGTATTCGGGCTTGGGATTGTGCGCATAGTTGGCGCGAAAATTGGCCTCGGTAAACTGCTCGGCATTGGTCGCGGTCGTGGCCTTACTATCGCTCACCGGCGCAGCCTGGGATGCTGTCGTTGGCGCGACGGGTTGCGGCTCGCTGACCTCTTCGACCGGCGCAAAATCCGGTGCCTTCTGCTGTACGACCGGCGGAGCTTTTTTAGGAATCGGCTTGGGCTGCGTTTTTTTTGGCGGAGGCTTTTTTTCCGGTAGCGGGGGAGCAGGGGGCGGCGGCGCCACGCTAGGTTTCGGCGCCGAGATCGCTATCATCGATACTTCCATCATCAAAGGCTGGGCGGGCGTGGTTTGTTCAACGGGACGCAGCAACTCGATAAAACCCCAAACATGCAGCAACATCACCAGAATAAACAACAGGCTCAGAATATGGCTGGGCTTCTCCTCGCCTAAAAGCGCGGCAAAAAACGAGTTTGATCGTTGCGCAAGCGTTTTAGATGATGAGGAGGAAAATGCGAATTCACTGCTGGACAAAGTGCCTCCGTGGCCTTTGATATAGATACATAGATTAATGTTGAACAACGAAAATTTGTTTTGATTGAAATCAGATCGCGCATTGTAGATTATAAGAATGTCCCGCGTCAGCCGTAATAACTAATTTTTAAAAAAATCATACCTTTAGCAAGCCCTCGCTCAATCCTTCGGTACTTTCAGCATGAATGAGGACCGGTTAATCCCTTTAGTTACTAAGACGTTTCAGAACATAAAATCCCCACCTCGCCGCAATAGCGCGGGAATAGACTATTCTGTGGCATAATTTCTCTTCACGTCGCCTATCGCCCGGTTTCCCGTCTCATGTCTGAAAAGCAAGCCTCTCATTCAAAGGAACAAGTATCCGCATTGGCATTAAGCGCGATAGGCGTGGTATTCGGCGACATAGGCACCAGCCCGCTTTATGCGATAAAAGAAGTCTTTCATGGCGGGCTGCCGACCGACGCGCTTCATGTTCTGGGAGTGTTGTCGCTGATTTTCTGGTCGTTGACCATGGTGGTCACCATCAAATACGCGACCTTCATCATGCGCGCTGACAACAAGGGCCAAGGCGGCATCATGGCCTTGATGGCATTGGCATTGAAGGGTTCCAAAGACAACCCGAAGCGACAAACCTTTATCGTTACCATAGGCCTGCTCGGCGCCTCGCTGTTCTACGGTGACAGTATCATCACCCCCGCCATTTCGGTGCTCAGTGCCGTCGAAGGCCTGCAAATCATCGCACCGACGCTGAAACATTATATCCTGGTGATTACCATCGTAGTGCTGGGCATATTATTTGTGGTGCAAGCCAAGGGCACGGGCAAGGTTGGTCGAATGTTTTCGCCGATCATGATTTTCTGGTTTGCCACGCTGGGTATTCTCGGCCTGATCAATATCGTCAAGGCACCGGGTGTTTTAATGGCGATTAATCCTTATTACGCCGTACATTTGTTGCTCGAATTAGGTTGGAAGGGCTTTTTGATCATGGGGGCCGTGGTACTGGCCATCACCGGCGCCGAAGCCCTTTATGCCGATATGGGTCACTTTGGTTTAAAGCCGATACGCTATGCTTGGTTTAGCTTCGTGTTTCCGGCCCTGCTGCTCAATTATTTCGGACAAGGCGCTTTGCTGATCAGCAACCCGGCGGCGATAGCAAATCCCTTCTATCTGCTTGCACCAGGCTGGGCACTCTATCCGATGCTAATCCTGTCGACACTGGCAACCGTGATTGCTTCGCAAGCAGTGATTTCCGGGGCTTTTTCGGTGACAAGACAAGCCATCCAGCTTGGCTATTGCCCGCGCATGAATATCCTCCACACCTCTGGCGATGAAATGGGCCAGGTTTACATCCCCGCCGTCAACTGGCTGTTGATGGTGGCGGTTTACATACTGGTACTGAGTTTTCAATCGTCATCGGCGCTGGCATCCGCTTATGGCATTGCGGTGACCGGCACCATGATCGTCGACACGGTGCTGGCCTTCATAGTCATCCAGGGGCTCTGGCAATGGAATCAGGCAACCAGCGTCACTTTCCTGTCGACTTTTTTGGTGATTGACTTTTTATTCCTGTCTTCCAACAGCCTGAAAATTCCGACCGGCGGCTGGCTACCACTCGTGGTAGGCAGCGTGCTGTTTCTGATCATGACCACCTGGATCAAAGGCAAGCAATTACTGGCAAGATATCTGGACGAAAAGCGGGTGTTGTTTGAAGATCTGGATGACCGCTTGATTAACCACCCTCTAGCTACCGTGCCCGGTACCGCGATTTACATGGCGCGTAGCGTCCACGGCGTACCGCTGGTTTTACTGCACAACCTGGAACACAACCACGTCCTGCATGAGAAAGTCATCGTGCTGACCATAGTCACCAAGGAAGAGCCTTATGTCGACGAAGCCCATCGCGTCAAAATCCGCGCCTTTGGCGAAAACCGCAACTTTTACCGGGTGAAACTGTATTTCGGTTTCCAGGAAGAACAGGATGTGCGGCGCGCCTTACAATTGTGCTGTCACGAAGGCTTGGTCATCGATCAAAAAACCGTTTCGTTTTTTATCGGCAGCGAAAGATTGTCCTTCCGCCGCAAGAGTCCGATGCCGAAATGGCGCCGTTCGTTGTTCAGGTTTTTAACCCACAACTCCAGCAGCGCCATCGAATACTTCAAAATCCCGGTCGAACGGGTCATTGAATTGGGAATTCGTATCGAGCTTTAAGCTCTCTCCGAATCTATTCGGAGTGCCTATCGTGATGCCGATGTCCGCCTTCGTGCCCCCCGCCAAAACCGACTCCATGCGATTCCTGCATCTGTTGACGATGGCTTCTTGCATCGCCGCCCCAATGCTGTGATTGTTCGACATGTTGACGGCTTGGCATGGATTCCCGATACGTGCCTCCACCCCGTCCATCATTCCAACCTCCATGATGTTCCGGGCGCGAGTTCCAGTCATGATGACGATCGTGACTCTGCTCATGTCCGCGGTGTCCATATCCATAACTCGGCTGTACATACTCGCGCCCAATACTAAAACTGGTTCCGGGACTGTAGTAGCTGCGACCATAGCTTTGATAATAACTCGGCGACGAGTACCCCCTGTTATACCCCGCATAGCCACGCTGATAATAACCCGTCGCACAACCCGACAGGGCTAAAGCAATGATAGAAACGATTGTGACTTGAAAGGTTTTCATGGCGGCCTCTTGGCGGTTACCCTCTATTTTTGAGTTGAGTTTAGCTTATCCGAGGCAGGCTTAATCAACCCTTAACGTTAAGCTCCGCCCACAAAATTATCCGGCTCGGCGATCACCGGATTGCTCAAGGTACCAATGCCCTCGATCTCGATCCGCACCGTCTGCCCCGGTTTCAAATAGCCGCGCGGTTTCATCTTCACGCCAACCCCAGCCGGCGTGCCGGTACTGATTACGTCACCGGGCTCCAAGGTCATGGCCTGACTCAAATAGGCAACCATGTCGTAGCAATTGAATATCATCTCGCCGGTATTGGCGTTTTGCCGCAACTCGTCGTCTACCCAGGTCTTGAGGCTTAAATTATGCGGATCGGCGATCTCACCGGCCGTTACCAGCCAGGGACCGAGCGGACCGTGAGTATCGAAGGATTTACCCAGTGTCCAGGTCGGCGTGCGTTGCTGCCAGTCGCGCACTGTCACATCATTACAAATCGTATAGCCGGCTATGACTTCACGCGCTTGCTCCACCGACACATGCCGGCAACGCTTGCCGATTACAAACGCCAGTTCGCCTTCGTAATCAACTTTTTCCGAGACATTGGGGCGGTGAATCGCCTCGCCGTCGCCGATTACACAAGTGCTTTGCTTGGTGAAAAAGGTCGGATATTCGGGTTTCTCGCGCCCGGTTTCGCTGATGTGTTCGGCATAGTTAAGCCCAATACCCAAAAATTTTCCCGGCCGTAACACCGGTGACAACAGCTTAACATCCGCGCGCGAAACCCGATGCCGGCCGGAATCGATTAGGCTTTGCATGGCCGCCAATCCCGTGGTACCAGCCGTTAAAAAAGCGATCATATTGTCGGCACAAGCTATATTGCCGCTCGCTATCACCACGCTGTCATCAATGACCGCGCCCATCCGAATTTGTCCATTATGGGTAAATGTCACCAGTTTCATGCCGAGTCCGATTTTGTCAAAAGTAAAAACGCCATTGTATCGCACCGCTGCGTCGACACTGAGTCTCGCGATGCCAGTAATAAATAATACACCTGAATTTTGCGCGATAAGCTACTGATTTTTCGACAAGCATAACAACGAAAATTCTGAGTTGACTTAATGCTAACTATATGATTGGCGGCAATTTTTTGTTGCCAATTCAAATTTTCTGGGTTACCCTCGAACTTCATCAACCGGTACATTGCACAAATGAGGAGGCAACTGATGAGAAAAAACAGATGGTTAGCAAAGGCAATGCTGGCAATTTCGCTAGCATCCTTCTGCTCAATCGGTCTGGCTAAAACTGAACAGCAAGACATTTTAGGCAACCAAACAGGCGTCGCTTCTTATTTCAGCGACAAATTTCATGGCAAACGAA
>JAJRDU010000116.1 GCA_028748685.1 Methylococcaceae bacterium
ACATTGCTTGCCGTTTTCCACTATCCGTACTTCCAGGCCGATGCTGGTCATCAGTTGGCTGAGTAGCAACTGATTTTCCCGTTGATCCTCGACGATCATGATCTTATACCTCGGTTGGCCCGGGGCTAGTCCCGCCACTTCGCCGGATTTGCCGGTTTCCGGTCCGAGAGTATCGGCGGGACTCGCCAGTTCCACCGGCAGCTCGACCATAAATAGCGACCCCTTGCCGGGCGTGCTCTCGACTTCGATATGGCCGCCCATCATCTGTACGAATTGGCGGGTGATGGTCAGTCCCAAGCCAGTGCCGCGTTGCGTGCCAGCCTCCTCGTTCAGTTGCACGAAGGGTTCGAACAGACGGGATTGATCTTCCGGAGCAATGCCGGGGCCGGTGTCCTCGACTTCGAGCAACAAATGATGCCGAGCGTTGTTCTTGACCCCCAGGCGCACGGTCACGCCGCCCTGTTCGGTGAATTTTACCGCGTTGTTGATCAAGTTGATCAGGATTTGCCGAATGCGGGCTTCGTCGCTCCTGATATAAGGAGGGGATTCGGAGGACTGGTTGAGCAGCAACTGCAAGCCTTTCTCCTTGGCGCGGATTTGCATCATTTCGGTGACCTCCCGTACCAGCGCATCCAGGTCAAATGCGGTGATTTCCAATTGCAAATGGCCGGCTTCGATCTTAGCCATCTCCAGCACGTCGTTGATCAGACTCAGCAAATGTTCGCCACTACGGTTGATGATGTTGAGGTTTTCGGATTGGCTATCGGTCAGAAGCGGATCGCGGCGCATCATGCTGGAGAAGCCGAGAATGGCGTTCAACGGCGTGCGCAGCTCGTGGCTCATATTGGCCAGGAATACGCTCTTGGCCTTGTTGGCGGCGTCCGCGGCATCGCGCATGACCAATAATTCATTGGTGCGCTGTTGCACGGTTTCCTCCAGTTGGTCCTTGTATTGACGCAACTCTTCTTCCGCTTGTTTACGCTGGGTGATGTCGGTAAACATCGCAAAAGAACCCTGAAAATTTTGGTCTCCATCGAGGATGGGCGCGGCGGAAACAACGGTCCACAAGGCATGTCCGTTTTTACGGCGGAAGCAGCGTTCATAATGCTCCGCAAATCCCTGGCGGCGGTTCAGCATTTTTTTCAAATGATCGGGCGCATCCTGCTCGAACATGAAGTCTGTCATCGGCCGGCCTATCATTTCCTCGCAAGCGTAGCCGAGCATATCGGCCATTCGGGCATTCACAAAAGTGGTCATGGCGTTCGGCCCCAATGCCCAAATGCCCTCGCTCGCCGTGTCTACGATACGGCGGTATCTGGTTTCGCTTTCCTGCAAGTCACGATGAGATAACAAGCCAGTCAGGGCGTCGGCCAAGCGCCTATTGATCTCTTGAAACAGGCGCTGATCATCCTGAGTCCATTCCCGCGGATAGGAACATTGGTGCAGACCGAATTCCCATGGCTTACCGGTTTTGGGGTAAGTCGCCATGGTTAACATGGACTGTATGCCGAATTGGGTCTTCAATCCCTCGGGTAAGGGATGCTCGGATGCCGGCCCAAATGCCACGGGGCCGTCCGAGTTCAATATGGTTCGGAACGCCGTTACGACTTCCCGAGCCATGGGTATCTTTATCCCCATGGCGTTAGCGCCAGGAAATTCCGACTTGGTGCGTTCCATGGACACTGACCAGAAAGCGGATTCCGGATCGCACGGATAGATCAACCATGCCCTGTCGCAATCAAAGGTCGTAAGCACCGAATCAAGCACAGCGCTCAGCATCTGCTCAAGGTTGTTCGAGATTTGTATAGCCCGGTTGACCCCGTCTAGGCTTTCCAAAAACCGAAGATGAGTCAGATGTTTCTGCTCGGCCTGCTTGCGTTCGGTAAGTTCATAAATTAGGCCGACGAATCCCGAAATCAGGCCGCTGGCATCACGCAATGCGGTCACCGACAAAAATACCGGTACCCGTGTACGGTTCTTACGAATGAATGTCCACTCGTTTTCCTCGGGTAGATTGCGTTGGGGGCGGGTGGTAAACACTTCGAATCCCGGCGAGATCGTTTCGCCCAGTTCTTCCGACAATTGCAGGGCGCGCCGCGCCACCTCTTCGGCGTCGTGCCAGAGCGACGGCGTCTGTTTGCCGATCACCTCGTCGGCCGCGTAACCCAGCAAGCGCTCGGCGGCGGGATTGAAGCTGGTGACCACGCCATCCGGCGTAGCGGAAATGATGCCGTAGGACGCATTGTCCAAGAGCGCGCGCTGGAAGACGGTCAGTCGGCGCAATTCGATTTCCCGTTCTTGAATCGCCTCCATCATGGCGTTGAAACTTTGACCGAGACGGGCCACCTCGTCGGTACCGGAGGCGGGGACGCGCTGCTTATAGTCGGCCTTGGCTCTAACTCTTTCGGTTGCTTCCGTCAGCGTGGCGATGGGACGGACGATCGTTCGCCGCAAAACAATGAGCTGGCCTAGCGTGGCGCTCAGCAAGACCAATACGCCGGCGCCGAACAGCCACAAGGCCTGATGTGTTTGCTGGCTGAGTTGATCCAGGCTCATGTCGAGGCGCAAGCGCGCTCCTTTGGGTAGGCCTTGCAACAGCTCGGCCCTGTCTTGGCTAATATAGATGCCGTCCGGTTTGGCTGGCAAACTCTGAAGATGACCCTGGGGTGTG
The DNA here is from genome assembly GCA_028748685.1 of Methylococcaceae bacterium. Lineage (GTDB taxonomy): Bacteria > Pseudomonadota > Gammaproteobacteria > Methylococcales > Methylomonadaceae > Methylomonas. Next base: position 2,672 of record JAJRDU010000116.1, read on the forward strand.
GGGCCGAAGCCGGCCAGAATCCGGCCATTATCCAGGAAAATCTCCGCTTCCAGGATCTGCGGATTGGCTTTTAGAGTATCGAGAATTTCCTGGGCACGTAGCGGGTCTTCGAAGGCTACGGCCGCATCGGTGCCGACGGCGATCATTTGTGCATAAGGTTCCATGATTTGCCGGACACGAAGTTCCAAGGTGAGGCTGTGAAACAGCGCCAGCCCGGCGCCCGTCAGGGTAAAGGCCAGCAGTGCCGCGCCCCAAAGCACCATTGAGAGTCTATTTTGTATGTTCAGTTGGAATGGCATCGCTTATTTCACCCGGCGGAGCTCGCCGTTTTCCAAGATGCCGCTGGAGACCTCCAGCATTTTGGTCTGGATGGTCAGCAAAACGGCCCTGGCCTGATCGAGGTTGACGCTCATACTCACCCTCTCTCCAACCTGAAACCGTATGACTCCGCCTTCGCTAAGGAATTCCGGAGCGTCGCCGACCGTCAGGACCGGCTTGTTTTTTAATCGGTCGAGGACGGCGCGGCGTTTCGCGGCGTCTGGATAAGCGACGAAGATGATCTGGCATGGCGGCAAATCATCCAGTCTGTCGGCTCGATAGATTTCGAAAGGCCGTCCTTGTTCGGCGCGGCCCTCGAATGTCGCATCCAGAACCTCGCCGAAAGGATCATTCCCCAAAACGCCGATATGCCAGGGCGAACCGTCGTCGGGGAAGGCATTGTAAGGCCAGGTCACGTAGTGGGCAAAATTGCGCAGGAAGGCGGCCTTGACCTTGTACGGGTTTTGCGTGGACAGATCCTGGCCGGCGGCAATATTCGCCAGCAGTAACAGACTGAACAGTATGAGCGATTGGGCCGTACGCATGATGGCTATCAAAAGGCCAGCCTCACCGAAAGCCCAACGGAAGCGGCCTCTGACGAATAGTCCGAGCCACGGAAGTAATAAATGCGTTTATTGAGCGTCTTATCCGCCCACCCCAATATGTCGTAGGCATCGGCGCGCATGGTCAGTTGCTTCGTTGGGCGATATTCCAGTCCGGCATTCCAATAGACGCTCGAACCGTAGGCGGCAGCGTAGCCTGGGTCGGCCAGCGCATAACCCCGGGGCGAGCTTAGGCTGCCATTCCAATCGCTCAGAGCCTGGGCTCCCGGAAAGCCCCAATACACCCGCAGCGAAGTACTCGCGGACCATTCCTTGTTAAACTCTTGGATTAATGCCAGCTTGGTGATGTTATTTGACCAGTTGGCCAGGTCATGCCCGTAGCCATAGGGTTCGGCGGTGATACCCTGGATGGTGGAAGGGGTTGCCAGGTTGGAGCCGAGCAGTTTGGTGTAGCCGTGTGAAAGGGTCATACGCGTTTTTTCCGAACGAAACGTTATTTCCGGTTCTATCCCCCATATTCTGAAAGTCCCCACCGGGATGGAGTGATTGAGCACCTGGCTAAAGCCTATGGCTTCATTTTCTTCTTGGAAGACGCTGATCCCGAAATTCCAATGCCTGTCCTGTTGCCGTTCATAACGAAACTCGAGGCTGTCCAAGGTTTCAGTCGCGCCCTGGCCGCCGGACAGCACACCTCCTTGCCGCAATTCGCCGTCACCGCTGCGACGCTTTGCGCGCGCACCTATCAGCTTCAGCGTATCGTTGGAACTGGGGGTGAAGGCCAGCGCCAGACGTGGTGAGATCAGCCAGTCGGTGTAGGTGTGCTTATCTCCCCGCACGCTCGCGAAAGTAGTCCACCGATCACTCAAATGCCATTGATGCTCCGCCAGCAGGGAAACGGTATCGGTCTGCCAGGCATCGTGTAGGGGTGGTACACCGACGGTTTGAGCGGAGGCGCTGGCGCCGTCGAACCACATGTGGGAGTATTCCAGTCCCAAGGCCACCGAGTGTTTTGTGTTCGGCGTCCAGGTTCCCAGCACTCGGCCATAGACTTCGCGTTCCCGGCGATCATCCGAAGTTGGATATACATCGTAAAGCCAGAGTCGGTACAGATACTGGTCGTAGCTGACGAATGTCTCCAGATTGAAGACATCGCTCAAGTCCTTTTTGTATTTGGTGGCGATGGTGAACTGCTCGCTCAAATTGCGGTGCCCATTCAGGGCTGCCGAAAAATCTGACGACGCGAGCAAATTTGAGCGTTGGGGTCGCAGCAGACCGCCGCCTTTGGTGTAGCGCGCCCAGATTTCCGCAGGGCCATTCACATAGCTGGCGTGAAACTTCATTTTTAATATGTTGCCCGCATCGTGTAGATTCGGCACGGCAAACGTCACCGGTTGGCCGGAAACGACGTCAGGCGTGGCGCCAGGAGTGGCGAACGATTTGCCGTACACGAGGGGCGAATCACTCTGGTTGGCTCCCTTTTGGTCAGCCACGCCACCGTAGAGAAACAGCCCCGAGTCTTCGGTAAATTTTTGCCCATAACGCGCCTCGCCGACGGTAAACTCGTCGCCGAAGACATGTCGGACTTGCGAGTCGGCGCCTTGGAAATTCAGGCCGTTATAGGTTTCAAGGTTCAATACCCCTGCCAGCGCACCGGCACCGTAAGTTGCGGAAGCCGGACCATGGACCGCGGTCACGGAATGAAAGTCCCACAGCATCGGTAGATCCCGCTCGCTTTCGGCTCCGGAGAAGTAGCGGTTGTTCATCACCTTGCCGTTGACCCTAAGCAGATATTTGTCGTCCCGGTCGCTGATGATTCCTCGCATGCCGAAGTGATCCTGATGGGTATTGTGCGCGATGAGCTGGGTGTTCGGTGCGTAAATCTCCAGCAACTCGTTGAGGTGACGCGCACCGCTTTGGGCGATGACGGTGTCGTCCAAAACGGTCACCTCGGCCGGAACCAAACGTACCTGAGTGGGCGTCAGCGTCGACGAAATAACGCGCACCCGGCTTAGCTGGTCGATGTCCAGACCGCCGAACTCTTCCGGTTCGTTGGTAATGGCCTGATCCGGGGTGCTGACGATAGCATCTTCTTCCGCGCCGGTGGCTGGCATGGAGCTTGCCAGCAAGGCGATCACTGCCGCCGGTATCGACTTGGTCCATGTAGCAAATCCGTAGCCTTTGAGCCTCGCCAAATCAAATCGACGGTCGCGGTATGCGAAAGGCATCTTTGAGGAAAGTAGCCTCGAAAAGAGGGAAACATCGGTGGCTCTCATGGCTTCGACTCCAGGGTCAATATCTGACCGAAAAATTGATCAT
>JAJRDU010000117.1 GCA_028748685.1 Methylococcaceae bacterium
GGCAAGGTGCTGGAAAAATACGATTACACCTTGCCGACCCTGGCCGATTACGAAGTCCGCATCCCCAAGGGCGGCCACACCAGCGCACTGACCGAATGCGTGATTACCTGGGATTGCGGCAATGAATTTCGCAAAACCCGCGGCGTGCACGTCAACCAGGTGTTTGCGGGGATTTTGGCCACGATCAAATTGATTAACATCCAGTTGCACGAAATGGCAAATAACATTAATCCGTAGGGTACGCACCGCGTACCATCGAACTATATCGAAGGTCGAATGAATTCGACCCTACCAAACCGTCATAAAATAAACAGAATCACCAACCTTCTCTAATCTACCTATAACCAGCGTAAACATGAAACACTACAAAATCGCAATACTGGCCGGCGACGGCATCGGCCCTGAAATCACTGCGGAAGCCGTCAAGGTTCTGAAAGCCATCGAAGAACGTAACGACGTGACATTCGAGTTGATGCCAGCGGCATTCGGCGCTTACGCTTATTTTGAATCCGGCTCGGCGTTTCCGCATCAAACCAAAGCCATTTGCGACGAAGCCGACGCGATCTTAAAAGGCCCGATCGGTTTGAGCCACGAAGACTCGAAACGCATTCCCATCGACGAGCAACCGGAACGCGGCGCGCTATTGCCGCTACGCCGCCGTTACAACACCTACGCCAACTTCCGCCCGGTGTCGCTGCCGAAATCCCTGGCGCATTTTTCACCCTTAAAGCCGGAAATCATCGGCGAAGGCATCGATTTGATGATCGTCCGCGAACTGGTGGGCGGCCTGTATTTCGGCGAGAAAGAAATGGGTGTCAACGACGCCGGCTTGCGCTATGTCCGCGAAACCCTGGAATACGACGAAGCGCAAATTTTTCAGATCATGCAGCAAGCCTTCAAACTGGCCCGCAAGCGCCGGAAATTGCTGCACAACATCCATAAGAGCAACGTACTGAAATCCAGCGTGTTGTGGAACGAAGTGATGGAAGAAGTCGCGAAAGAATATCCGGACGTACAAGTCGTCAACATGCTGGTCGATGCCGCCGCGACCGCGCTGTGCCTGAAACCGACCCAGTTCGACGTGATGGTGATGGAAAACATGTTCGGCGACATTCTCAGCGACCAGGGCGGCGGCATCTTGGGTTCGCTAGGCTTGATGCCTTCGGCTTGTATCGGCCCCGACAAGGCCTACTACGAACCCTCGCACGGTTCGGCGCCGGACATCGCCGGCAAGAATATCGCCAATCCGTACTCAATGATCGGTTCGGTGGCGATGATGCTGGAAAACAGCTTCGACATGGAAGCGGAAGCCAAAAACGTCTGGGCGGCCATGCAGGGCGTGTTTGCCGACGGTTATTCCACCGCCGATTTGTCCAAACCGGGCAGCGGTGTGACCATGATCAGCACCGTCGAATTCGGCGACAAAGTGGTGGAAAAACTTCGGAAAATGCTGAAAGTTTAACCGCTTACAATCATCGCACTTCAAATTTCGGTTTTTTTTATAAACCTCGCCCTAGCCCTCTCCAGACGGGCAATGCTGTTAAGTTAAACCGTTCGTGGTGAGCTTGTCGAACCATGGACGGCTTAACCATTCGGCCTTTGACAGGCTCAGGACGAACCGTTAACGGCATTGTCCCGACGAGAAAGGCATCAAAGTGCCTTGCGCGCCACTTCTTTCTAAACGGTTAAAAACAGGCGCAACAACCCAAGGCTGTTACGCCTGCCCTCACTAATCCCCGGAGCCCGAATCGGAACTACCGCCCTCTTGGCGGCTAGACTCTTGAACTCGCGGCTGTTCAGTCCGCGTACTACGTTCGGCAAAATCCGCCGCGTACGGTCGCGGTTGCTGGGCTGTCTGATTTTCCGAATAAGACGATGCGGGCATCGGCGGTCTGTCGCTACCCTGGCTATCGCCTTCGCCCCCGCCATTCGTCTCTGGCCTTCTTTCGCCACCATTACGCGGCGGGCGGCGGCGGTTTCGGCTGCGGCGAGCGGTGCGCTCTTGCGGCGCGCCTGCTTTTTTCGCCGCATTTTCAGTCGAAACATCGCTAGCCGGAGCCTGGCCGACTTCTTCGACATTGGCAACATTTTCCGCGGATGGAGTATTAGGGGGGCGTTTGCCACCACGACGCGCGTTGCGCCCCTGAGATGGACGGTCCCTATCCTTGTTGCGGTTGCTCCGGCCCGTTCTAGGTTTGTCTTCGCCGCTTCCGCCAGCCTTGCCGGCTTTCTCAGTGGCTTCGGCACCGATGTTGCGACCGATCAGACGTTGCCAAAAGCGCTGAATCAGACTGGTCGAGGTTTTTTTGTTTTGTACCGGCGCGGGGGCATCGGGCAAAAACTCCTTGACTGCGGCTTTTTCGACCTTAGGACCAGCCTGTTTGGCGAATTCCGGCAGCGCAATGTCCTCTTCCTTGAGATGCTGATGGCTGGCCTTGTCTTCAAGACCTTCCAGGGATTTGATGCGCTCGATGTCGTAAGCCGGCGTTTCGAGGTGTTTGCTGGGCAGCACGACGATATTGACCCGCAAACGCGACTCCAACTCCTGTATCGTCGCGCGTTTTTCATTCAGCAGGAAAGTGGCGCAATCGATAGGCAGATGCGCAATGACGCGCTCGGTGCCTTTTTTCATGGCTTCTTCCTCGATCAGACGCAACACCGCCAAGGTGACCGATTCGACGTTACGGATGGTGCCCTGGCCCTTACAACGCGGACAGGTCAGCTGAGTAGAGTCACCGAGCGACGGACGCAAGCGCTGTCTGGACATTTCCATCAAGCCGAAGCGGGAAATACGGCCGGTCTGGATTCGGGCCCTATCGATTTTCAACGCGTCACGCAAACGGTTTTCCACTTCCCGTTGATTTTTGTTCGACATCATGTCGATGAAATCGATGACGAACAGGCCGCCCAAGTCGCGCAAGCGCAACTGGCGGGCAATTTCGTCAGCCGCTTCCAGATTGGTGTTGAGCGCGGTTTCCTCGATATCGCTGCCTTTGGTGGCGCGGGCGGAGTTGATGTCAACCGATGTCAGAGCCTCGGTGTGATCGATGACGATGGAACCGCCGGAAGGCAGAGTCACTTCGCGCTTGTAGGCCATTTCGATCTGGGTTTCGATCTGGTAACGGCTGAACAGCGGCACGCTGTCCTGATACAGTTTGGCCTTGTGCAGGTTATGCGGCATCACCTGTTTCAGGAAGTTATGCACCAGCTTGAAGGCGCCTTCCTGGTCGATCAGAATTTCGTCGATGTCGCCGCGTAAATGGTCGCGTAAGGCACGGATGATGACGTTGCTTTCCTGGAAAATCAGGAAGGGCGCCACCTGTTCGCTGCTGGAACGGTCGATGGCTTCCCAAAGTTGCAGCAGGTAATTCAAGTCCCATTGCAGTTCTTCGACATTCTTGTCGGAACCGGCGGTGCGGATGATCAAGCCCATGCTGTCGGGAATTTCCAGCGCGGACATGGTTTCGCGCAGTTCGCTACGGTTGTCGCCCTCGATACGTCTGGAAATGCCACCGGCCTTAGGATTGTTGGGCATCAGTACCAGATAGGTACCGGCCAAACTGATGTAGGTCGTTAGCGCCGCGCCTTTGTTGCCGCGTTCTTCCTTTTCAATCTGGACGACGATTTCCTGACCTTCGCGGATATTATTTTTGGATGATTTGCCTTCTTCGCCGTCGCCGGTCCGGTACTGAGGCGCAATTTCCTTGAAAGGCAGGAAACCGTGTTTTTCGGAGCCATAATTGACGAAGGCGGCTTCAAGACTGGGTTCTACCCGTGTGATGATGCCTTTGTAAATATTGGATTTCTTTTGTTCTTTTGAAGGGACTTCGATGTCAAAATCGTACAGTTTTTGACCATCTACCAAAGCAACACGCAGCTCTTCAGGCTGCGTGGCATTGATAAGCATTCTTTTCATTAAATTATCCTTGTTATTCTATGTATCCTTCCTAGAGCTTGAACAGATTTTTTGTCGCGGATAAAGGCGGCGTTGGTTTCCCCACTTTATTACTTTAGTGAGCGGCCGGGCTGACTGAAAACGGCATGTTGTTTGGAGCAGCAGGTATCGGATTGACCGAGAGTGGTGGCGCTTGGTTTTGTGGGAGATCTGTTTTACCGAACTCTATAATTAAGGATGCAGGTCGCTCATCATGGGTTGAGCGATAAAACCCGAAAAAAATTCTTTAGGTTGGCGAGAACGTAAAGCGTCCAGGCCATTGCGTATAAATTTTTAGTGTAAGTCTATCCACAGATAAACTGGCCTAATATAACAATCTTTGCAGGCAGCAGCAATTTTAAACCAATCCGGGCCAGATATTGTTATCATTTACGGTATGAATACCCCCTCGGACCAGATTATTCCCCAAGTACAATGGCTGGAAATTAGCGATGCCAACAGCGAACAGCGACTCGATAATTTCTTGATCAGTTATCTCAAAGGCGTACCAAAAACTCGAATCTACCGAATGGTCAGAAAAGGCGAAGTCCGCGTCAATAAGGGCCGAGTCGATGTCAGCTACAAACTGACCGTGGGCGACATCGTCCGGATTCCGCCGGTCAGAGTGGCTGAAAAAAAAGACGAAATCATCGTTCAGCCGACCTTGAAGTACAGCCTCGAAAACCACATTATTTACGAAGACGACGGTTTCATTGTTCTCAACAAACCTTCCGGGTTTGCGGTGCATGGCGGCAGCGGCGTCAATTCCGGTGTTATCGAAGCACTCAGGCAGATCAGGCCTCAGCAGAAGTTTCTGGAACTGGTGCACAGGCTAGACAAGGAAACCTCGGGCTGCCTGCTGATCGCCAAGAAACGTTCGGTACTGAAGGTATTGCATGAACTGTTTCGCGGCGACGGCATCAAAAAAACTTATTTGGCCCTGCTGGCGGGACAGTTCCAACGCAAGAAGCAGCTGGTCGACGTGCCTTTGCTGAAGAATGTCGCCCAGGGCGGCGAAAGAATGGTCATGGTCAGTCAGGCCGGGAAATCGGCGGAAACGCTGTTCACCCGCCTGAAGCAGTATCAGGAAGCGACGCTGGTTCATGCCGCGCCAAAGACCGGCCGCACCCACCAGATCCGCGTGCATGCCGCCTGGCTGGGCCACCCGATCATAGCCGACGACCGTTATGGCGAGAACGAAGTCAATAAAACCTTTAAAAAACGTGGTTACAAACGCTTATTTTTACATGCCGAACAATTACAGTTCGCACACCCTGTCAGCGGAGCACCGCTGCATTTTACCGCGCCCTTGCCCGAGGACTTACAAGATTTATTGAACCATGAAAAACCGCTTTGATTTGCTCATCTTCGACTGGGACGGCACCCTGGTCGACTCCATAGACTGGATAGTCCATTGCATTCAACAAGCCGCCGAGCGTTATGGCTGCCCGATCCCCCAGCCGCAAGCGACGAAGGACATCATCGGCCTGAGCATCGAAAATGCGATACTCAGACTTTTCCCGGATGTCGACGGCACTATCCGTCAACAAGTCGCCGCGCATTATGGCCAGACTTTTTTCTCCAAACAAATCAGCCGCGACGATTTGTTTCCGGGGGTCCATGAAATGCTGCTAGGGCTTAAACAGCGCGGTTACCGCCTAGCCGTGGCCACCGGCAAGAAATCTTCAGGCCTCGCCCAAGCCATGGCAGCGACCGGCTTGGCGGATCTGTTTTGCACCACCCGCTGTTCGGATCAAACCGCCTCCAAACCCGATCCGTTGATGATAGACGAAATCGTCGCCGAGCTGGGCATAGACAAGCAACGTACCCTGATGGTCGGAGATTCCGCACACGACTTACAGATGGCGCTCAACGCCAAGGTCTCGGCCATCGGCGTCACCTGCGGCGCACATTCCCAGGCAACCTTACAACAATATAATCCGTTACTGTGTTTGAATTACCCAACGGATTTACTGAACATTATTTAGGATTTAACCCATGGACAACAACCCCAACATGACTGAGCACAAGCAACCCGGCTGGGAAAAAGACATCGTCGAAAAACTGGCATTTGCGGCGCTCAACGAG
>JAJRDU010000118.1 GCA_028748685.1 Methylococcaceae bacterium
TCAATTCACTTCCGAAGCCAACCGACCTAAGTCCCGTCAACCCCGAAGAGCCGTGCATTCTACATCAACTAAAACCTTAGTCAAGAATTAATTCATCTCGGCTGTGAATTATTTCATTCCAACCGTCAACGATGTTTTCAGAACTAGCATTGAATATGCGCTCACTACCATGAGCGCGGTGCTATCAAAAGACCATCACCAATCAAGACTACGGCGAAAACAGCATAACGCCGAATGGCTATTGGATTAATCAACGCAACCCAACAAACACCGTAACGCCTCGATCACGCAAGGAAGAATTATCACAACGGTGCGACGCGCCCAGCTTGAACGATAGACGTACCCGGCAAATAGGCCGGCAACTCAGGCATTAAGCCTTTCATGAATGCCTGCAACCGTTGGTCGGCAACAGCAACATCCTCCGATTTGTCGATGGAGGTCACCAGCCTAACCAAGGCGCCGTCGGTCCTATTCATGGTGATCGCGTCGTAAAACAAATACCACTTCACCATAAATTCGTTGGTAATATTACGACCACGTTGCTGGAACCAGAAATACACCAGCTGTTTGTTATCACCTTTTTCTATAATCGCCCGATTGACATGCAACGACTGCTCATCCATTTTTAGCTCCGGAAATTCCCGCTGTTCAAATCGAGTAATTTGCCACCCATCCCCCGGAATGCAACTACGTGGCGAATGAACGACCGCCCCTTTGCGTTGCGATTGATAATAAGCACTATAAAAATTAACGGCGCCATGTGATTCTGGTTGAATGAAATTGACGATCACATAATCGGTCAATTTAAGCTCATCCAGATATTGTTTCGTCAAATAGTCATTGCGCCCCTGCCAAGCACCGATTTGAGTGGGAAAAGTTAAAAACGCCTTGCGTTGCGGAATGACATCCTCCCGGCCTTTAAACATCTCCGAAGCACCAGCCCCAACACACAGTAACAACAATACCGTAAACACGGACTTGTTCAACAAGGTTACCGAAGCACTCGACCTGCCAGCATTCGCCCACTCATCAGGAATCTGCACCAATTCGCTCATGGCCAACTTCCGGCCGCTGATCCGGCTAAAAATCCACATCTCTATAAAAAGCAATACCATACACAACAGAAAAACGGCCCAACCTTCGAAATCATGCAGAAAACCTTCCGCCATCTCGGTGCCCCAATTATCAACCAAAACGCCGATCACACCGATACGAAAACTGTTCATAAAAATGGTCAGAGGCGCCGATGATAAAAAAATCAACAGTTTTTGCCAGAATGGGCCTTTAAACAGATAAGCGCACAAAAACGCCAAACTGGACAAAGGGAACAGATAACGCAAGCCGCTGCAGGCATCGACGACCTGCAACTTGTAATTCCCCAGGTCAATGACATTACCTTCCAGGTAAACCATGATGTCGCAGGCACGAATAAACTCAACCCCCAACCATGATGAAATTAGCTGCAGTTTTGAGGACAGATTATTGAGGATAAACGGCGGAAACGGCACCATGAAAATCAAGAACAACAGCGGAATTGCCGAAAGCCTCAAGCCACGCAATCCAAATGCGGCAGCGAATAGCCCAATCAGCGCAATCAAAAAAGCATATTGCTCAAGTGTTTTAATGGTCGCCAGATTACCCAGTAAAAACACAAACAATCCCAGCGCTAAAACCAGCAGCCCGGCAATCGAGTCCTTAAATTCAGGCACCAAAGCCAACTCGGCTCGCCTGATCCAGATCAGATAAACGGTAATACAGGGGATAAAAAAACCGTGACTGTACTCTTCCACGTTGGACCAGACTGTCACCATCTCTTCAATACTGTCGCGGAAGACCAGGAACAACAACAATAAAGCCCCACCCCACAATATCCAAATAATGTTTGGGTTAGCAGTAGGTACCGTCATTGATTGATTTTGATCGGAAATATCCATATTTAGACTCTTGGGATGAGATAAGAATACGATGTTAGAAGCGTTAAAAAATTGCTCTCTAACGTAATTATGGCGCAGCCGTTTTTAGACCGCTCATTGCTCTGTAAGCTGTATTGTCGTCCATTAGCCTTACTCGCATAATATAACCCCCTAAACAATCCGAACTTAGAAGTACGGATCGCCACTCTCCTGTTTTCTAAGCCATTATCGCCGCAGTATATTAAATCCCCGTGACAGGTCAATCCTGCCTTACTTCCGAATCACTGGTAAAAATCGGATTGGCTTTATCGTCTTCATGCAATTTGGCTTTTTCTTCAGGATAAATGTGCCAGAAAGACTGATCGATCGCACCGTCGGTATAACCGTTTTTGCGGGCATGCGTAAATGGGCACCACCAGTTTTCGACCACCTTCACCATGTAGGCATGCCACTCGAACAAACCAACGCTGACCGGACAATACCAGGTGCAATTCAGTATCCAGAATAACTTGGATTGCGCCATGCTAAATTTGAAAGAGCCGTCCATGGTGATCTGGTTTTTCAGCGTGTAACGATGACTCGCCCGGTCGGGCAAAAAATCACCCCATTTTTTGACGTTTTGCGCACCCACCAATTTAAGGCTGAAATACGTCAGATAAGCGCTGGTAATCACAAACGGCAAGGTCAGAATTGGCAGATAAATAAACAACAGACCGATGGCTCTGGAGAGCACCGGCATTTGTTGATGATGACAACCGATATTGACACGCTCGGCGCAGGCTCCGCAGGCTTTTATGCCCCCTTGGGTATTCATGATAATTTCTCCGTGGAATGGTTAGTTATGACTTGCTCTGGATTGAGCAATTGAAAAATGCTAAGGCAACCTTCGCAGCAGAAGTTTTTTTGTCCATTGACTGTGGGCAGCGCAAAACCCGAGATCAACACAGGCTGGCTGCAAAGATCGCAAGGTGGTTTTTGCGCTTGCATAGTCTCGTCCCTAAAACCGGCTTGAAACCGTGCAAAAAAAACTTTTCAGATAATCGGTTTCCGGCAAGGCAGGATGAACCGGATGATCCGGCCCCTGCCCATTCACCGCAAGAAACACCAGGTGCCGGTCGATATGACGGGCCGACGACCGCAAGATCTCGTGCAAATTGTCACGGCTCAAATGATGCGAACAGGAGGCCGAAGCCAGAAAACCGTGATTGGACAACACCTGCAAGGCCAGATGATTGAGCCGCCGATAGGCCTCGAATCCGGCCTTAAAGTCCTTCTTGCGCTTAATCAACGCGGGCGGATCCAGCACCACCGCATCAAAATGCTGATTCTGCTCGCGCACCTGCTTGAGGAACTCAAACACATCGCTACGCACAAACTGCATCCTGTCTTGTACCCCATTGAGCTCGGCGCTTTCCACCGCCAAGGCCAGGGCGCTTTCCGAACTATCGACGCACGTCACATGCTCCGCCCCCGCCAGCGCGGAAGAAATGCCCCAACCGCCGGCATAACTGAATAAGTCCAGCACTTTCAAGCCGCGCGACCACTGGGCAAATTGCGCCCGGTTGTAGCGATGATCGTAAAACCAACCGGTTTTCTGGCCTTCGGCGACATTGATGATGAAGCGGGCATTGTTTTCTTCGATAATCAAGCGCTCCGGCAAGGTGCCGTAAACCAGCTCGGCCTCTAGTGACAGATTCTCGATCTGCCGCTGGCTATTGTCGTTTTTCAACAGCACGGCGCTCGGCGACAATATTTCAACCAATATCTTTACCAGCAATTCCTTATGCTTTTCCATGCCTGCCGTGGTGATTTGCACCGACAACACCGAACCGAAGCGATCGACTACCAGACCCGGCAAACCATCGCTCTCGGCGAATACCAAGCGATAAAAGGGCTTATCAAACAAGCGTTCGCGCAATTTCAAGGCCTGACCTAGCCTAGCCTTAAAGAAGCTTTCGCCAATTTTAGTATTGGGCTTTCGGGACAACAAGCGCGCACAAATCAAGGCATTCGGATTGACGTACGCAACCCCCAGAGCCTTGCCAGCGCTATCGTTGACACACACCAGATCGCCGGCTTCGAACTGCTCCAGCGGACTGCGCTGGCAATCAACTTCGTTGCTGAACACCCACAAGTGTCCCTGCCTTAGCCGTTTATCTTCGTTTTTTTTCAGGAAAAGCTCGGGATAACTCATGTCTTTATAACAATGTAAAGGTGTAACCGCCAATCTTGCCAACCCCAGACGGAGTAGCGATAGCCAGACTGATTTCCGCCGTTTCGTTGGCGGCCAATAAGTCAACCGCCGCATACTCTCGCCCTAAAAAAACACGTTCGGCAACGACCTGGCCAGTAAAATCCCGTAAGACTAACTTTATATCCGGACAAGCTTGGGGAAACGCCGCCTGGTTGGTGATTGCCGCGGAAAAAACATAACGCTTATCAGATATAGCCTGAAAATCGCTGTGCGAAACCGCCCATTCAGCGAGATTTTTATACTCGGGCAACCGACAACCCAGCCGTTCGCAGATCGCCAACAACCCAACACGTAAACGCGGTTGGCGAATTAAATTATCCCCTTCGAAATACAGGATTTGCGCTAGAAGAATCAAGCTCACTAGCACGCCTCCCACTTTCCAAAAAACTTTCGGGGTCGGCTTCTTCGGCGGATTCGGCAAAAAATCAGCAGTGTTGTCCTGCTTAAATTCCTCGTCCGCCTGCTCGGAAAGCGAGACCAAGGCATCAAAACGCTCTCCGCATGCCGAGCACCTCAACAATCCGCGACTGGTGCGCAATTGCTCGGCACTGACCGACTGCTGTGTTTGGCAATGCGGGCAGCGGCTATACATATCTAGGCAATTCTTTCCGCATCCAGGCGGCTCCAATCTTCCTGACTGACCGCGTTTGTCATCGTCAATCCACGACAGCGATAAGCCTCGGCGACGGATTCGGCTTGTTCATTGAGTATGCCGGATAGGATCAAATGCCCTCCCGGCTTGACCAAGCCGGCGATAGCAGCCGACAGTTCTATCAAGGGCTTAGCCAAAATATTGGCCAGCACGATGTCGGCTTCGATCGGCGCAAACTGCTCGGGCAGATAGTAACTGATGCGATCCTGCACCCGGTTTTTCTCGGCGTTATATCGGCTGGCCGTCAAGGCTTGCGGGTCTATGTCTACCGCATGCGCATGACTTGCGCCGAGCAGCAAGGCCGCCACCGCCAGTATCCCAGAACCGCAGCCATAGTCGATCACGACCTTGTCCTTAACATCTTGCGAAGCCAGCCATTCCAGGCACAGCGCCGTGGTTGGATGGGTGCCTGTACCAAAAGCCAGACCAGGATCCAGCGTCATGCAGACCGTACCCGGTTCATCGCGCTCCTGCCCAGTCGGGCAAATCCACAGCGTATCGGCGAATTTCATCGCCTGAAAATGCTCCATCCAAGCCCTTTCCCAGGCCTGATCTTGCAAGACTTCCGCATGCCAAGCATGCAAGGGCTGACCGATGAACTGGTTAAACACCAGAGACTGGACGATGTCGGGATCGGTATCCAGCTCGAACAATGCCGTTACTCGGGTATTGCTCCAGATTTGAGTCTGATCGATGGCCGGCTCGTACACCGGTTCATCTTCGGCATCGCTGTAAGTCACCGAGACCGCACCCAATTCGCTGAAAAAATCCGATAATTCCGGAGCGGTCGATTCGTCGGTCACCACCGAGAGTTGATGCCATGCCATAATTTGACCAGATGAGAAAGCGAAAGCCTTGGACCGATTAGGTACAAGGCTTTGCGACTGATTAGTGGATACCCAGTTTCTTTTCGAGGTAATGAATGTTCTGACCACCTTGAGCAAACGCCGAATCTGCCATGATGGCCTGCTGCAAGGGAATATTGGTTTTGATGCCGTCGATCACCATCTCGCTCAACGCGGTTTTCATCCGAGCGATCGCGCTATTCCTATCCTCGCCGTGAGCGATCAGCTTGCCTATCATCGAATCGTAATAAGGCGGCACCTTATAGCCGTTGTAGATGTGGGTTTCACAACGTATGCCCGGCCCACCCGGCATGTGGAATTGATCGATAGTGCCGGGGCAAGGCATGAAGGTCTTGGGATCCTCGGCGTTGAGCCGGCATTCGATGGCATGCCCGGTAAAAGTCACCTGCTCCTGGGTAATCGACAAGGGTTCGCCGGCGGCGATACGCAGTTGTTCCTTGACGATATCGAAACCGGTGATCATCTCCGTGACAGGATGCTCGACCTGAACCCGAGTGTTCATTTCGATAAAAAAGAACTCGCCTTTTTCATACAGAAATTCAAAGGTTCCGGCCCCCAGATAACCTATATCCCTGCAGGCCTTCGCGCAACGTTCGCCTATCAGCTTGCGCTGCTTCGCGGTAATGCCTGGGGCTGGCGCTTCTTCCACCACTTTCTGGTGGCGGCGCTGCATCGAGCAATCGCGCTCGCCCAGATGAATCGCATTGCCGTGAGAATCGGCCAATACCTGAAATTCGATATGCCGAGGGTCTTCCAGAAACTTTTCCATGTAAACGGTATCGTTATTGAACGCGGCGCCCGCCTCGGCCTTGGTCAAGCTGATGGCGCTAAGCAGTGCCGCCTCGCTGTGCACCGTACGCATGCCGCGTCCACCGCCACCACCCGCCGCCTTGATAATCACCGGATAACCGATTTCGCGCCCTAATTTTAAATTGGCATCTTCATCATCAGTCAGAGGGTCGCCATTGCCCGGCACACAGGGAATGCCAGCCGCTTGCATGGCCTTCTTGGCGGAAATCTTGTCGCCCATCATGCGGATGGTTTCGGGCTTGGGGCCGATAAAGGTAAACCCGCTTTGGCTGACTTTTTCCGAGAAATCGGCGTTTTCGGACAGGAAGCCGTAGCCTGGATGAATGGCTTGCGCATCGGTGACTTCAGCGGCGCTGATAATCGCCGGGATATTCAGATAGCTGTGCGACGAAGGCGCCGGACCGATACAGACCGCTTCGTCGGCCAGGCGCACGTGCTTCAGGTCGCGATCGGCTTCCGAATATACGGCAACGGTTTTAATACCCAATTCACGGCAGGCGCGCAAAATCCGCAACGCAATCTCGCCGCGATTGGCGATAACAATTTTTTCGAACATAAGCTGAACCCCTTTGCTTGCTTATTCAATAATGAACAAAGGTTGCCCGTATTCGACAGGATGAGCGTTTTCAACCAATATTTGTTTAATCTTACCGCTTTTATCCGCTTCGATCTGATTAAGGATTTTCATCGCCTCAATGATGCACAGGGTTTGACCGACACTGACCGTTTGACCGACTTCGACAAAAGCAGCCGATCCGGGCGATGCCGAGCGATAAAAAGTACCGACCATGGGCGATTTGACGACGTGGCCGCTGATGGTTTCTTCAACAGGCGCAGCCGCTGCCGGAGCGACGGCAGCGGCAACCGGGGCCACTGCCACTGCGGCAGGCGCGGCATACTGTACCGGCGCTTGTGCTGAATAGCGGCTGATGCGCACCGACTCTTCGCCTTCACTAATTTCTATCTCAGCAATATCGGATTCCTCGATAAGATCGATGAGTTTTTTTATTTTTCTAATATCCATTGTTCTGAGTTCTCTCTACTAATATCTGATGAGCGGCCTGTAAAGCCAATTCGTAACCGCTTGCTCCCAGTCCGCAGATAACACCGATGGCAATATCCGAAAAATAAGAGTGCTTTCTGAAAGGTTCGCGGGCATGCACATTCGATAAATGTACTTCAATAAATGCAATTTTGGTCGCCAGCAGGGCATCGCGGATCGCCACGCTGGTATGGGTAAAGGCAGCCGGATTGATGATGATGAAATCGACACCTTGATAATAAGCGCGATGGATCTGCTCGACAATTTCGTGTTCGGCGTTGCTTTGCAGAAAATCAAGTTTATGGCCCAGCCTGCCGGCCAACTGTTCAAGGTTGGCCTGAATATCTTGCAATGTTTTATTGCCGTACAACCCGGGCTCCCGGATACCTAGCATATTCAGATTAGGTCCATTGAGAACGGTGATTTGCGCCATGCGGGAGTTGAACGGTCAATAATCGGGAGCGCGAATTCTGCCTAATTTGTAGGTTTTTGTCCAGATAATCCGTTTTTGTTAGGCATTAAGCGCTATTTCGGCTATTTTGCACTCAGCAACGGCACCAGGACCTCGCGCAGCTTGGCGGGTGTCAACTCGCCGGGCTGACGAAACACGATCCGCCCGGCTCGATCGACGACCACGGTAAAAGGAACGGCACTGATGACGTTACCCAATTGTTGAGTCAGGGCGATGCCGGCATCGCCCGCGATCAGAACCGGATAATTGACGTTGATGTCTTTGAGATAATCCAGCACCGGCTGCTTGTCCTCGATCGCTATTCCGACAAATTGCAGCCCTTTGCCCTGATATTCGGCCTGCAGTTTGATGAACTCGGAAATCTCGGTCAGACACGGCGGACACCAGGTCGCCCAGAAATTGATCACCAGAACCTTACCGCGCCATTGGCCGATAGCTTGCGCCTTATCCGACGTATCCGGAAAGCTGAAATCGAGCGGCGTCACCGTGTCCTCGATCTTTACCGAAGTGCGCATGGCTTGCTGAACGACCAAACCGGCCGCCAAAGCCACAAGCGCTAGAAACACTGTCAGTATTTTTGTTTTATTCATGGAAGTCCGCGTATATATTCAAATAAGGCACAGGGTTCGAGGTACAAAACTACAGGATTACCCCTTGTACCTTGTACCTTGTACCTTGTAGCTATGAATTTTCTTTCCATTTTATATTGCAACCGATGCTGGGGATTTGTTCGCTGCTGATTGGCTGGCCGGCCAGCAAATTATCCAGCGCATTGCGCAATGCCTCGCCGGTGACCGGCACATCGTTTTTAGGGGTCGCACCATCGAGCCGGCCACGGTACACGCAGCGCAAATCGGCATCAAACAGATAAATATCCGGCGTGCAGGCGGCCCGATAGGCCTTGGCGACAGCCTGGCTCTCATCGTATAAATAGGCGGCAAACGGATTACCCCACTCCGTCATCAAATCCATCATTTTGTCCGGTGCATCCTGTGGGTAGTTTTCGATGTCGTTGGCACTAATCGCGATGGTCTCTATGCCCAATAACGCATACTGCCGGGCAATGGCAATCAATTGCTGCTTGACATGCAACACATAAGGACAATGATTGCAGATGAACATCACGACAGTGCCCCGCTCGCCTTTCAACTCCTGCAAACCATAATGCTTGCCGCTGACGGTATCGGGCAGATTGAAGTCGGGTGCAATGCTGCCTAAGGGCAGCATGTTGGATTCGGTGGCAGCCATGACCTCTGCTCCAGTTTCATTTTAAAAACACCGATTATAAATCAGCATCGCCACTGGTTTTGACCTAAAAATCGCTTTACCATACCAAGCCACTCCCCAATGCCGCCGCAGAGAGTACGCCTCAAATGATTGATATAACAACAAAAATAAATAAAATACCAGGCGCACCGAAGCTGGAGAGCTACATCATTACCGAAAAGCTGGGAGAAAGCCTACAGGCGGTGGTTTTCAAAGCCTATCACAAGCACGTTCCCGACCATCCCTTGGTCGTCAAATTACTCAAACTGTTATCCAGCTGGGACGATCAATCGCGGCATCTGCGCCAAAAAATCGAGCGTTTGAAAGTTCTGCACGATCCGCGAGCCTCCACACCGCTGGCATTGGAATCCGACGGCAACCTACAGTTTATCGTCCAACCCTGGTTCGCTGGACAGGCTTTGAACCATTGGGCCAAGCAACAGAGCAATCTCAATCTCAACGACTTTTTCACGCTAGCCTGCAGCTTGGCCGATACGCTGCAGGCGGTTCACGATGCCGGCATCACGCATGGTGGCATCAAACCTCACAATATTTTGCTGCAGCCGGGCACGCTGACCTTGCGCTTGATCGATTTCATCACCCCGCTCGACATCCGCGATGTCAGCCACTTCATCTACGATCCGGAATTCGTGCGCCACACGCTGGCCTATACATCACCGGAACAGACCGGCCGCATCAATTATAGAGTCGACTTTTCCACCGACCTTTACTCCTTGGGCATAGTCTTTTACGAACTACTCACCGGCGCGCTGCCGTTTTTCTCCACCGACCCCCTGGAACTGATTCACTCGCACTTGGCCGAGGAAACACCTAAAGCCAATACCATCAACAGCCAAATTCCCGAGGTATTGGCGGAGATTGTCGCCAAACTCACCATCAAGCAACCGGAAAAGCGCTACCAAAGCGCAGCAGGCCTACTGGCCGATTTGATCCGATGCCAGAAAGAATATGCCGCGACCGGTAAAGTGGCCTACTTTGCGCTCTGCCAGCACGACCGCAGCCGGCGGGTGATTTTCATCTCGAAAATGGTCGGACGCCAGGAAGAAAGCAAGCTGATTCAGGAACAGTACAATGAAGTCATTTGCGGCAAATTCCGCTCGGTGTTCATTTCCGGCCTGTCCGGCATAGGCAAAACCCGGTTGATTCAGGAACTGCAAAAGCCCTTGGTCAAGAATCGGGGCTATTTCACCAGCGGCAAATTCGACCAGTATCAGAAAAACATACCCTATAGTTCCTTGATCCAGGCACTGCGCAACCTGATCCGCACCTTCCTGACCGAAAGCGACGCCCAGGTTCAGCAATGGCGAATCAAGATATTGGAAGCGGTGGAAAACAGTGGCCGCGTCATCAGCGACGTGGTACCGGAGCTGGAATTCATCATCGGCCCGCAGCCCGAGGTGGGCCACCTGCCGCCGGTGGAAGCGCGCAACCGCTTCAACAATCTGTTTGGCCGCTTCCTGGCCTGTCTGGCCAGCGAAGATAATCCGCTGGTGTTATTTATTGACGACCTACAGTGGTGCGACAGCGCCACCTTCGACTTCCTGCAAAACCTGTTCGCCAATCATCATGAACACCCCTTTCTGTTTTTCATGGGCGCCTATCGCCATAACGAAGTCGATAGCGCCCATCCGCTCAGCAAACTGATCCGCAACGTCCAGGAAGACAACGGCCCGATCGCCGAAGTGCGTCTGGAGGCCCTGACCGACGCCGACTGCCACGAAATGGTGGCTTATATTCTCGATTCCTCGCTGGAAGCCACCGCCAATCTGGCGGAATTTATCGCCCACCTCACCGAAGGCAATCCGCTGTTCGTCAGCGAAAGCCTGGCCTGGCTGTATAACGAAGACTTGCTGAATACCGATATCGAGCAACACTGGCACTGGGACATCAACCGCATCCGCGACACGCAAATGCCCGCCTCCGTGGTGGAGTTGTTCAGTTCCAAGGTACGCAAACTGCCTAATAGCGCACTGCATATTCTCAACCACTGCGCCTGCATGGGTAACCGTTTTACCGCCGAGGACGTGGCACTGATACTGGACATCGGCATGGAACAATTGTTTGAGGATTTAAAGCCGGTATTGAATCTGGGCATGCTGCTGGAAAACAAATCCGATCTGCAATTCGTCCATGACCGGGTTCAGGAAGCAGTATTGCGCCAGGTAGATACCGACCTCCGGCCCACCATCCATTGGCGAATCGGCAATCGTTTGCTGGAAGCGGTACCGGAAGACAGCAATCTCGAAGACCGGGACAACCTGTTCACCATCGCCGCCCATCTCAACCGCGGCCGACCGCCGGAAATGGATCAGCCACTTTGCTACAAGCTGGTACGCATCAACTTTCATGCCGGTAATAAGGCGCTGGATGCGCTGGCAGGGGAAGCCGCCAACGATTTTTTTCTGCAAGCCCACGATTATCTGCCGGCCGACTGCTGGCAAGACGCCTACGACCTGACTTTCCGCATCCACCAGCGCCTGGCCAAGACCGATTTGATGTGCGGACGCTATGAGGATTCGGAGGTTCTGCTCAATCATTTGATCGAACATGCGGTCAGCGACCTGGACAAGGCCGAGGCGCTGGCGGAACAGACTACCTCCCTATCCTCGTTCGGAAACTTCAACAAGGCGATAGAGACCGCCAATCGCGGCCTGGCCTATTTCAACAAGTCTATTCCCGAAGACCCAGACCTGGCCCGGCAGCGCATGCTGGGGCTGATGGCTCGAATCGAACAGCAAGGCGACGTCTGGCAAACCATCCTGCAAATGCCATTTACCCAGGAACGCAAAAGCAAGATCGAGCTGGCGTTTTACAGCGAATTGATACCGGACCTTTATATGTCTGGCCTGGTGCCGCAGCTTTATCTATCGGCGGCACAATCAACGCTGCACTGCCTGGAGGGCGGCATGGACGAATCGGTCATCTATTCGTTTTCGATCATGGGACTGAATCTCGGCGAACTGGGCCAGTTCGAACTGGCCTTCCGCTATCAAGACCTGGCTCACGACTTGTGCGCCAAATATCCCAATACTTTTGGCGCCACCCGCGGCATGAACGGCATCGTCTGGTGCAATATGCATACACGCAGCCATCCGGCCGACATCGTCGATTACAGCCACAAGGCCATCCAATGCGGCAAGAATTGCGGCGACTTATACAACGCCGGCCTGTCCTACGGACCCTTGATGTGGAATCTGCAGGTACAAGGCAAAAACCTGCGCCTGATCGAAGAAACCGCCGAGGAATGCCTGCAGTTCTCCCGCAAAAACCAGTTGTTTTTCTCGGTCGGCCTGGCCGAAGCGGTTTTGGCGGGCTGGGTGGCGCCGATGAAACCCGATTACCAGCCGGTAGACATGGCGGAGACCTTGGCGCGTTGGAAGGATAACAATTACGTCTCCGCCTCCGGCAGCTATTTCGCCTTGCTGGGATTTGCCCAGTATTACCTGGGTGATTACGCTGCGGCAGCCGTCTCGCTGCAAACCGTCGAACATTATCTGCACGGCTTGACCGATAACGTGCTGAAGAGGCTCTGGTATGTATTCCGCATTCTCAACCGCCTGCGTTGGCCGGGCGATACACCATCCTCTGAAATCGAAGCCGAAATTGCTCCATTATTAGAAAAAATCGAAATCTGGGCGCAACTCGGCCCTTTGTTGAAACCTTATCTGGCCTTTATTTACGCCGAATTCGCCCGATTCCGGCACCAGCCTCGCGAGGCACGCAATCTGTATCTGGATGCCATCGCCGAATCACAAGCACAAAATTACGGACTGCTCACCGGCCACTTATACGAAGCATTGGCCGACGTGATGACCGACGCAAAACTGGGGGATGCCGAGTTATATTACAGCGAAGCCCGGCGGATTTACCGCGTCTGCCGCGCCGACGCCAAAAGCACCCGCTTGCAGCAACGCCATCAATACGTCAGTCCCGAAAAAGCGGTGCGCGTCAAACAAGCCATCGAGCAGCAAATCCAAAACACCCTGCCTAATCTCGACATCAATTATCTGATGAAGTCTGCACTGGCCTTGTCGGCGGAGATTGACCTAAACCAATTGATGCAAAAAATCATGAGCGTGGTATTGGAAAGCTCCGGCGCTCAACACGGTTATCTATTGATCAAGGAAGACAACGATCTGGTGGTCGCGGCGGAAGACCATGCCGGCAAAAAACGCACGCTTAACGGACAGCACATCAGCATCAATCAGACTCGCAGCATCAGTCACGCCATCGTCAATTATGTGCAGCGTACCCGCGACAAGGTGCTGCTGCGTGATGCGATGTCCGAAGGCGAATTTCAAAATACGCCGGAAGTACAAACCCTGGGCCTACGTTCGGTACTGTGTCTACCCATCATCAAACAGAACGAGTTAATCGGCCTGCTGTACCTGGAAAACCGGCTGTCGCCGGGCGTATTTACCGACGAAAAAACCCTGGTCACCGAGCTTCTGACCGCTCAAGCCGCCATTTCGCTGGAAAACGCCCGGCTGCTGGAAGAAACCCGCCGCGCCTACCAACAGCTTCAGGACAATCAGGAGCACATGCTGCAAATGGAAAAACTTTCGGCACTGGGTACGCTGGTCGGCGGCGTGGCGCATGAAATCAACAATCCGTTGATGGGGGTGATGAATTTCGTCGAATTTGCCGCCGAACGCATCGATGATAGCAAATCGAAGGAAATCCTCGATCAGGCGTTGCAACAAATCCACCGTATCAAAAAGATCGTCAGCAATATGCTGGTCTTCGTGCGCGGCAACACCGCCGAGGCCGGCAACTGCCTGGTAGCGAACGTGATCCGGGCAAGCCTACTGCTTCTGGAAGGCGAATTGCGTAAATTCGACATACGGGTACAAGTCGAAGTGGCCGACGGCCTGCCCGCTATCCGCTGCAGCGCCGACAGTCTGCAGCAGATTCTGATCAATCTGATCATCAATGCCCGCGACGCGTTGGCCACCACCCAAGAGCCGGTCATCAAGATCGAGGCCAAGTCAGTGGCGGGCGTGTTAGAATTGACCGTAAGCGATAACGGCCCTGGCGTCTCGCAAGAGATACAGTCCAAAATATTCGATCCTTTCTTCACCACCAAGCCACCAGGGAAAGGCACGGGCCTCGGCTTATCGGTTACCCGCCGCTTGGTACAGGATATCGGCGGCAGTATTCATGTAGAGAGTTTGCTTGGACAGGGCTGCTGCATGCGTCTAAAATTCCCTTACGCTTCATAAGCGTTCAACAAATATTTAGCTTTAACCGCGAGGCAAACATGGTAAGCAAAATTCTGGTCATCGACGACGATCCGGCCGTGCGAGGTGCCTTCAAGCTGATTCTGGAAGAGGACGGCTTTACGGTGAAAGAAGCTGACGACGGTCTGAAAGGTATCGAAATGGCGAAAGCCGAACGCCCCGATCTGATTTTTCTGGATCTGCGCATGCCCGGCATCGACGGCGTGGAAACCTTGCGCCGCTTGAAAGCCCACGACGAAACCTTGAATATTTACATCGTCACGGCATTTGCCAGTGAATTCATGGAGCAACTGAAAAGCGTGCACGACGAAGGCCTACAGTTCGAGCTGGCCAGCAAGCCGCTGTCTTCGGCGCAGATCCGTAATATCGCTCAGGTTTCCCGCCTTGCCCAAGTCCAGGAAGAACGCCGCGAGAGTCATCATAAACTGGTACTGACCCTGTACGTAGTGTCGCTGAATAACGAAACCCGCCGCCTGGTTGAACAAATTACCGCGGTACTGGGCAGCATTTACGAGCCGGGCCGTTGGGTTTTCGACGTCGTGGAAGTGCTGGGCATGCCGGAAAAAGCGCTGGAAAAAGACGTTTTCGCGACGCCGATGCTGGTGCGCGACGTGCCGACGCCGGTACTCAAACTGCTGGGTGATTTATCGCGCATGTCATCGGTAATGGCCGCCATCACTACCCAAACCAAGGCAACCGGCGTACAGACTATCATTCTTTAAACTGCTTATCTTTCGTGGCGACCCACCCGACCAAGCTGGACCTGATTCCTAGCGATTTAACCAGGCTATACCTCACCAGCCGGCCATTACCCGTCGATGATTTCGAGCGCTTTGGGCGGCAACACCGGAACCAGACTCCGCATTGATCTTCGTCATCCGCAAGAATCAGCCCACTCTATAGGCAAAAAACCCGGCTTTTAGCCAATTGCCGGAAACACGATATAATGCCGTCTTTTTAACCTGACCCAAAAAGGATCAAAAGATGGCTGACAATCTGATTGCACCTTCCATACTCTCCGCAGACTTCGCGCGCCTGGGCGAAGAAGTGGACAATGTTTTAAAAGCGGGCGCGGATATCGTGCATTTTGATGTAATGGACAATCATTTTGTACCCAATCTGACCATTGGCCCTCTGGTTTGTGAAGCCTTGCGTAAACACGGCGTTACCGCACCGATCGACGTGCATTTGATGATCGAACCCGTCGACCGCATCATTCCGGATTTTGCTAAAGCAGGCGCCACCTACATTACCTTCCATCCGGAAGCTTCCAGACATATCGACCGCTCCCTGCAGATGATCAAAGACCTGGGCTGTAAAGCCGGCTTGGTATTCAACCCGGCCACACCTTTGCATCACCTGGATCACGTGATGGACAAACTGGACATGATTCTGCTGATGTCGGTCAACCCCGGTTTCGGTGGCCAATCCTTCCTGCCATCCGCTCTGCCCAAACTGCGCGAAGTCAGAAAGCGCATCGACGAAAGCGGCTTCAACATCCGCCTGGAAATCGACGGCGGCGTGAACACCGCAAATATCCGTGAAATCAAGGCAGCCGGTGCCGACACCTTCGTGGCAGGCTCCGCCATTTTCGGCAAACCTGATTACAAAGCAGTGATAGCCGAAATGCGTGCTGAAATAGCCAAAGCCTAACAGCGCCTTAGCCTTACGCCGCTTCCGGCTGTTTTCCGGGGCGGCGCTCCCTATCATCTCGCGGACTAGCCCAAGAATAATCAGAACGACAAGCGTAATCCCGCTTCCAGGATATGATCGGATATATTGGATTGTCCGAGACGGGTTTCGTAACGGATGAATCCCGAGCCGCCGTTGGGTAAGGTCGCGCTCACGGAACCGCCCAGGTTGACGTAGTCGCGATCCGGGTTGCCGGTCTGGATGATGAAATTGCCCAGTCCCGGTGCGGCTTGGGATAAACGCATTGCGATTGACCGATTGTCGTTCAGGTATTGATGCTCCCATTCCACGCGCACCGAAGGCGTGATGACACCCCATGAGGTACTGACGGCGTAACTGACTTGGCTACCCAAGCTACTGACGAAGGAATGATTGGTCTGTGCGCCGGTAGTCATGTCGAATCCGTTGCCGCCCTGCTCCCTATACTCACCTATGTGCATATTGAGATATTCCAAGCGTAGGTAAGGGCCCATCGTCCATGCCTGCCAGCTTACATCCTTACCGCCGCTCAGCGCTACGCTGTATTGACGGCCGGTAGGGTTGGCACTGGACTGGCTGGCGAATCCCGAA
Source organism: Methylococcaceae bacterium (assembly GCA_028748685.1). Lineage (GTDB taxonomy): Bacteria > Pseudomonadota > Gammaproteobacteria > Methylococcales > Methylomonadaceae > Methylomonas. The sequence continues at coordinate 16,799 of JAJRDU010000118.1, forward strand.
AAACCATATTGCCGGTTGAACGCGTATTGATTGCCGCCATAATTGGCAACCCAATCCACATAGAAATCCTTCTGCAAGAAATAGCTGCCATAGAACGCTCCCAAATAGGTGTCGCTGTTCATATGGCCCGCCGATTCAAGGTATTGCGTTGACGAGTTGGTGTAATTGAAAGCCAGACCAGTCACCAAACGATCGTTGATCCGGTAATCGGCGCCGAGCGTCACGGCACGGGCCTGGGAGTCGAAACCGCGATCCCAGGTATTGTTCTGCATGTTTCCAAAGTTAAATCGGGTCTGTACGAAGAAACCCAAGGGATTATCCCGGAAGAGTTCATCGTCGCCGGCGGCACCGCCTATCGCGTTCGCAACCCTAGCACTCGAGCGCTTGCCCGTGGGAAACCGCATGCCATTGAAGCTTAAGGACAAGGGGGCGCTTCCACCTCCGCCGCGCAAACTGGCCAGTCTTGAAAAAGGCGCATCCATGCGGGTCGCGCCGAATTTGACGGGGCCAGCCATTTGTCCGGGTACTTGGTCAGGTGTCAGCGAAGCGATCGCCGCCTTTTTTTGCGACAAACTTAATTCCTGGAGTTGCAGACAACGGGTGATCAGAATGCCGGTTGGCGCAGAACAGGCTTCATTCAAGGCTTCGACAAAGCCCGGATTGTTATGAGGGTCAATGATGTTGGGCGGAAAAGGCACAAGACTCCAGGGCAACAACTGTCCATTACCACGGCCAAAGCGTCTGATGCTCCCCAGCAGATATTGGTTACCTGGCAATGTTGGGTCGAAATAGACGTTGTAATCGCTGTTTATGCTGTTGAGCTGATTAACCCCGTCCGGAAGAATGATCCTACCGGTGTAAAGCGCGGCTCCCGGCGTAGTATTTCCATCGACCAGTGTCAGTGAATTACCGCTACCGAGTGTTATTGACCCCCAGGCAAAACTATTGATTGGAATAGAGTTGGTAATGCCTTGATCGACACTAGCCAACCCCATAGAGTGTTGGGTGCCGGCCAGTCCCCTGAAAATTAAGTCGGCGTTAGCGGTATTCCACAGTGCATTTTGGGTACTAGCGTTATTGAAATCACCGGTAACGATGAATTGGTCTCCAGCGCCTCCCACCAAATAACCATTGCTACCCACGCTAAGGTTGTTGAACTGATTAGTGGATGGATCGCTGATATAAGCCCCGTTGTTGGTGAAGGTACTGGGAGATTGCGCCGTACTGCGCGTGTATTGCACCGAGGTGTTCGTCACCCTGAAAATACCGTCATTTGTCACATTACCGGCAATGGTATGAGTCCCTGTGCCGCTGACATTGAAACTCCCTTGGTTGGCAATTGAACTGGCTGACAGACTGGCGGCTGACAAGTTAAGTATCCCGTTGTTTCGCACCATTAAGTTGTTATTGATCGTCAAGCTGCCAACATTCAGATTGAGTGTTGCGGTCCCGGTTCCGCCACCTAGTGTCAGACCATTTACCGTACTAGCCTCATTGGGTCCGTTAACGGTCACATTGCCTTGACTGGAAACTATATCAACATTCATGTCGGGACCGGGCGGAAAGCCCAGTTCCCAGTTGCTGGCAGTATCCCATGCCCCGGAATCTGCATTCCAATTGACTCCCGTGAGGACAGCCAAGAAGCCATGGGTTATGTTGGATTTAGTTGCTACCCCCACGATATCGCCAAAAGCATTAATACCGCTCGCACGAATCAATACCCATCCGAGAGGATTGGACTGAAGGTAATTATTGAGATCAAATAAGGAACCATTCCACCAAAGGGATGCACGACTATTTGCCTGCCCCACCACTAAGCCGTCGTCATTAATGCCATAGGCAATGCTATTGCCGGGGCTCGCTAGACTAAGGTCTCTGATCTGGCCGTTTTGCCAGATAAAAGCGTGAGTGGCAGCTCCTGTGTCCGCTTCCCCAACCACTTGTCTCAGATTATTAATAGCCCAAGCAGTAGATGAGTTACCCCCCAGTGTGCCAATATCAACAAGGCCTTCTTGACCGCTTTGCCAGTAAAAAGCATGAGTGGCAGCGCCTGTTCCCGCTGTCCCAACCACTTGTCCCAGATTATTGATGGCATAAGCATTAGATGAGTTACCTCCCAACGTACCAATATTCTGAATGGGCTGGCCGTTGTTTCGCCAGATAAAGGCTTGGCAGCAGGAAGAACCAAAACCCGCATTTCCCACCACCACACCTGAATCATTGATACCATTAGCATGACTTTGGCTTACTGTAGAGTTTACGCCTTCAATCTTATTTAACTCTAAGCCGTCTACGTTAGACCAAATAAATGCGTGAGGTGCACTTCCCGATGGCCCTACAACTTGGCCGCTGTTGTTGATAGCATCGCCGGTAGTTTCAGACGCACCAGGAGTAAGATCGCGCATCTGGCCATTCTCCCAAAGGAAGGCATGATTATCTCCATTCTGCACATTAGCAGACCCTGTCACCTGGCGCGCGTCGTTGATAGCGGAGGCATCAGAATTCGTACCGCCCGGCAATACACCAAGGTCGGTAAAGGAATACTCCAAAGCGTAAGTAGGAAAAGAGAAGCTCATTAGCGAAAAGCTAAAGGCGGCGGCAGTCAAACGCTTTGTATGTAAGGAACAAAGCATACCTAGAATAATTAGTACACCTACCCAGCCGAGCTGCTTGGTTAGTGCTGAAGTATTGGAACCGCCTAACCTACCGATGTCGGTAAGAGCATCGTTTTGCCACATGTATGCGTGTTGTTCGTTGTTCGAGGTTGTGTAGTCTCCCACCACTTGACCGGCATTGTTGATAGCAGAGACTGACCCTTTAGCGCTTCTTCCTTCTACCCCCCCAAACAAACCAGTTCCAATCTCACCATCAAGGGTATAACCACTGTCCAAACTAATATTCCCAGCGGGCGTCCAGATGAATCCGAAGCGTTGATTTGCGCTGGTAGGGTCAAAACTTTCAGGGGCAGCAGTTGTATCGAAAAAGGCGGCAACCTGGCCCAGGTCGTTGATGGATTGAGCGTGAGAAGAAACGCCTCCCGCGGGTACGCCGATGTCCGTAATCTCATAGGTAATTTCGGCTGCTGCGGGAAGGACGGTCAACACCAATACGAGCCAAGTGGTGACTTCAAATGGAGCAAACTTGCGCTTCAGGAATGATGTTTTCTCGTTCATTGCTGTACTCCCTTTGCTTAGGGCGAATGGACTTGGCTTAAAGGCTAGCGACCCCGTAAGATGTCATTAGCTTGGCGCAAACCTGTTTAAGTAACAGAATCACCAGCGCACTGCTAACAAGGCAAATCTAATAAGGTGTAGCTTTGTTAATAAAACAATTTACAAAAATTCCAACCGCCGATTAACTGATTCTGGCCGAATTCCACTAGACAAACTTATCGCTAGGGATTCCACCCAAAATAATTTCCCGATTTTCGATGCCGTGTAGGGGCGAATTCATTCGCCCCATATTGAATTCAGGGAAGGTGCTTGTTCCAATCCACTGAAGTTTTAACTTTGACTTGGCTTATTAGGCTAAAACCATGAATCCGCGTGGGCTTAGAGTGAGATCCAAAATTATGGCTTTAAACATTAAGAGTCAGTATCAATTGTGGATCAAGGGCCGGGTTCGAATTGTAGTAAGGTTATTTTTTTACTCCCGCCGTCAACACTTCAATAGCTTGTTCGCAGCTGATGTTTTCGTGTGCGTTGTTAAGGATGTAGTGCGCCAAGGCGGTAATGCTTTTCCAGTTACTTGGCTGCTGGACGAAGCGGAATGCTTGGGCAAACAAGGCGTTAAGTTTCGCTTCGCGTTGTACTGGCGACGGTATGAAGAATTCCAGGTAAGACATGACTTCCAGCATATCGGCATTGCCGCCGTAATGATTGATTGCTTGAGGCGTCAGCAAGTTAATATTGAAAACTTCATTGTCACGGATAGATATATATTTGGCTTCCGCGAGAGGCCCCGCCAGAAAATTGATAATATCGGCTTCATAAACCAGCTGATAGCTGTCGATATTCGATGAATCACCGTTGCTGCTTACATCCTGGTGAATCACCGTTGCCAGATCGCCAACCAGCCTGCCGCCGCTAACCTTGGCAAATAACGGCTGAGCCAGAATATCCTGTTTGCCGACACGTATTTCAAAGTGAATCAACGGCAAACTTTTACGTTTGTTTTCCAGGCAAATTGCGGCAACATGCCCGGCTTCATGAAAGGCGGTTTGCCGGTTGATTTCAAGATGATCCGTAAATCCATTTTCGTCACCATGATAAAATCGCTGCATTACAATCCTATATTGATAGAGTGGCGGGCGCAGAGGCTTTTATAGCAGCGGTATCACCGGGCTAGAGCCCGTTGCAGACTGAGTCCGCCGCGCAACTTGATTAAGTTCGTCCACCAGTACGGGAAAAACGGTAATTTGGTTGATTCCATTCGTGGCGAGCCGTTCGGTCCCGCTCAGGCGGAGCCTTACCGCGCCATGGGCGGAATCAACTGGGTTCAGGCTTCGTAAAATAAAGCCTGTGAAACTTTCTGTTGAATTGAAAGCGCTAGGTTTATAAAGGCGTAACGTCCTCCGCTTGAGGGCCTTTTTGACCGGCGGTCACTTTCATGGTCACGCGTTGACCTTCTTTCAAGGTTTTACGGCCACTACTATTGATAGTACTGAAGTGCACGAACACGTCTTTGCCGCCATCCTGCTCGATGAAACCGAAACCTTTTTCATCGTTGAACCATTTTACTTTGCCTTCTACTAGTGCGGACATAAATCTCTCTCGTTAAATAAGCCATTACTGGCGTGCTGCGGGGCGTTTTGAGCTTACAACCCTTACTTGTAAAAGGCTATGTACCCGTTGGAAGTGAAATCCTGAAATAGCAGCGGCCCCGAGGCTATACCGCCCTCTGGATGCTTTTGTACAGGACTTCCCGTGAACATATCGTGCCGCAATATCAGAGGAATTGGCTATACGTACAAATACTTACCTCAAACGCCAAGAATGGTTGGCCTCTATAAAGACGGACAGACCAATAAGTCTGGTCATCCCGCAATGATTATCACGTCCGTATTAAGAGGGTGTAGACAAAATAAATAATTCATTGACTTTTAAAGAGAAAAGCTGAGACGCCTACCAGGCCATTTTCTAAAGTGTACTTTAAAATCAATTGGTTAAAATATCACACCTACACCCTCTTAAGGATGCAACAGGATTTTCCGTACGCCTGGCCGCGCGGCATGTTCGAAAGCGGCCAAGCCTTGTTTAAGCGGATAGCGTCCGTCTATCATGGATTCGACCGGTACGGTTTTTTGCGCCAAGACAGCCAACGCATCGGCAAACGGTCCACAACGCGAACCTATGATGTTCAGCTCGCAGACCACGACTTTAGTCAGATCAACCGGTTCGATGGCGGAAAAAGTACTCTTCAATACCAAGGTGCCGCGCGGCCTCACCAGTCTCAAGGCCTGTGTAAAGCCGGAGGCCTGGCCGCTGGCATCGACCACGCAGTCGAAGCGGTTATCCGGCAGTTCCTGGATCAACGCGGTGCTCAAAGCCCATTGCCAGGGCAAATCCAAGGAATTATTCGATCGTCCCGCCACCATGACGTCGTATCCAGCCAAAGACAGAACCTTGGCGATTAACAGCCCCAGTCGGCCGGGGCCAACCACGGCAAGGCTTTTAATTGGCAATGATTCCAGTTGTTTGACCACCCGAATCGCGGCGGCCAGTGGTTCGGTAAACACCGCCGCTTCGTCGGACACCTCATCGGGCACGGCGAATAAGTTACTCACCGGCAGCGTAAAGCAATCGGCGAAAACCCCGTCCTTGTTGCGTATGCCTAATACCTTACGCGCCGGACAATGCTCGGGGCCATCGAGGCGACAAGTTTCGCAAACGCCACAGCCGATATTGATAGCCCCTACCACGCGCCGATTCAGCCAATGGCTATGTTTTTCATCGCCCACAGCCTCGACCACGCCGACGAATTCATGTCCCAGTATCCCGGAGAATCCGGCGTAACCTTTCACCAGTTCCAGATCGGTCGAGCATATCCCCGCCAGACGCAGTTTGATCAATGCTTCGTCGGCGGCTATTTCCGGCTTGGCAATATCGCTACGATAGGATAATAAGGTGCTTAAATTCAGGGCTTGCATCGGTGATAAAGTTGTCGGTATCCGGAATGACCTTTTTACAACAAATTCAGGCTGAAGGTATGGCTTTACAATTTTTATCGGGTAGATTCTTATGAGCAAGCTGTTTTCGCGCCCCTCCGACGCCGAATTCGAACACTTCCTCTCGACGCCGCTCGATGCGCTGCTGGCTGAACATCAGGCCATCGATCCATCGCAAAAATTTCTGGCCTTGTTTCAACGTAGCGCGGCGGAAGTTCCGGCTTACCGCGAGTTTCTGGCGGCAAGGCAGATAAACCCCTCTGAGATCACCACCCCGGAAGCCTTCCGGCAGTTGCCGCTGATGGGGAAAGCCGACTACATGCGGGCCTATCCCTTGCCGGAACGCTGCCTGGGCGGCAGCCTCAGACATTCAGACCGGGTGGCGGTTTCTTCCGGCTCCACCGGCCAACCGACCTTCTGGCCGCGCTCGGCAAGCTACGAACTGGATGTGGCTGTGCGTTTCGAGCAGGTGTTCCGGGACAGTTTCCGCACCCACGAGCGTAGCACGCTGGCCGTGGTCTGCTTCGCCTTGGGCAACTGGGTGGGCGGCTTGTTTACCACCTCCTGCTGCTGGCACCTGGCACGCAAGGGTTATCCGCTGATGGTGGCCACACCCGGCAACAACAAGGCGGAAATCTTTCGAGTGGTTCGCGAGCTGGCGCCGCATTTCGAGCAAACCGTATTGCTGGGCTATCCGCCTTTCGTCAAGGATGTGATCGATGCCGGTATCGCCGAAGGCATCAACTGGGCCGATTACCAACCCAAGCTGGTATTCGCCGGCGAGGTATTCAGCGAGGAATGGCGGGGGTTGATCGGCCAACGAATAGGCTCTAGTTCGCCCTGTTTCGATTCGGCATCCCTCTACGGCACGGCCGACGGCGGTGTGCTCGGCAACGAAACCCCGCTCAGCATCGCCATTCGCCGCTGGCTGGCGCATCATCCCGATGCCGCCCGCAGCCTGTTTGGCGAATCGCGGCTACCGACGCTGGTGCAATACGATCCGGCCAGCCGCTTCTTCGAAATGCACGAAGGCACGTTGGTGGTGTCCGGCGAAAACAGCGTCCCCTTGCTGCGCTATCACATCGCCGACAAGGGCGGAATCCTGACCTACGATCAGATCTGGAGTTTTCTCAGCGAGCACGGCGTTCGTTCGCTAGCCGAACTCGGGCTACCCGAGGATTTTCAGCCGCGCAATTTGCCGTTCGTCTACGTGTTCGGACGGGCGGATTTCACGGTGTCTTATTACGGCGCCAATATCTATCCGGAGAACGTCACGGTCGGCCTAGAACAACCGGACATCATGGCCTGGGTAAGCGGTAAATTCGTACTGGAAACCCAGGAAACCGAAGACGGCGATAAGATTTTGCATATTGCGGTGGAACTGCTACCTGAAGTGGCAGCGGACGAATCGATGGCGAGGGCCATCGCCGAATCGATTCGGGAACAGCTATTGCGCCTGAACAGCGAATTTGCGAATTACACGCCGGCGGAACGCCAAACGCCGCAGATCAGCCTTCGCGCATTTGCCGATCCGAGGTATTTCCCGACCGGCGTGAAACATCGGTATACTCGCGGTTGATGTCATCGGACAATGCACATTCCGCGCTTATCGCACCATTAGGATTTATCATATATCCATTAAAATTAGGACGAGTATTATTACTTTGATCTTTAGCGGCCACGACGTAAATACCGATAGCTTTAGCCATGATAACCCCTACGCGATCGGTCGAATACGGCAGATAGCTCAACACATTTAGTCCACGACATGGTCCGATATATCTTCAATCCCCGCCGCAGCTTCCGTGCACGCCTGGTGTTGGTGGTCGGTATTCTTGGCTTGATTACGGCGGTATTGCTCAGTTATTGGTTGGGCTTTTTTGCCGGCGAACAAATCAAGAAAGACAAGGGCGCCTTGCTGGCCGAACTGGCAGCGCAGATGGCGCGGGAGATGGATAAAGGCATTTTCGAACGCCGCCGGGAAATTCAGATCGTCGCGTCCTTGCAAGTGCTGCGCGATGGCAAGGTGCCTCTGTCAGAAAAGCGCGATTTGCTCGAAACCCTGAAAAGCAGTTATCCGAATTACGCGTGGTTAGGGATAGCCGACACCGAAGGCAATATCATCGTCGGCAGCCAGTCCTTACTGGAAGGCAAAAGCGTCAAAACACGAAACTGGTTCACCCAAGGTGCCAGCGAAACCTCCGTCGGCAATGTACACGATGCCTTCCTGCTGGCCAAACTGCAGCCGAAACCCGCCCACGATTTCTTGCCGTTGCGGCTGCTGGATATTTCAACGCCCATCAAGGACGGCGACGGCCGCTTGCTGGGTGTGCTCTGTGGCCACTTGAGCTGGGACTGGGCGTTTGAAGTCAGAAACAGTCTGCTGGAGCCTTTGAAACACGAACATCATCTGGAAGTGGTGATCGTCAATGCCGACGGCAATATCTTGTTGAGTACGCCGGAGCTGAGCCAGCTCACCGAAAAGCTGGACTTGAGCAGCCTGCAACAAGTCCGTGAGCGGCAGCAGGGTTATCTGGTGGAAACCTGGCCGGATGGCCAGCCCTATCTGACCGGCTTTTACGCCAGCCATGGCTACGCCGATTATCCGGGCCTGGGTTGGACGATGCTGGTACGCCAAAACATCGATCAGGCCTACGCACCGGTTTACCAATTGCAGCACTATACGTTTTTGATCGTGGCGAGCTTCTGCCTGCTGTTTATCGTCTTGCTATGGCTGGTCATCGGCCGCCTGGTCAGACCCATGCATGACATCGCCGAGAGCGCCGACAAGATTCGCTTCGGCGAAGCCGGCTCGGTGGAAATTCCGGTGATTAAAGGCCATGACGAGGTGGCGGTCATGTCTCAGTCGCTCCGCGACCTGCTGACCACACTGGATGCCAAAAACCGCGAGCTCAAACTGTCGGCCCAGGTCTTCCAGTCCAGCACCGAAGGCATCGTCATCACCGATGCCAACCAACGCATCCTGACCATCAACCGCGCCTATTCCGGCATCACGGGTTACAGCGAACAGGAGGTAGTCGGCCGGAAACCCAGTATTCTGAGCTCCGGCCTGCACCCGCCCGAGTTTTATCAAACCATGTGGCAACAGATCGGCTTGACCAGCCACTGGCAGGGCGAGGTCGTCAACCGCCGTAAGGATGGCATTCTTTATCCCGAATGGCTGAACATCAGCACCGTCTACGATGAAAACCATGCCGTGGCTTATTACGTTGGCATTTTCAGCGACATTACCGAGCGTAAATCCGCCGAGGAAAAAATCCGCTATCTGGCCAATCACGACGTGCTGACCAGCCTTCCGAATCGGGTGGTATTCGAAGAACGGGTCAGTGCGGCCTTACACCATGCCAAACAGCAGCAGACACATATAGCGGTGCTGTTCGTCGACCTGGATCGTTTCAAGAACATCAACGACTCTCTCGGCCATCCCATGGGCGATCGGGTGCTGCAGGAATTGGCGCGGCGCATGCAGGGCTGCGTCGCCGAAAACGATACGCTGGCCCGCTTCGGCGGCGATGAATTTGTGGTCGTGATGCGGGACCTTGCCCATCCCGGTGTTGCCGCCCAGCTTGCGCAAGCCTTAATCAAGCAAATCACGCCCGCCATTCACATCGACGGTTATAATTTGCACGTTTCGGCCAGCATAGGTATCAGTCTTTATCCCCAGGATGGCGACAATGCCATGACGCTGGTCAGAAATGCCGATGCGGCGATGTTTCATGCCAAAGGGTTTGAAAGCAGCAGTTTCCGCTTCTTTACCGCCGAATTGAATCAGCGCGTCAGCGAGCGCCTGCGAGTGGAAAACGCCTTGCATCAGGCTCTGGCCAAACAACAGCTGTTTCTGGTTTATCAGCCGCAATTCGAATTACAAACGCGCCGACTGACCGGGGCGGAAGTGTTGCTACGCTGGCAGCATCCCGAGTTGGGGATGGTTTCGCCGGCCAGTTTTATTCCTATCGCCGAAGAAACCGGGCTGATCGTTGCCATTGGCGAATGGGTGATACAGCAAGCCTTGAGTGAATATGCCAAGCTAACGCATATGGCCGAACAGCCTTTTTGCCTGGCGATCAATATATCCCCTGTACAAATCGAACATAGCGACATCGTCGCCATCATCGACAAAGCATTGCGCGACAACGACCTGCAAACCGATAGCCGCTTGCAGTTGGAGGTGGAAATCACCGAAAGCGCCATCGTCCGCAGCCTGGACGCGGCAAACAATCTGATTAATCTGTTACACGAACGGGGCATAGAGGTCGCGATCGATGACTTTGGCACCGGCTACTCTAATCTGGGCATCCTCAGAAAACTGGAGATCGATAGGCTGAAAATTGACCAATCCTTCGTTTCCCAGTTGCCGGACAACGCTAACAACACCAAGCTGGTAAAAACCATCATCGGCATGGCGCTTAGCCTTGACCTAAAAATCATTGCCGAAGGGGTTGAGAATATGGAGCAAGTCCAATGCCTGCAGTCGCTGGGTTGCCATGATGGTCAGGGTTATCTGCTGGCAAAACCCATGCTGATTGACGAGTTGTACGAACTGATCGGGAAAACTACCGATTGAGTCATCGCTTTTTGCGAGCTTCGATTGGCTTAGACGTTCCTGGCAGACAATTCAGAATGCCGACGTGACAGCGGATCCTGTCGGTAGTAAAGCTGTAATTGCCGGTAAACCTCGGCAAAGTGGGCGTGCAGTATCTCTGGCGAGCAGAAAAAATATTCGCTCATCACGGCAAAAAACTCGCCGGGGTTGGTCGCCGCGTACGGGTCGATGTCAGTGAAATGACGATGTTCGAGGCCTTCAACCAGACTCCGATAGGCCTCGCTAAACGCCTCCGTCCACTGTGGGATGGACATGCCTTTGTGCAAGGGCGGAAATCCGTTACAACTGCCATTCAGGGCGTCCAGTTTGTGGGCAATTTCATGAATCACCACGTTGCGCCCGGAGTCAACTTCCCGCGTCTCCCGCTCGACATCCGCCCACGACACGATCAGCGGCCCCTGAGACCAGGCCTCGCCGATCAATACCTGTTCCTGATGGTGAACCACGCCCACCTCATCCGTGGCATCCCTACTCACCCGAAAAGCTTCAGGATAAACGATGACGTCGGTCCAACCCGACAAACAGCCCAATCCAAGCTGTAGTATCGGCAGGCAGGCTTGAGCGGCAATGATCACCCGCATCGCATCGCCGAGCTGCAAGCCTTGCACGCCCACGAAGTTTTTATCGTGCATCAGCAAGGTAGTCAGTTCCCGCAAATGTGCTTTCTCTACAGACGTCATGCCATGCAAAATGGCTAATTTTTCTTCCGTCTCCTGCCATATCGAATGAGGAATGGCGTGACGATACAGGATGTATCGAACGCGCGCACGCTTGAAAATATTCACGGCTCGACCGGGGCCTATATTGCAAAATGTTCGGCTTAAAATAGCGCCAAGGCTTCCAGACAATCGGCGTGATGCTTAGCGCCTCGATCAGGCGCAATCTTGTTGCCCGGAATCGACAAACCATAGCGCAATCCGGCATTTTCGGCTTCCACCACCCAGCGGCATAGCTGGCTCAACCGTTCTTCGACGTCCGCGCCCGGTGTACTTTGATAATCCAGCCACAATTCGGTACCGCCCACCTGCGTTGCATAATGCTTGCTGAACAATCCCTGGCCTTTGGCATAGGCTTTCCAATGAATCTGCCGCAATGGGTCTCCCGCCTGATAAGAACGAATGCCGTTGAAATCATCGCGGCCCGAACGGTCGAGGTGGCGTTGCCCCGACGGCTGCTCACCGCTATCGACAGGAAATGGCAAGGAAATGGCACTGGGTTTCGGATAAACCAGCACTTTACTGCCCAGCCTGAGCGGCGACCAGGCACGGAATATTCCCAAGGGGTAGAGACAAGAGAAGGTAACGGTATCTATCATCTGCAAGCCTCTTTTTCGGGTAGCCGCATACAAGGTCAATGACCGGCTTTCATAGGCGTCCAGACTAAGGATATGTTCGTTATCCAGCGCGACGCTCAGTGCCATTCGCGGCTGCTGGCTGGGATTGGTCACCGTTACCGCAAATCCCGCCGATTCCCCGGCAAACACCGGCTGCACGTAGCCCGCTTGTACCACCAGTCCCGCCAAGCCTCTAAAGGTATGCAAGATGCTCACGAAAAAGATACTTGCCAGCAGAAAGCCAAGCATATAGGCCAGATTGTTGTTGTAAACAAAGGCCACCAGCAACAGCAACAAAATCGTCAACACCATCCCCAACCCGCTCCGGGTTGGCAGGATGAACACTCGGCGCTGAGTCAACTCCACCGGCCCGCTGACCGGCGCCTCTCCCTTGAAAAACCGGCTTAGCTTGAAACGTTGCTTCAAGCTAAGTGGGGTATTGTCCATGCTGCTATTTTTCACTATTTGAATTATGTCGGTTGGTTTCTTTGCGCCTCGTAGGCTGCCGGACTCACACCCGCCCGTACCAAATATTCACGCACATGTTTGATCTCTTGTTTGCTGCAAACGCCGCCGTGATGCGGATGATGCAAAATACCATCGACCTTATTCAACACCACATGAAAGCGAGCGCCGTGACTGGGCTCGACGTTTGCCCCGAGGTGTTGCAGCAACGATTCGACTTCACGCCAATGAATATTGCCGCTGATCGGATCCTGAAATATGGCACGCAGTACATTTAAATGATGGCTCATGGCGATATCCTCTCTAGCTGTTTGTCGCTAGCTTACCCCTGAAAAGCCCTATCGCTCAAAAAAGAGTTGCGCAATCCAATTGACGACTCTCGCTGACCACTGAATGGCCGCCCTCGCACTCCATTTGTTTCCCATTTGGAAACAAAGAATACACAAAACACATTATTGTAAATATATTAAGATGCTTTATAGTTAAGCCGTCTCCACAAATCGACTGCATTCAGTCAAGGCGGAAAAATGAACAAATCAAGCAATCTGTATAGAGATATTGTGTCCGGGCTTTTATTTGTCACCGGCGTCTTTAGCTTCATGTCGGGTGAATTCGTTATTTCCACCCTGTTGTTTGGTGTCTCTTCGTTAACCAGCAACCTCGAATTCGCCAAACCCGTTAGGATTTAAGTTTTTCGTAGTACCTCCGTGTTGTTAATGCAGTGACTCCTGCACTGCATACTTGATAGCCCCCACCTTGAACATTCAAGGTGGGGGCTTTTTTTGTGCCCTCGCCCGTTATTCATCTCGATTGATGGCCAATGCGGCGACACGCCGCTCGATGTCCGCCATCATTTGCCGATATTTCCCACCCTCTAAGCCTCCGAAGCGGCGAATAAACTCGGCCCGTGGCATGAATTCGGGCAGATCCGCTGTGGCCGGCATCATATCGCTTTCCTTTGCATCCGCCATCAGCCTCTGAATTTTCTTCGCCCACGATTCGCTATTGGTCGCCAGTTCGCCCATCCGGGTACCGGCGCGATCCGCGGCGATGTCGTTAAATGAAAATCCGCTACCGCCCCGCGCATCCTCGATTTCTTTATACAATCCGACCACATCCGCCAATGGCGTTCCCGCATAAGCGGCCAACATCGCGGAAACCAGGTAATGCTTGGTAAAGTCGCCTCGGCCGTTCAAGTTCACATTCCGCCAGATAGGGCGCGGCCAAGCCTTGGATGAAGGAATGAGTTTGTGCAAGTCCTTTCGATTGACATAAAAAGCCAGAACCAGGATCAACGCCCGATTTTCCGCTACCGCCTTGCCGTTATCGCTACGATCCTTCGCCAGTTGAAACAGCGGATTTAGCAAGACCGTTAAATTCAGGCTATCTCTACTACCCTGCGTCAGCTCGACCAAATGCCGTTGATAAAACTCCAACCGTTTTTGATCCTGCGCAGACCAAAAAACACCGCCTAGTTTACCGGGCAAATCATCCTGCCAGCGATAGGTAACCCTCATTCGGCGAGGTTCAAATCTGACCTGCCGAATCATGGCGGCGAGTACTTGCCAGTCGACCGGCTGAACCGCCGCGATGCTTTTTTCGATCACGCTCTCGGCTAGCCATCCGGGAACCCATAGCTTTCCGAGCAACGCATGGTCGAATCGCGGTAACCGGTCAGTCTGCTCGAATTCGATTTCCAGATTCAAAAACCGCCCCAAGGGATAGTCTGGCAATTTCAATGTAGCTTCGATGCGTGCCCGGCCTGAATCGACTTCCAATCCGGCGACGCCACCGAGGTATTGATTAGTGAAATAATTGATCGCCAAATCCAAGTCTTGTTCATCCAGGCTCACTTCGGTGATAGCCCCCGCCTTGAGCCGGCGAGGATCATTCTGTTCAAAGACCCTCTTCCCGTGGGCAATGCGCTCCGGCGTTAAATCGGCCCTGCCATGAAGTTTAGGTTCATTCTCCACCATCAAAACAAGCATACCCCCTAAAATCAACGACAACAGAACAGCCGGCAGCATTATCCATTTTGCGAACCATTTCATTTGAAAATCAGGGCTTTATTCGCAAGACATCCATCAAAACCGAAGCCTGTTTGTTTCCTAATATCGAACATATCATGTCCCGGCAGGGTGTTGTTTATTGATCTACTAGTGGCTATAGTCAAAGTCCGTCTAGTATTTGGAGAGGTTACCATGACTGACTTACACAAAGATCTTTTGAATGGCTTGGTGTTTGTTACCGGACTTATCGGATTCGTGCTGGGTGAATATATTATTTCATCGGCATTATTCGCTGCCACGACCTACGCCA
>JAJRDU010000119.1 GCA_028748685.1 Methylococcaceae bacterium
CCTAAACATTTTTCTATGATCGATATTAACTCTAGTACCACAGAAGACATCCTTTGCTACTGCGCCGGCACCACCCGCCAGCAAATCAAACAATTGCTCGCGGAAGGCGTGACAGACCAGGAACGCATCTCCCGCATCACCGGCGCCGCCTCGGGCTGCGGCGGTTGCGAGTTCAATTTGCAGGAAATGCTGGCCGAACACGGCTGATTTTAGCCTTCAATAATATAGGCACTGCCAATCCAACAACACGGCCGGTACAATAAACATTGGATTAACCCTGCACATATAACCCAACCCACAAACTATCAAAGTCAAGGACAGATGCCTTATGAATAAACTGATTTTCGTCGCGTTATTGGCCGCTTTAGGCGGCTATTTTTCTTATAGCCATCATTCAAAACAGCAGAAGCAGGACAAACCGATAGTCTACGGCGAATCCCGCTTTACATTTAAAGTTGCCGGCCGAGAAATCGAGTTGGTGGCAATCGGTCAGCGCTACGACACGGAAGACTGCGAGCAAGTCAGGGATTTAGTATTTGAAAAAATGAAGGCCATTTGTGACGGCGAGAATGATTGCATCGAATCGAAACATCAATGCAAGAATGAATTAGCGTCCAACTATATGGATATGCTGGATAAGCAAAGCTCGAGAACGCATTATGTGCATATTGAGCGGCAATCGGATAATTTAAAAGGCGTTGTGCTTTTTTGGGGTTTGACCGACGACGAGTCGCTGCAAGTTTGCAACATCGTGTTGCAAAAAATTGAGGCTCAAAAAAGCGTACCGGCTACCACGCAATGTATTTAAGGAAGCTCTGAAAAAGCCGTTTCGGAAAGTTATTTTTGGCAAAAGCCTAACATCCTGCTACTTGCGAGAGCGTTTTTTCGTGACTGGCGCGGGCGATTCCGCAGCGGGCAGCGGGCTGCTGTTTGAGGGGAGCCGCGCGGTGACTTCGGTTAAAAAGTCGTTTTCCAGTTTATTGGATGACTGGCAAGTCACATTGGTGGGTTTATAGGCGACATTCACGGTTTTGGTGTCTGGTTCACGCGAAGTGAAATGCCATTCCCCGATGGGTTCAATCTTATCGCCGATTTTTTGGGTCATAGTCAAAGTATATTGGCTATTGATCTGTACGATGGTTTTTGCGTCCGATACGGGACGAGCCATCACGTTTGCCCTGCCTGACAGATGCATTTGCACATCACCAATAGTCATGTAATTAACCACGGACTTGGGATCGGGGTGCGGGTTTTTCAGGGCGGCCTGATTGCTGACAAATTCACCGCAGGCAATATAGGCACCGACGTTGCCACGCATATTGTCGTATTCCAGCGTCATGAGTCCACTACCCTTGTCGAAATTCTTAATATTAAAGAACGTTGCCCCGGCGACGTTGGTAATTGTTGACCAGGTTGAGTCAAAGTTGGCATTGACTTCACGGGAGTAATCCAGGGTTTGCGGCGATTGAGGCGGCTGATACACCCCAGCAGGTAGGCAGCCAGTCAGTAAGCTAGCGCTTACCAGCGTCGTTACGGCAAAAAGTTTATTCATAATTTTTATTGTCCTTTTTTTGTACTTTGTAAAACACTCATTCTGAGTGAGTTGGTCACGCGTGCGATGAGTTGACCTGTTAGGATTATACCCAATACGAACCAGTGAAAATTATAAAAACGCCGGCGCTATCTCCCAAGGAAAGAATTGCGCCTACCTTGATTGGTCTGTTTGCCGGCAAGCGATTATTGAGTTCGTTTAACCGTATTCCGCACGGTTTCTGCCTTTTTGCTTGGCCTTATAAAGCAGTTTGTCCACTTTCTCGACAAACTCTCTCGGCTCATCAGTGTGAGACGGAATAATGGTGCCCACGCCAAGACTGACGGTCAGAACTTGATCAATCTGGGATTTTTCGTGCGGTATTTGTTGTTCCAGAATCAGGCGGCGGCATCTGTCTGCCACTTTTTCCGCGGAATGGGCATCGGTTTCGGGCAGCACCAACACGAACTCTTCCCCGCCATAACGGCCCACAAAATCCCGCGCCCGTGTCGCGGCCGAATCGAGGATTTCCGCCACCCGTTTTAAACAGTCGTCGCCTTCGATATGGCCGTAGTGGTCGTTGTATTGCTTGAAATAATCGATATCCAACAAGATCAACGACAGCGGCTGATGATTGCGCCGCGCATTGTCCCATTCGATGTTGATGATGGAATCGAACATACGGCGGTTGGCGATGCCGGTTAAGCCGTCTTGAAATGAAAGTTCTTCGAGCTCTTTCTGTAGGCGCAACAGTTTCTCTTCGGTTTTTTTCCGCTCGCTGATGTCGAACATGAAGCCTATCAGCGCTTCGACCTCGCCGTCTTTGCGCACCACATGCACCACGTCGCGTATCCACACATAGTCGCCATCCTTGGTTTGCGCGCGGTAATCCGCCTCGTGGTCGGTGCCGGCCTTCGATTGAGAAACGCAAAAATTGACGACTGCCTCCCTGTCATCGGGATGCATCCTTGCCGCCCAATCCTCGACGCTGACCCAGCTCGATGGCGCCCAGCCCAGCAAATGTTCGATTTGCGGGCCAATGTAGGTGAACTTCATGGTTTTCCAGTCGATTTTCCACGGAATCGCCCTGGTGGATTCCAACAGGGTTTTATAGACATCACTGTTGGTTTCCATTTCATTTGCAACGTCGTTCATGATGTTGATCTTTGCGTGATATTAAAAATGTGATCTTAGCGCCCGGCAGTCTGTCGTTCCACGAGATGCGATTGTTCGATTAAGGATTGATGCTGCGGCGCCCCTCTATTTGTGCCGAGCATAGGCCAAAATACCATGCACATTTTCTAAAGCTTTTGGTGATGGCGACATGGCTATCCCGTAGAATATATGGCGGTGTCAGAATAACATTTGATCGACGCCATAGCCCTACACTTTATCCGGCCAACCATAGCTATTTACATGACCGAACCGAAAAAAATCGACCCAGCGCGCATCCGCAGCTTCATTCGCCGCCAAGGCCGCGCCACTGTCGGCCAGAAGCAGGCATTAGAAAACCATTGGGACAAGTACTGCCTTTCTCCGCAAGATGATTTCGATTTGGGTGATGCCTTCGGCCGGCAGGCTCCGCTGATCGTCGAGATCGGTTTCGGCAATGGCGCCAGTCTGGCTGAAATGGCTGCGGCAAATCCGGACTTGAACTATTTAGGGATAGAGGTGCATAGACCCGGCGTCGGACACTTGATGATGTTGCTAGAGCAGCGCGGCATTACCAACGTGCGGATTTATCATCACGATGCAATAGAGATCCTGGAACAGAAAATCCCCGACCACAGCCTTGCAGGCGTACATCTGTTCTTCCCCGACCCATGGCACAAGCGCCGCCATCATAAGCGCCGCATCGTCCGCCCCAGTTTTCTGGAGTTGCTGACTAAGAAGCTGGTGCCGGGCGGATATTTTCATGCCGCGACCGATTGGGAAGACTATGCCAGGGACATGCTGGCGACCTTGTCCGCCAATTCCGGGCTGAAAAACGCCAGTCCGACCGGCGACTATTGCCCTCGCCCCGACTACCGGCCATTGACCAAATTCGAGAACCGTGGGCTAGGCTTGGGGCATGGGGTCTGGGATTTGGTGTTTACCAGGGTTTGAAGTGTTTCTCGATTCCGTTTTACTGCATCGAGGCTACGTATTAAAACCGATCCCGCTATGGGTCAATGCATAACGGTAAACCTATCCACGACGATTTTGCCGCCGGAAATCACCAGATCGGGATATTCCAGCAATTTGAGCTTTTGCGTCGGATCCCCCCTCACCGCGATTAGATCGGCCGGCGCGCCGGGCAGCAAGGTACCCAGCAGCGGCATGTTCAGATAAAGCCCGGCCTTAGAGGTCGCCGTACGCAACACATCCAAAGGCTGCATGCCGGCCAGATGCTGAAGATAAAGCAACTCCTGGGCGTCTATACCCCAGGGAATGTCGGGATGGGCAATCTCGGCACCGTATAAAAACTCAGCACCCAAATCCGCCAGTCTTTGCACATTGCTGACCACGCCGGGGCATTTCGCCAGGGTATCGATGGTGCTGACGACTTTCACTTGCCGCGCCACGGCCTGTTTCAACAGCGGTTCCGGCAGTTCTTCGCAAGGCGTGTGCGCCCATTCGTCGATGCCGGCATTGAGTGCGATTTGCGCGCCTTTTTCCTCCGCGATATGCGCGGCGACTTTGCGATTCAATTTATGCGCCTCGTCGACGATGGCCTTGACGACGTTTTCGGGCAACAGCGGCCAAGTGGCTGTTTTATCGTGCGCAGGCGCATGTCCGTGGGGCGCTGAATGAGCATTGTGTTGCCCGTGACCATGAGCATGTCCGCCGGACCATGGCGCCCCGGCTTCGCCGCCCGGCTCTAATGCCACCTTGATCACCGCCGCGCCGCCTTCCACCAGCTTGCGCACCGTGTCTCTAGCCTGTGCTTCGTCGGCCACCGGCAAGGCGATGTCGGCTTCTCCCAGGCTGGGAATCGGATAGCCGCCGGGTGCGGTGATGATGGGGCCGGAAGTCAGTACACGTAGGCTGCCGTCACCGCCGTATGGTTGATGCAAGGGTCCGCCGACGTCGCGCAAGGTCGTGATGCCATGTCTGAGCACCGTTTCCGACGGTACATGCTGAAAAGCCAGATGGGCATGCAATTCGATAAAACCGGGCAGCAAGGTCGCGTCGCCGAGATCGATGGTTTTGGCCTCGACATCCTTGATGGCTTCGCGGTTTTCGATTCTGGCGATTTTGCCGTCGGTCACCAAGACCTCGGCATCGTTTCGCATCGTATAGCCGTCGAACACTCGGGCAGCCCGGATCAATAAAATTTCGTCTCCGGCGAAAGCGGCCGGAGCGGTTAATGATGCGGCGACCGAGATCAGCGATATAATGAAGCGGAATAATTTTGGGCGTGAAGGCATCGATAAAGGCTTGTTTTGTGAAAGGAGATGACGTCGGAAAAACAACCCGACAGTCCGACCGCGATTTTGAGCAAAACGAAAGCGCGTGGCGATCATGGCCGCCTCGCGCTTTCAGGCTTAGAAGCT
>JAJRDU010000120.1 GCA_028748685.1 Methylococcaceae bacterium
TACCCAGTCTCGCCAAGGCGTGGGTCAAATTGACGGACGTGGTAGTCTTGCCGACGCCGCCTTTTTGATTGATAACGGCTACGATCCTGGTGGTCATTGCAATTCGATAATATCGATAAACTCTTCAGGATTTAGTAGCTTATCGACGTCCAGAAGCATCACCATACCGTTCTTACTTACATACATGCCGCGCATATAGTGAGTGTTGATCTTGGAACCCAGGTTAGGCGCTTCTTTAATATCGGCCAGATTAATATCCAACACATCGGAGACGGCATCGGCGACGATACCCATCACGGCCGCCCCGGTTGTCTCCGTTTCCAGGCACATCACGATCACCACCGTCGTTGGAGTGTATTCAACCTTCGGCATGTGAAAGCGTTCGCGCAGATCGATAATCGGCACGATGGAACCCCGTAAATTCAAGGCGCCTTTGACAAAGTCCGGGGTATTGGGCAATTTCCTGACCGGCTCCCAGCCACGGATTTCCTGAACTTTTAGAATTTCAATGCCATACGCCTCACCGGCCAATTCAAAAGTCAGGAACTGTTCGGTTTGGCTTTCAGACAATGAGTGGCTGGTCATGGCTGTCGTTTCCCGGTGCTATCCACTAAAAATCCTGCCATTCTTCGTCGGCCGAAAGGCTCTGATAGCTGCTTTGTTTGTGGGACGCTGATGGTGGCGGCGTCCTCACCGATTCCGCGCGGACAATGCTGCTAGCGCCGGGGTGGACCGAAGACCGCTCGCCGGATTTTTTGTCCAGTTTGAAAAACGACAGCAGTTCGACCATATTGGTCGAAAGATCACTCATCGAAACGCTGGCGGCGGATGCCTCCTCGGCTAAGGCCGCGTTTTGCTGAGTGATTTCATCCATTTGAGAAACAGCCTGGTTGACTTGAGCGATCCCAGCCGATTGCTCGACACTGGCGGCGGCAATCTCGGCGACGATCTCACCGACTTTCTTGACGCCCGCGACGATTTCGCTCAACGCCTTGCCGGTTTCATTGACATACTCGGTACCAGCTCTAACTTTCTGAACGCTGTTTTGAATCAGATCCTTACTTTCTCGGGCCGCTGTCGCGCTACGCTGAGCCAGATTTCGAACTTCGGTGGCCACCACCGAGAACCCCCGGCCTTGTTCACCGGCTCTGGCGGCTTCCACGGACGCATTCAAGGCCAGCAAATTGGTCTGGAACGCGATTTCATCGATCACGCCGATAATATCCGCAATCTTGTTGCTGCTTTCATTGATCTCACGCATCGCCGATACGGCGGCCTTGACCACGCTGCCGCCTTTCTCGGCCAGTTCGCCAGCATTATTCGCGACCAAATTGGCTTGCTGGGCATTGTCGGCATTATTCTTAACGGTGCTGGTCAGCTCTTCCATGCTCGCCGCGGTTTCCTGCAGATTGGCGGCCTGCTGTTCGGCGCGTTGCGATAGATTGTTGTTACCGCCGGCGATTTCCCGAGAAGAGTTGTTGATGAAGTTTGCCGCCTCGCTGACCTGGCCGAAAATTTCGCTCAATTTATCGATCGTGGCATTAATATCGTTCTTGCAATCCAGATAGACGCCTTGATAATCGCTGGTGATTCTATTGGTCAGATCGCCTTCCGCCATGCTCTGCATGGTACTGCCGACTTCCTTGAACACGTTTTCGATCACATCGCTCAGTTCGTTAATGCCCTCGCTGAGTTTTTCGAAGAAGCCGTGTTTATCGGCCAGATCGATCCGGCTGGACAATTCACCCGCTTTGACAGCTTCGACGATGTCTTCGATTTCTTGCTCAATTTTAACTTCATGCGTTCGGTCCAACCATTCGACGACGGTGCCGATGCGTTCGCCTTCATCGTCTTTAACCGGATTGGCAACTATATTCATGTGCCGGCCGCCGATGTTCAGTTCGGAACTGAAAGGGCTGGATAATTTGGACAGTAATCCTCGCTGATGAGCCGGGTTCTTGTGAAACTGATCGATATTGGCACCCAGAAGTTTGCCGGCGTCGAAGTCAGGCAATTGCTTACGAATATCGGCTTCGGCATTCTTAAACATGTCTTGCAAAATATGGTTCACGTAGATGATGTCGAAATCATTGTTAGCGACCATCACGCAAGACTGAACGTTATCGAGTGCCTGCCGGATACGCGTGGCTTCCGAGGCAACCTGCTTGGAATAGGCTAGATCGGCATTGAATTTGACTTGCATGCCATACAGGGCTCGGTTGAAATCGCCGATTTGATCGTCACGATCCAAATCTATGGCATTTCGGAATTTTTCATCGGCCAACCGGTAACAGATACCTATCGACTTTTCCAACGTTGCGACGACTTTGCTTACCAAGCCAAAACCCACCAGCGAGGCCACCAACGTCAATATCAATTGCGCAGCCATCGTCGTATAGGCCTGCTGTGCAAATGACTGATAGATGCCATGCGCGATAGGCAACAAAAATGCGGCATAGACAATAGCCGCCTTGTTCCACAAACTGATTTCCCTGGCATGTTTAACAAACGCCGCCAATCCTGTCGGCCTGATATCGACCTTATTGGCATTCAGTTTTTCATATAAAACCTCGGCCCGCGCAATTTGCTCGCGCGACGGCGCGTAGCGAACCGACAGATATTCATCGACGGTTCCATTTTTATAAACCGGCGTGACATTGGCTTCGACCCAGTAATAATCGCCGGATTTAGTCCTGTTTTTAACCGGGGCCGTCCAGGGCCGCCCGGCCTTCAGACACCGCCATAAATCTTCGAAGGCGGCGGGTGGCATGTCCGGGTGCCGGACCACATTGTGATTAGCGCCGATCAATTCGGCTTTGCTAAAGCCGCTAATCTCGATGAAGGCATCGTTGGCATAGGTGATGATGCCTTTAAGATTGGTCCGGGTCACCAGTATGGTGTTCGCCTTCATCATCACTTCGCGATCGGTCACGGGGTGGTTGAGTTTCATTACAAGTCCTCCATAAGAGCCCAGGCATACACCGGTTTTTTTTCAACTGTCATCTTCATCATCCACGCCTTCAAGTTTTAATAATTTGTCGACATCCAGCAACATCACCATCCGCTCATTCACTGAAACCAGGCCGTTGATAAATTCGGTGCTGACCTTGGCGCCGAAACTCGGCGAGATTTGGATGTTTTTTTTAGTGACATTTACTACATCCGAAACCGAATCAACCACGATGCCCATGATCCGCGTTTTATCGCCTATGTTAGCCTGCAAAACCACCACCACGGTCAATGGCGTATATGCGCTGCGTCCAAGCCGGAAACGTTCGCGCAGATCGATAATCGGCACTATCGCTCCCCTGAGATTCACCACGCCTTTTTCATAGGATGGCACATTGGGGATGCGCGATACCGGCTCCCAACTGCGAATTTCCTGAACCATAAGAATATCGACGCCGTATTCTTCTTGGCCCAAGGTAAAACTCAAGATTTGCAGGCTGTTTTTGTCCGCGTGTCCGGTGTCGAAATTTTCGGCGGCTTCTGACATGCTCATCCTACCAAGGTTTTATTGATTTGCCAGGCGTACCAGGCCTGGAATATCGAGAATCAGCGCAACCGATCCGTCGCCCAATATGGTAGCCGCCGACACGCCTTCGACGCGTCGGTAATTGGCTTCCAGCGATTTGATTACGACCTGTTGCTGCCCCAATAAATCGTCAATGAACAAACCGCAGCGAATCCCCTGACCTTCGACCACCACCAACAAACCGTCGGTCAGCTTAGTGGCTTTTGGCTTGGGGACATTGAAAATCTCGTGGATTCTAATGATGGGTAAATACTCGCCACGCAGCAAGAAGGTTTCGCCCTTACCGACCACGCGGTTGACTCTATCTTCCTTAATATTCAGCGATTCGATGATGGAACCCAGTGGCAGGATATAGGTTTCATCGCCCACCGCAATGGATTGACCATCGAGTATCGCCAGCGTCAGCGGCAGATGGATGGCCATGGTCGAACCCTTGCCGAGCTCGGAAATGATTTCGATGTTGCCGCCCAAGGCCTGAATATTGCGCCGCACCACATCCATACCGACACCGCGTCCGGAGATGTCGGTGAGCTTTTCGGCGGTGGAAAAACCTGGCATAAAAATGAGCTCAAAGCATTGTTTGTCGCTCAGGATCGCGTCTTCGGCTATCAAGCCCTTTTCGATGGCTTTTGCGCGCAGTTTGTCTTTGTCCAGGCCTTTTCCGTCATCGCTGACTTCTATGACGATATTGCCACCGCGATGATAAGCCTTCAGAATCACAGTGCCGGTTTCCGGCTTACCGGCGGCTCGTCTGAGCTCCGGCATCTCGATACCATGATCGAGGCTGTTTCTGACCAGATGTACCAAGGGGTCGCTCAACAGCTCGACCACGGTCTTATCGACTTCGGTATTCTCGCCGACCAGCTTAAGCTCAATTTTCTTGCCCAGTTTGCTGCTAATGTCGTGCGCCAGCCTCGGAAAACGGCTGAACACGAAACTGATCGGCAACATGCGGATATTCATAACGCTTTCCTGCAATTCGCGGGTATGCCGCTCAAGCTGGGAAAGTCCGTTTTTCAACTGATCGAGCTTGTTCAACTCGAAATGTTCGCCGATCAGGCTCAGCATGGACTGGGTAATGACCAGTTCGCCGACCATATTGATCAAGGTGTCGATCTTGCCGGTATCGACCCTGATCGAACTGGACGCCTTGCTTGCGGAAGTTTTGGACTCTTCCTTCTTGGGTTCTTTTTCCGCCGCTGTAGGCTGAGCGACGGTAGGAATCGTGATGGGTTCGATGCTGGCGGGTTTAAGAATTTGAGTTTGTTCGGTTACCGCAAGCGGCGCAGGCTCGGCGACCGCAGAGTAGATCGCTTGTTTGGCCAAGTCGCAATCGTCCTCTACCCAATCGAAAACCTCATCGATTTCGGTGGAGGCTATATCGCCCAGCACCTTGAGTTTCCAGGATAGGTGGCATTCCTCTGGATCGAGATCATAAATATCCGGAACCCCCTGCATATCGACGGTGCTGGTCAACTCGCCCAGCATCGCAAGCTCCCTGAACATGCGCACCGGATCATTACCGGTTTTCAACAAATTAAGGTGCGGGCTGAAAGCGATAGACCAACCGACAATTTGCATTTCGGAAGCGGCGGGCTCCTCCATTGTCGTCATCATGGTCGTGTCCGCGCCGACATGTTCAGATTCCGCCGGAAACTCGCGAGCCATATCGTGCGTGCCGTTTACCACACCGTCCAATGCCGCTTTATGTTCGGCGACGCTGGTACGATCGATTTCGCCGCCGTTCTGGATGGCCCGCAACATATCCCTGAGACAATCCACGGACCCCAACAGCACATCCACCGCAGGCCGGGTAACCTGCCTGCGGCCGTCGCGCATTTCGTCCAGCAGCGTTTCCATGACGTGGGTAAAATCGGAAACCGAGGTAAATCCGAAGGTGCCGCTGCCACCCTTGATCGAATGCGCGGCCCGAAAAATGGTGTTGATGTCGTCGGCATTGACGTCACCCAAATCGAGATTGAGTAATCCCGACTCCATCGCATCCAGGCCTTCGAAACTCTCTTCGAAGAAAACCTGATGGAACTGCGCCATATCGATCGCCATAGAGCTGATCCGTGTGTCTTGTTAGGTCTTAGCCCATGACTTTTTGAATAGTCTTCAACAATTGGTCGGGGTTGAAAGGTTTCACGATCCAGCCCGTCGCCCCCGCCTCCTTGCCTTGTTGCTTCTTATCCATGCCGGACTCGGTAGTGAGCATCAGCATCGGCGTGAACTTATAATTGGGCAGGGCTCTCAGATCCTTGATTAGCGATATACCATCCTTATTGGGCATATTGACGTCGGTCACTACGCAATCAAAGGCCTGGGCCTTGGCTTTATTCAGAGCATCCACACCGTCGACCGCTTCCACCACGTTATAGCCTGCGCCTTTCAACGTAAAAGAAACCATTTGTCTCATTGATGCAGAATCATCAACCGCAAGAATAGTTGCCACAATCATCTCCTAAACGACTTATCGAATAAATATTGTTTAAATCTTACAACAGCTTTCTGAAAACGCCCGTATTAAAGCCGGAATCTTTTAACACGCTGCTAGAGCAAATGCTTGATGGACTCACGCTCTTCCTTCAATTCCGCTTCGTTCAAGCGCAACCTTGCCCGGCTGAAATCGCTAATATCGAGACCTCGAACGATGTCGATCCGGCCACCGGTTACGGTGACCGGAAACGAGTACATCAAACCCTCGGCTATGCCGTAACTGCCGTCGGAAGGCACAGCCATGCTAACCCAATCGCCCGGCGCGGTACCGCACACCCACGCCCGCATGTGGCCGATAGCCGCGTTGGCCGCCGAAGCAGCGCTGGATTGGCCGCGCGCCTTGATCACTTCCGTGCCACGATTCTGTACAGTCGGCATGAATTCATCGACAAACCAGCTATTTTCAACCAGCTCCAGCGCATCCACGCCCTTGACTTTAGCGTGATGCAAATCGGGATATTGCGTACAGGAATGGTTACCCCAAACCATGACATTTTTAATCTCGGTGCTGCGCACGCCACACTTTTCCGAGAGCTGACTGACAGCACGGGTATGGTCCAGCATCATCATCGACGTAAAACATTCCGGCGCTAAATCAGGGGCATTATTCACCGCTATCAACGCATTGGTGTTGGCGGGATTGCCGGTCACCAGCACTTTGACCTGACGGCTGGCAACCTCATTCAAGGCCCGCCCCTGTACCGCAAAAATTTCCGCGTTTTGTTGCAGCAGATCGCTACGCAACATGCCCTGCTTTCTCGGTTTGGCGCCGACAAGAAAGGCGTAATCGACGCCGTCGAAGGCCACTTTCGGATTGTCGGTCACCACGATCTTATGCAGCAGCGGATAAGCACAATCCTTCAACTCCATCACCACGCCCGCCAGAGCACTCATCGCCGGGGTAATTTCCAGCAAACGTAACACGATCGGCTGGTCGGCCCCCAATAACTCCCCGGCCGCCAACCGAAATAATAACGAATAACTAATCTGGCCAGCAGCGCCTGTCACGGCGATATCGACGGGGGTCTTCATTTATTTTCCTTATTCTTATCGGGTCTATATTCAAAGCCATTCCGGCTGCAATATGACATAAACCCTCAAGCCAAACAATCACTAATTCACCTCAACGAACCCGGCGAATGTATTGATAAAGCAGCATTTTTAATATCCTGTATAATGCCGCAGCCCAAAAATAGGTTGCCGCGCCAACATTTCCATCGCATAGGTAAGTTAATGAAAAAGCTGTTATTTCA
Organism: Methylococcaceae bacterium; assembly: GCA_028748685.1. Taxonomy (GTDB): domain Bacteria; phylum Pseudomonadota; class Gammaproteobacteria; order Methylococcales; family Methylomonadaceae; genus Methylomonas. The sequence continues at coordinate 7,288 of JAJRDU010000120.1, forward strand.
GTTCGACACGGATGCCAATCCTTCGGTTTTTGATACGGTAGTCGCCTATGATGGCGGCGCCGATCATGTCATCGGTCACGGCAACCTCACTCCCGACAATGTCGGCGCGCTGGTTGATGGCACCATTTTTACCCGTGCGCCCAAAGACAAGAAAAACACTGCCATTTTCATCGGCGGCAGCAACATGGAAGCCGGTCAACAGTTGATGGCGGCCGTGCAAAAACATTTTTTCCCTGGCTTTCAGGTGTCGGTAATGCTGGACAGCAACGGCAGCAATACCACGGCCGCCGCAGCCGTCGCCAAACTGGCCAGCAGCGGCAGTCTGGCCGGCAAAAAAGCCGTGGTGCTGGCAGGCACCGGCCCGGTCGGTCAGCGCGCGGCGGCGATGATGGCCTTGGAAGGCGCCAGCGTTTCGGTCACATCCCGGCATATTTTCAATGCCGAAAAAGCCTGTTTTGCGATGAAGGAGCGATTCGGCGTGGATTTAACGCCGGTGGAAGCGATTGATTATGATGCGCGCGCCGAAGCGATCAAAGATGCCAACATCGTATTGGCAACCGGCGCGGCCGGCGTTGAATTGCTGAAACCTGAACACTGGCAAGATCACCCTCACCTGGAATTGCTGGCCGACGCCAACGCCACGCCGCCGGTCGGCATCGGCGGTACCGAAGTGCTGGACAAGGGCCAACTGCGTCATGGCAAGCTCATCTGGGGCGCCATCGGCTTCGGCACCTTGAAGCTGGCGCTGCATCGAGCCTGCATCGCCAAGCTCTTCGAAGATAACAAACAGGTATTCGACGCCGAAATCATCTTCGAACTTGCCAAGAAAATGGCCTAATTGCGTCTGCAATCCGCGATGCCTTATCCGACGGAAATCCTACGCCAACATGCCATAGCCTTTTTTCAGGCCGGCGTGGCCGCGGCCGACCCGTATCTGGCGGTTATGCGTGTGCTTATGGCTGACGGCGAGCATTTGCAGCTTCGCCTGGATTTAGCCGATGCCGCTAAACCCCGCACCGGCAACTGGCCCAGAATCCATTTGATTGCTTTCGGTAAGGCCGCCCGCGCGATGGCCGCCGCAGCTCGGGATACCATTCCGTTGCACCGACTGGTCGGCAGGGGCATCGCGGTGACCAACTACGACAACGCCTCGAACCTTGAAAATATCGATGTCATTGGCGCCGGACACCCATTGCCGGATACCGAAGGCTTACGAGCAGCTAAAATTATTGCCGAACGCGCTCGGAATGCACAACACGGCGATCTGGTTTTGGTTCTAGTCTCTGGAGGAGGCTCGGCATTGCTGCCCGCCCCGGCCGACGTGCTGACGCTTGAGGAAAAAATCGCCACCACCGACCTGCTATTGGCCTGCGGCGCCAGCATCAATCAAATCAATTGCGTTCGCAGACACCTGTCTCGGCTGAAAGGTGGCGGACTGGCAAGACTGGCCGCCCCCGCCGACCTGCACGCGCTAATACTATCGGACGTGATCGGCGACGACGTTAGCGCCATCGCCAGCGGCCCTACCGTGCCGGACGACACCACCTTTAGCGATGCCATCGCCGTGCTCCAATCCTATAAGGTCTGGGAGCAAGTTCCAAACACTGTACAGGCCTATCTGAAACAGGGCGCGCAAGGGCTGCAACCCGATACACCAAAAAGCGGCGACGCGATTTTCGAAAACACGTCCTATACATTAATAGGCAGCAACACCATCAGCGTCGATGCGGTCGTCAGCGCGGCCAAACAGGATTTTCATGTCGAGCTTTACAGCAAGCACCTGCGCGGCGAAGCGCGGCTTGCCGCCGAAAAATTGGCGATTTATGCTAAAAACCTGCTGACAAAAGGCATTACACAACCAACAGCCATTATCGCCGGCGGCGAAACTACGGTAACCTTGTCGGGTAACGGCAAAGGCGGGCGCAATCAGGAAATGGCGCTGGCCTTTGCCTTGGCGGCGCAGCAACACGGCCTGACCAGCGAATGGTCGTTTTTAAGCGGTGGCACCGATGGCCGCGACGGGCCAACCGACGCGGCGGGCGGCATCGTCGATTCAGGCACACTGCTACGCATACGCCAAACCGGTCTCGACCCCTTGGCGATGCTGAACCATAATGATGCCTATCCGGCACTGAAGGCCGCCAACGATTTGCTGATGACGGGCGCGACCGGCACCAATGTAGCCGACCTGCAAATCCTGCTGCTGTCGCCCAATAACGAATAAAAATTACTTAGGAGAAAACCATGTTTGACCAATCGATGACCATAAAAGGTTTTGATGACGAATTATTCCATGCCATGGAGCAGGAACGCCAACGCCAGGAAGACCATATCGAACTGATCGCTTCCGAGAACTACGCCAGCCCACGCGTCCTGGAAGCGCAAGGTTCGCTGCTGACCAATAAATACGCCGAAGGTTATCCGGAAAAACGTTATTACGGCGGCTGCGAATACATCGACATTGTCGAACAACTGGCCATAGACCGGGCCAAGGCGTTGTTCGGCGCCGATTACGCCAACGTTCAGCCGCATTCCGGCTCGCAGGCCAACATGGCGGTATTCATGTCGTTGATCCAGCCGGGCGACACCATTCTAGGCCTGAGCCTGGCCGACGGCGGCCATTTGACCCACGGCGCCAAACCAAATTTCTCCGGCAAGCTCTACAACGCCGTTCAATACGGCCTGAAAGCCGACACCGGTGAAATCGACTACGCACAGGTCGAGGCCCTGGCACTGGAACACAAACCCAAACTGATCATCGCCGGCTTCTCGGCCTATTCCCGGATCTGGGACTGGCAGCGTTTCCGCGACATCGCCGACAAGGTTGGCGCTTATTTGGTGGTGGACATGGCGCATGTCGCGGGTTTAGTCGCCGCCGGCCTGTATCCGAATCCGGTGCCCATCGCCGACGTGGTCACCAGCACCACCCACAAGTCGCTACGCGGCCCGCGCGGCGGCCTTATATTGTGTAAAAGCAATCCGGAGCTGGAGAAAAAGATCAATTCCAATATATTCCCCGGCATCCAGGGCGGACCGCTGATGCATGTGATCGCCGCCAAGGCGGTGGCGTTCAAGGAAGCCTCGACGCCCGAATTCAAAACCTATCAGCAGCAAGTGGTCAACAACGCCAGGGCCATGGCCGAAGTCTTCATGGAACGCGGTTTCGACGTGGTTTCTGGCGGCACCGACAACCATCTGATGCTGGTTTCACTGATCGCCAAGGGCATCACCGGCAAGGCCGCCGACGCAGCCCTCGGCCGCGCCCACATCACCGTCAACAAAAACGCGGTGCCCAACGATCCTCAATCGCCGTTCGTCACCAGCGGCATTCGCGTCGGCACGCCTGCTCCAACAACCCGTGGTTTCAAGGAGGCGGAAGTGCGCGAAGTCGCCCATCTGATGTGCGACGTGATGGATAACATCGAAGACGAAAGAGTGATCGAATCGGTTAAAGAATCGGTCGGCATGCTATGCGCGCGGTTTCCGGTTTACCGGACATAAGCGCGATCCGGCGGCGAAAACTACAGAAGTAAGCCATAAGTTGCCGTTATATGATGTTGGGTTACGCTAACGCATAACCCAACCAACGGTTAATTAGCGAACATAGCCGTCACAAAAAGCCCCCATCGAAATTCCACTCTCCACTTTTTCCGGAAAACACCATGTCAGACATCGAAATCGCCCAACAGGCAAAAATGCAACCCATCATCGGCCTGGCCGGTGAAAAGTTCGGCATTCCCGCCGAGCACCTGGACCCTTACGGCCATTACAAAGCCAAAATTTCGCTGGAATACGTCAACAGCCTGAAAGACAACAGCGACGGCAAGCTTATTCTGGTCACCGCGATCAGCCCCACGCCGGCCGGCGAAGGCAAGACCACTACTACGGTCGGATTGGGCGATGCGCTGAATCGAATCGGCAAAAAAACCATCATCTGCCTGCGCGAACCGTCGTTAGGCCCTTGCTTCGGCGTCAAGGGCGGCGCGGCGGGCGGCGGCTATGCGCAAGTCGTGCCGATGGAAGACATCAACCTGCATTTCACCGGCGACTTTCACGCCATCGGCGTCGCCCACAACCTGCTGTCGGCGCTGATCGACAACCACATCAACCACGGCAACGCATTGGACATCGATCCGCGCCGCATCCAGTGGAAACGCGTCGTCGACATGAACGACAGGGCCCTGCGCAAGATCGTGGTCGGCATGGGCGGAGCGGCCAACGGTTATTTGCGCGAAGACGGTTTCGACATCGTCGTCGCCTCGGAAGTCATGGCGATCCTGTGTCTGGCGACCAGCCGCGCCGATTTAAAGGAACGCCTGGGCCGCATCGTCATCGGCTACAAATCCGACAAGGTCACCCCGGTCTACGCCAGCGATCTGAAAGCCCACGGCGCGATGGCGGCGGTCTTGAAGGACGCGATCAAACCGAATCTGGTGCAAACCCTGGAAAACAATCTGGCCATCATTCACGGCGGCCCGTTCGCTAATATCGCCCACGGCTGCAACACTGTCACCGCCACCAAGACCGCCTTGAAACTCGCCGATTATGTGATAACGGAAGCCGGCTTCGGCGCCGACCTGGGCGCGGAAAAATTTATCGACATCAAATGCCGGATGGCCGGACTGAAACCATCGGCGGTGGTATTGGTCGCAACGGTGCGGGCGCTGAAATTCCACGGCGGCGTCGCCAAGGACGATTTGAACAAGGAAAATCTGGACGCCCTGGAAAAAGGCTTCGCCAATCTGGAGCGACACCTCAGCAACATCACCAACCACTACGGCCTGCCCTGCGTAGTCAGCATCAACCATTTCACCTTCGACACCGACGCGGAAATCGCCTTGTTGCGGAAGAAGTGCGAAGCGCTGGGCGCGAAATGCGTGATCGCCAAACATTGGGCACAAGGCGGTGCCGGCGCGGAAGACTTGGCCCGCGAAGTATTGGACATCGTCGACAACCGCGAACCCGATTTCAGCTATGTCTACAATAGCGAATTGCCGCTGTGGAACAAGATCGAAGCCATCGCCACCAAGCTGTACGGTGCCGGCAGCGTCAGCGCCTCGCCTAAGGTAATGGGCGAAATCAAGGCTCTGCAAACTAATTACGGCCACTTCCCGATCTGCATGGCGAAGACCCAGATGTCTTTCTCGACCAATCCCAACGCCAAGGGTGCGCCGTCGGGGCATAACGTCGAGATCAGCGAAGTGCGCTTGGCCAACGGCGCAGGATTCATCGTCGCAATCGCTGGCGACATGATGACCATGCCCGGCCTGCCGAAAGTACCCGCGGCGGAACGCATCGACATCAGTGACGACGGCGTGATCAGCGGCTTATTCTGAGCCTTACGGCAAAATCGTCATAAACAAGAAAGCCAAAGGTTTTACTTTGGCTTTTTTTCTGCACTTATAAACTCTCGCCGCTGGATTCAAACCACGACAAATCAATTACTGGATGTTTATTTTCGTTTAAGACGCTGACAGCTTAATCCCCCTTTTTCGACATTCCAAAATAGGTTGGCAACGTTTTTCTACCCACCATCGTTGTTCCGTTGCTTTTTTCCCAAGACACCGAGAGCATATCAATTCCTGGCCAGCCTGATCCTTTTTCGACGCCTTTACATCGAAGAAACACGGTCTTTTAAGCAATCACCCAACCAGCAAACAATAATTAAAATATGTTTTTTGAAGCCTAACAACCAGGCTATATCACTTATTTTTAACCAGGTTACAACCCGTAATTTCAAATTACCCTTTCACTTCAATGCCTTAATTGTTGGCCCGTATTATGCTGCTTTATAAGTAATTTTTGCTCAACAAGCAGCTGTTCACCATCCGTTACCATCCAAGCGACGGCGGCATGACGGCAGCGACCTTTTGTTGAACGATACAACCAGATATTGAACACGTAATACCGAGGCCACTATCCTCGACGGTGCTTACCAAACCGCCGACGCAGTTGGCACTAGGCCCCTGAGCTTGACCTCTGCGTAGCTTTCTAGTCAAGCATGAGCGGGCGTGTTTGGGCGAACTTACGCGAACGACCCAATAGAGCCAATGGTTATTGTCAGACGTTGGCTTTGGATATGGGCCTCAACCAGTTTAACCAGGTGTCTGGAATGGATGAATATCAGCCAAGCTTGGAAAAAAGAACACAGACGAAGGCAGGAAGCCCGTCACAAACCATATTGCCACAGCCGCCGCGAGGCGGGGTCGGAAAGCCTACGGGTCTGGCGGGAAAGCCAGATGGCCGGGCCGCCTCCGTGGGCGATGGAGAGCCACTGTGCTAGGGCGTATGTCCGGTGCGTTGACTGTATCGCCCGATCGTTAATAACTTTAAAAATCTGGAGTATTTATGAATTTGAAAACAAAACTGGCTGCGTCGCTACTATTGGCCGCCAGCACTTCCATGGCTCAGGCTGCGCTGTACAACGTTTCCGCAGTCTTTAAAGACGGCGGTATACAAGGTGTCACCACGTTCGATGGTAGCTTCAACTGGGATGGAACCTCGGTCACCAATTTCACCGGAAATTTATCCGAATCCATGTTTGCGTGGGACTCCGCTAATAACAGATGGTGGGATCCACTAAGCAACTCAGTCGTCAATGCCGCCTACACCAAAGACATTTATGCTAAACCGGGTGGCTATAAAAACGGTGAGGCTCCGCTGTTGCATCTGACCTTTGATAACGTTGTACCCGAAACCACCACTAACGGCGTGGTAACCGCGATGACATTCTTGAAAAATGATACCAATGTCGTGGCGGGCGGAGGCTATAACGTCGACACTACTGATGGTGGTACCGCGATGGCTTATGGCATGCCTACTCAAAGCGGCCGTAACAACAACGGCTTCTTCACCCTGCTGTTTGACGCGACCGACCCAACCAATGTCACCAAAGCGCTGACCGATAAAATGGTTTACGCCGACGAGACCCGCTTGGGCATGATGGGTCCGTATTACACCGGCTGGCTGGGCATGACCGGCTTGTATGGTAAAAATCTAGATCCAGATACAGGCGCTGTCGTCCTTGGATCGATGGGCGGTTTCCCATTTACTTTGAACATCACCGCCGCGCCTACAACCGTGCCTGTACCGGCTGCCGTTTGGCTGTTCGGCAGCGCTCTGATGGGCCTGATCGGCGTTAACCGCCGCAAGTCTGTTTTAGCCTAATCGGGCAAGACACCGTTACATTGACCGCCATTAAGCCGGAAAGGCGAAGGATCAGCCTTGCTTGAGCCTTGCGGCACGCTCGGAAAAGCGTTGTCGAAGCCAATGCTGAGCTAAAACAGGACGAACCGGCTTGTTTATTTTAGCGGTCAACCCAAACAGGATAAGGCGCTCGAAGCGCTAGTACAGGCAAGTACAATCCCCCAATGTCGAATCCCGGCAATTGGGGGATTTTTTTGTCGGCTCGTGGAATGAGATTGGTCGAGCATTCACAGGGCTTAGCTCCATCTATTCGGTGCGATGGTTGCCTTACCGAAATACTATTTATTTTTGCTTTACTTAAGGATTTTAGACCATGAATCTCAAAACAAAATTACTCGCTTCCCTGCTACTGGTTACCAGCTCGACAATTGCACAGGCGCAAACCTACAGCGTGGCTGCGGAATTTCTCGAGACCATGACCAATGGCGTGGACACGTTCTTTAACGGCACATTCGACTGGGATGGATCGTCGGTTACCAATCTGCATGGCACCATGAATTCATCCATGTATCCTGTTAACAATGTAAATCCCAATTATAAAACCAGCTTTCCTCTCATGAACCTTAGTTATCAGTTGGACGGAACCCACACCCTGGGCAACGTGGTAACCTCCACCGTTTTTCTGAAAAATACCACGGATGTCTATAGAGGCGGCGGCTACGACGGTACGACGACCGCGGCAACCGGGTTCATCAAATATGGCGGAAAATTTGGATCGGCCATGCCTGCAATTCCAGGTGAAACGCCCAATGAGAATGCCCTCTTCACACTGGCATTCGATAAGACCACCATGGCTGGGGTGGTTGACAGCATGGCATACGGTGACTGTACTAAAGGCGGTTTGATGGCAGGAAATATGTGCATGGCGGGTGAAATTACCGGCACATCTGCGATGGCCGGAACGCCTTTGTCGCTTAGCATCACACCCACTACCGTACCTGTCCCCGCAGCCGTTTGGTTGTTCGGCAGCGCGCTGGCCAGCCTGATCGGCTCCCCCCGTCGCAACAAACAGCCCCTGACTGCCTAATCAGCGAAATTGAGCGTTTCGTAAAGCTCGGGGGAGCACGGTCGAAATCCGTCTTTCGCCTGGATCGGCGACGGGTATTTTTGTAGATAGGACAAGGCGCTCGCCTACACAAGGATGTGACAACGCCCAACCACGGGCAATTTTTTTCACGTGGGTTCGTGGCGTTAACTTGCCTGACTAACTCGCTTTGCTATTCAGCCCTTCGCAAACTACAAGCCTACAAAGGCCATCAATTCTTGCAATTCCTTGGCTTCCAACTCGTAGAAGGAATGCGCCCTGACTCGTTCCGGCAACACCACATCGCCGTAACGTACCCGCATCAAGCGGCTGACCTTGACGCCTTGCGATTCCCATAAGCGCCTGACCAGGCGATTGCGGCCTTGTTTAACCGTGACGTAAAACCATTTATTGGCGCCTTCGCCGGTGTAAAAACGGATGTCGTCGAAATGCGCGGGGCCGTCATCGAGTTCCACGCCTTTTCTCAGACGCTCCATCATCGCGTCGTCGACTTCGCCCAGTATCCGCACCGCGTATTCGCGCTCGACTTCCCGCGAGGGATGCATCAGCCGATTGGCCAGTTCGCCGTTATTGGTGACCAATATCAAGCCCGAGGTATTGATGTCCAATCGGCCGACCGCGATCCAGCGCCCCACCGGCAAACGCGGCAATTGGGTGAATATCACCGGCCGGCCCTCGGGATCGCGGCGAGTGACGATTTCGCCGACTGGTTTGTTGTAAACCAACACTCGAGTCGGTTGGTCGGCGTATTTATCCCACTTCACCACCCGGCCGTTGATCTGCAAATAATCGTCGGGCTTTAAGTGATAACCGAGTTGGACTTTATGGCCGTTGACGGTCAAACGCCCCTCTTCTATCCAACGCTCGATTTCCCGCCTGGAACCCAGGCCGGCCCTGGCCAGTAGTTTCTGAATCCGCTCACCACTCTCGCCCGACTTTTCAGTGGAGGGTGAGGTTTTCGGTGTCGAGCTCTGCGCCGGGCGCGGTTTGCGGGGCGTGCTCGGTTTCTTGCTCTGCGGTTGCGGGTTCGGATGCTTCGAATGAGTCGGTTTGCGTTCTTTCACTGTTTTCCTGCTGTGGTGGTAGTTGGGACGCGTTGCCGAAATCGAAATCCACGATTTCCTGCAGCGTCGGCAATTCGGCCAGTGAGGCTAAATTAAAATAATCCAGAAATTGTTTGGTGGTGCCGTACAAGGCCGGACGGCCCGGCACTTCCTTATGGGCGATCACCCGTATCCACTCCCTTTCCAGCAGGGTGTGGATGATGCCGGAACTGACGCTGACGCCGCGAATGTCTTCTATCTCGCCGCGCGTCACCGGTTGCCGGTAGGCGATGATGGCGATGGTTTCCAGCATGGCGCGGGAATAACGCGGCGGTTTTTCCTCGAACAAGCGAGTAACCCAATGCGCCATACCTTCCTTGATCTGGAACCGGTAGCCACTGGCCAGTTGTTTCAAGCCTATCGGCCGGGCCAGATAGTCCTGGCTGATGGCCTCGATGGCTTGCTGGATTTCCAGGGTATCGGGCTGCTCAAGCTCGGGAAATGCCTGCTGTATCTGTTTGATGGTCATGGGTTTATTGGCCGCAAACAGTATAGCTTCTACGATGCGTTTGGTATCCACGTCGCACTCTTTCAGTTGTTCGGATAAGGGGATTTGGCTACCGATGAATATAGCCACGCTCTCGCTTTCCACCGACTTGTCCACGCATACCGAATAAGGCGACCAGGAACCGCGCAGAGCCGGAAGCAATCTGGGCGGCCTGCGTCTGCGCGTTGGGACATATTCAATGAATTCGGCCGGTTTGTCCTCGATAGGCTCCGGTTCGCCAACCAATAGCGGTATCCTGGACCAAGAGTTTCGCTGCGCCGGCCGCAATTTCGGTGGTTTCCGTCTAGGCGCGTGAATAGTTTCGACGACCGGCAAACGCTTGGGTTTTCTACGCTTAGGCTTATTGGGCTTGGCTTCGACGACGACATCTTCAACAACGCTTGCGCTAAGGTGTTCTTCAAGTGGCGACGCGGACTCTAACGCCGATGTCGGCATAGGGTTCGGACTGGAAGATGTCGATGATTCCTTCCTTGCTGAGCTCAAGGATGGCAAGAAACGTGACAACCACCCCGCCTTTTCCTTCGCTTCGGGTAAATAGCGTTCCGAAAGGGAGGCTATCTGACCGGTTAAGTTTTTCCAAAATGGCTGCCATTCGTTCACGGACTGATAAGGGTTCTTTGGTTATATGGTGATGACTGAGTTG
>JAJRDU010000121.1 GCA_028748685.1 Methylococcaceae bacterium
GTAGTGAAGGTAGGTGGATCGAGAAAGGGGTGACTACCTTACCCAGTGAAGGGCCTTCGGTTTGGGTCGGAGTAACTGCGACTCTTTAAGCCCTAAGCGCAGCAGCAATGCTGACATGATGAATCGAGGGTCTGCAGATGAAGCCGTAGTAGTCGTAAAGCTGGGTGCCGATGATTTCAGGGTGACCTGGATGAGGGTAAAACATCGAGAAAGTGACCGGGAAGTTGGAGACGAAGGGCGGAACACGAAAGCGGCTTTTAGCCGTTAATTAAAGACCGGAGGGTCGAGATCAGCCTAACAGGAGCGCTTGACTATTGACGACGTAAACAGTGAACGAATCAATCGTGCGAGATTGCTGAAAACCCTCTGCAAACACGAGTGAAATAAACGACATGAGCCAACTCATTGAGGAACAAAGCCTCTTCGAAGACCTCTGTTACGCGTCCTATCTGCGGATAGGGTTCGAACAGGTCAAGGAAAACAAAGGCAAGCCCGGCATCGACGGCGTGAGCATAGCGATCTTTGAAAGCCGTCTGGAAGAAGAGTTAAGCCGGTTGCAACAGGAGTTGTTGAGCTGGACTTACAAGCCATCGCCGGTACGCCGAGTGGAAATTCCGAAGCCGCAAGGCGGGGTAAGATTGCTGGGCATCCCGACGGTGCGTGATCGGGTGGTACAAACGGCGCTGAAATTGTTGTTGGAACCGCTATTTGAGCCGCATTTTTCGCAGCACAGTTACGGCTTCCGTCCAGGACGGAACCCACACCAAGCGGTGGAGGCGGCGCAAAGCATCATCAACAGTGGCAAACCGTATGTGGTGGACATCGACCTGGAGAAATTCTTTGATCGCATCCATCACGACCGGCTGATAGCCCGAATGGGACAACGGATCACCGACAAACGCATACTACGTCTGATAGGTTTGATGCTGCGTAGCGGCATCATGATCAACGGCGTGGCTGTTCGGAGCGAAGAAGGCGCGATGCAGGGAGGGCCGCTAAGTCCCTTGCTGAGCAACATTGTGCTGGACGAACTGGATCAAGAACTGGAAAAGCGTGGCCTGGAGTTTTGCAGGTTCGCCGATGATTGCAACATTTTCGTGAAATCGCAGAAAGCGGCGGAACGGGTGATGGAAACGGTCAGTCAGTTCATAGAAAGACAGCTCAAACTCAAGGTGAACCGGGAGAAAAGCCAAGTGGCGAGATCCGAAAGGGTAAAGTTTTTGGGCTTCACGGTAGTGAACGGGACGATCGCGATCGCGCGAAAAGCCCTGCAAACGGCCATGGATAAAGTCAAAGCCCTGACGCCACGAGGCACCGATAAGGATATAGAAACCAGCCTAAAGTTGATCAATCAATGGTATGTCGGCTGGTCGAATTATTTCAGTCTAAGCCACTATCCAGCGCAATTAGTGAAGATAGAGGCGCATATCCGGCGGCGACTGAGGGCTAGGTTGGTTGATCAGCAAAAGCGGAAGCAGCATCTCTACCGGACGCTGATCAAACGAGGGGTATCACCCAAAGCGGCGGCAGTTGCGTTTACCAACCGGAAGCGATGGGCGCTTAGCAAGACAGTTGCCGTATCCAAAGCCTATCCTAACGATTGGTTTATAAAGGGTAAAGGTCAAGCCATCCGATCCGACCAGAAGCTAGCGCATTGGTTTGAAGTTTCTCAATGGGTGAGTCTTGCGTGATGAGCCGTGTACGGACCCGTACGCACGGTTCTGTGGGCAGACGGAGGCTTCGGCCTCCTCTGACCCGAATGTTAAACGGATCCCGTGCGGCGCAATATGGCTTCGCCTATTGTCGCTCTACCAATTGCACCTTACGGCCTTGAGCCACCAGGTGCATGCACGTCTGGATAGTCGCTTTCCAAGGCCCGGTGTTATAAAAAGAATATTTGTTTAGTAATGGCCAACTTCACAATGTAAACAAAGCTGAACATTGCAACGCCAAAAGAAATCCAGCGGCGCTGCCCTTGTTCTCGTAATGTGAATAGACCGGCTGCGATGAACACCAACATTAACAGCACTTTTGCGACAATCCAGCCGTAGTTATCGGACCAGTTGCCTTGAAAGACTAATGCTATACCGGATAACAACAAGCCCGCCGCCAAGCCATGCGGCAAAATCTTGATCCATTTTTCGGTCAACTTTTCGGGCAATTTTTCCGCCAGATACACGCGCCACAAGAAAGAAAAGATTACTGCCGCTACAAACAAAAGATGTAAGTGTTTCATAGTGCTATCCAAATGAGAGGAAAAGTTAAGCCGAGCATTTCTTGGTAAAGAGTCTGTTGTAATGTTACCAGCAATCCGTTACCGCTATCGTCCCCAGGGCATCACCGGAACCGAGGATACGCTGTTGGCGGGGGCACCTTCTATTACCTTGCGACTGATCGCCAGATACACCAAGGTGTTGTGTTTGGCATCCCATAGCCGGGTGATGTTGGTGGATTTGAATAGCAACGAGGTACTTTCCGAAAACACGGTATCTTGCTCGGGCAATTTGGCTGGCAGATTGATGGGGCCGATTTGGCGGCAAGCCAGGGAAAACTGCGACGGATCCTCGGCCAGGCCCAGAGTGCCGGAGATGCCGCCAGTCCTGGCTTGGCTGATATGGCAAATCACATTGGGGATTTTCGGGTCTTCAAAGACATCCACACAGACTTTATGATTGGCGCCGACCAGTTTCCATGCGGTCGTCACGCAACCCACTTCATCGGCCAGCGCCGGGCCGGCAACCGTTATCAGCAAAGCGCAAAGCCAGCGGCCAGCGCGTTTTATCGAAGTTTTGGTCATAAGTTTTCTCGCAAGTTGAGTTGAGCAGTGCCGGTGTCGATTGTCAGAGTAGCAATGTCCAGCCTCCAAAACAAGCCGCCCGACCGAGATAGACCAACCAATTTTTGCATCCCTACCAAGCCTGGCAAATTGGAGTTGCTTGGTGCATCATGGCGACTAGAAGGCCACGAGGAAGCAGTCCCCGAGTCGCGCAATTGTAATATTGAATCGCTATCTATATACTGCTTTCGGGTAATCCCGCAGAGTCTTTGAATCCAGCCGAAATAAACCAAACGGTTTTAGCGCTGGTTTATTTCAGCCGCCCTACGTCGGGTTCATTCACACGAATTCTCCGGAAGCGTTGATCACAATCTTGGTTGTAACAAGGCACGCGTAGTATTATCTGTGCAGTTCCAAGGCTGTAATTATAGTTGGCTAGAAAATTGCTCTGTCTACTGGCTTGTGCCCAGTTTAATATTTCATTTGTAATCAAATCAGTGCTAAATAATCGCTCTAAATTCAAGATAGCTGGCCTTCTATTCGGTTTATTGAGCGCCGTCGACGCTTACGGACAGAATATGGCGATTTCCGTCGACGAGGCGCTGGCGATTTTCTATCAGCGCAACCTCGATCTGATCGCCGCGAAATACAATATCGAGCAATCCCACGCCGAAGCGGTGATTGCCTCCGCGATACCCAATCCGACACTCGGCGTGCAGATTTCCGAGATTAGCAATAAGCCCAACATGGGCTCCGGTGCCGTCGGCTGTAACCACGATCCGAATGTTTCCTGCGGCGTTGCCGAGTATTTTTCCTTCAGCCAGCTAATTGAAGTGGCCGGCAAACGCGGCTTGCGCATGGAAAGCGGCGGTTTCGCGACCCAGGCGGCGGAGAGCGATTTTCGCGATGCGGTGCGTATCTTTTCCAATATGGTTAGGGACGCGTATTACGAACTGCTGCAGACCCAGAAAAACCGCTGGTTGGCCCAGGAAATTGTCGATCATTATCAGGTCATTACCAAGGCCAACAACTTGCGTTTGAAGAAAGGCGATATTTCCGAATCGGATTTCCTGCGCGTGAAAATGGAAGCCATGCGGGCACAGTCCGATCTCGACAATGCACAGACTGCGGTTGAACAGGCTCAAGCCGGTTTGGCGGTGATACTGCGTTGGCCGGACAAGAGCCTGCAATTCGAAGCCAAGGAAGAATGGCCGGACCTCAAGGATATTGGCCAGAATCTACCGAAAGACGATTTGATCGGCAAAGCCTTGCAGCAACGTCCGGATCTACAGGCCGACAAGCGGCGGGCGGAACAGGCCGAAAAGGAACTGGAACTGGCGCGCCGCCTGAAATATCCGGATGTTACCCTCAATGCCGGCTATGCGCGCGATCCCAGCAACAATACTCTCAACTCCTTCTTCGTCGGCGTAAACGTGCCGGTGCCGCTGTTTTACCAATATCAAGGCGAATCCGACAAGGCGGCCGTGAATTTGAATCAGAGCCGGCTGGCTGCGGAACAAACCGAACTCGGCATTCGCAACGATGTCGTTAGTGCCTTGGCGGCCTGGAGCAGTGCCGAAAAAATCGTGCAACGCTTCAAGGATGGCTTGCTGGACGATGCTCAAACGGTCAGAAACAGCTCCGAGCTGGCTTATGGCAAGGGTGCCACCAGCGTGCTGGATTTCATCGAGGCTCAGCGCAGTTATAAAAACGTGATGCGCGACTATTATGCGGCGATGATTAACCGAACCAATGCTTACTTCGACTTGGCAAAGGCATTGGGTGTGGAATTGAACGGCGATAAAGCGCCGGCTACGGATGGCGACCGCAGCCTAGACGTTACACAATAGCCGGTCGAAACCTGGGAATTAGCCTGTACAAAAATGGACATGAATAAACAGATGCTTCAGCAAAGAAAAAATCTCTTTTTAATCGGCCTGCTCGCCATAGTGCTGTCAGCGGCCTGTTCGGAATCCTCGGACCATAAACAAACGGCACAGCAAATTAAAAAGCCGCAAGGTGAAGTCTATCTGGCGCCTGGTTCGCCGAAAAAGGCCTACGTCAAGACCGCCAGCCTGACTCCGGTTCAGCATCCTTTACTGGAGCCGCTGGCCGGCAAAATCATCTATAACGAAAGCATGACGTCCCGCGTCAGCTCGCCGGTCGCCGGCCGCGTGATTGCCGCGCCGCTTGCACTCGGCACGCAGGTTCAGGTCGGCTCGACCTTGCTGGAACTGGACAGCCCCGATGTCGCCGATGCCGAAGCCGATTTTGCCAAGGCTCAGGCGGATTTGACGTTGGCCAGCCACGCCTTCAATCGCCAGCAAGAGCTCTACGCCGGCAAGGCCGTTTCCCTGAAGGAACTGGAGCAGGCGCAAGACGCTTTCAATAATGCCCGCAGTGAAGTACATCGGGCACAGGACAGATTGAAAAATCTGCACATCAGTACTCGGCAAAGCGATGGCCGATTCGCCTTGCGTTCCACGGTATCGGGTACGGTGGTGGAACGGAACGTCAATCCGGGCATGGAAGTGCGGCCCGACCGCGATACGCCGTTGTTCGTGGTTTCCGACATCAAAAAACTGACCTTGCTGATGCAAGTTTTCGAAGTCAATCTCGGTAAGGTAAGGTTGGGACAGAGGCTGTCCGTTTGGGTGCCGGCTTATCCGGGCGAAACCTTCCCCGCTACGGTGCAGTACATCGGACAAGTGCTTGATGAGCAGACCCGTACCGTCCAGGTGCGCTGCGAACTTCCCAATCCGGACGGCCGCTTGCTGCCGGGTATGTACGCTACCATCACCGTGGAAAGCGATCCCGACGATAAAGCCATTGTCATTCCCCTAACTGCCGTGTTTACCGAAGGTGACTCCGATTATGTATTCGTTGCCTTGGATGAAGATCATTTCCAGCAACGTCCGGTTGACATCAACTTACGCCTGAAAGACCAGGCCGTGGTCAGTAGCGGTTTGGCGGCCGGAGATCAATTGGTTACGGAAGGCGCCCTGATGCTGCGTGCCGAAGAAGAAATCGACATCGAAAACAGCAAGCCATAGCACCGCACAGAGAATATCGACATGATTGAAAGACTCATCGCGTTTTGCCTACAGCAGCGCCTGATGGTAATTGGCGCCACTTTGGCGATTGCCGTTTCCGGCATCATCGCCTTTGAGAACCTGCCGGTACAGGCGTTTCCGGACGTGCAAAATGTCTTCGTACAGGTGGTGACCCAATATCCCGGCCAGGCGCCGGAGGAAGTCGAAAAACTGATTTCGCTGCCGATCGAACGGGTGATGAACGGCTTGCCGCACCTGATGAACATGCGCTCGGTATCCATCTTTGGATTGTCGGTGGTGACCTTGACCTTCGACGACAGCGCCGAGGACTATTTCTCCCGGCAACAGGTCTTGGAACGACTGCAAAACGCCGACATTCCCACCGATACTAAGCCGCAGCTCGGACCATTGTCGACCGGCGTCGGCGAGATCTTGCGGTACGTCATCGATGCCAAGCACTTGCCCTTGGTCGAACAGCGCGCCTTGCAGGATTGGGTCATCGAGCCCAAGCTGCGTTCGGTGCAAGGCGTCGCCGACGTGGTGTCCTACGGCGGCGGCGTCAAGGAATACAAGGTTGCCGTCAAACCGGACCGTTTGAAGAATTACCGCATCGATCTGAACCAGGTATTCACCGCCATCGCCACCAATAACACCAACACCGGCGGCGGCTATATCGAACATGGCGACGAAGCGCTGGTGGTCAGGGGCGTAGGTTTATTGAAATCCGCCCAGGAAATCGGCGAGATCGTGGTGGATACCAACGATGGAGTACCGGTGCGTATCAAGGATGTCGCCGACATCAGCGTCGGCCCGCAACCCCGCACCGGCATGGTCGGCATGAATCAGCGCGACGATATCGTCGAAGGCATTGTGCTGCTGATCAAGGGCCAAGATGCCGTCAACGTGCTGGGTGGCGTCAAACAGAAAATTCAGGAACTCAACGAGTTCGGCCTGCCGCCCGGCGTCAAGATTAACCCGATTTACGACCGCACCGAACTGGTCGGCCACACCATACACACCGTCGAACACAACATGATAGAGGGCGCGGTGCTAATCCTGATCATTTTGCTGGTGTTTTTACAACGCTTCCTGGCGGCGTTTTTGGTGACGTTGATCATCCCGCTATCCCTGCTCTTCGCCTTTATCCTGGTGGATCTGGGCGGCATTTCCGCCAACCTGATTTCTTTGGGCGCCATAGACTTCGGTATCATCGTCGATGGTGCCGTGGTCTTGGTCGAAGCTGTCATGGTGCAAGTGACGCTGGATCTGCATCGCCAATCCGACATCCGTCACCTTCGGCAATCGCTGCTAACCACGGCGACGGAGATGGGGCGGCCTATCCTATTTTCCAAAGCCATCATCATCATCGCCTTCTTGCCGATATTTACCTTCCAGCGGGTAGAAGCGAAAATTTTCTCGCCGATGGCTTATACCCTGAGTTTCGCGCTGGTGGCATCGATGTTGTTCAGCCTAACCTTCGTACCGGCCATGCTGACTTACCTGTTGGGCCCCAATCTGGCCGAGCGCCACAATCCCTTGGTTCACGGCATGGAACACCATTATCGGCGCTTGCTGGAATGGGTGCTGAGACACGCCCGCAGCGTGTTCATCACCGCAGTCGCGGCATTGGTGCTGAGCTTCGCGTCGGTTAAACTAATAGGCACGGAATTCATGCCCAAGCTCGACGAAGGCAATATCTGGCTGACCATCACCCTGCCGACCCCGGTATCGCTGACTACCGCCAAGGAACTCGAACGCAAGGTACGCGATAAGCTGGAAACCTTTTCCGAAGCCCGAACCGTTCTGACCCAGTTGGGTCGCCCCGAAGACGGCACCGACCCCAAGGGTTTCAACAATCTGGAAGTGTTGATAGACCTCAATCCCAAGGATACCCGGCGTTACAAGAAAAAAGACGAACTGATACAAGCCATGGACAAGGAGTTGTCTATATTTCCCGGTATCCTCACCAACTTTTCGCAGGTCATTCAGGATAACGTCGAGGAAGCCATTTCCGGGGTCAAGGGCGAAATCGCCATCAAGGTTTTCGGCAGCGATTTAAAAACCCTGCAAGACAGCGCCGATCAGATCACCCATATCCTAGCTTCGATTCAAGGCGCCACCGATGTCGCCGCCGAACAGCAAGCCGGCCTGGCCCAGGTCATCGTCGACATCGATAGAGCCAAGGTATCGCGTTACGGTATCAACGTCGCCGACGTGGAACGGGTCATGGAAATCGGCATGGGCGGCAAGGAAGCGTCGCAGTTTCTGGAAGGCGAGCGGCGTTTCGACATCACCCTACGTTACGAAGAAAACGCCCGCAATTCTGTCGCCGGCTTGGAAAGCCTGACGGTGCAGACTCCGGATGGCCAGCGCATTCCCTTGTCGGAACTGGCGACCATCAAAATCAATCAAGGTGCATCGCGGATCAGCCGCGAAGACAACATGCGTCGCATCGCCATCAAATGTAACCTGATCGACCGCGACCAGGGCAGCTTCGTGGCCGAGGCCCAGCAAAAAGTGGCGGCGCAAATCGCCTTGCCGCCCGGCTACCGCATCGTCTGGAGCGGCCAGTTCGAAAACCAGCAACGGGCAATGAAACGGCTGTCAGTGATCGTGCCTATCAGTCTGGGGTTGATCTTTGTGTTGCTGTTTTGGGCTTTCATGTCCGTCAAGAATGCGTTGCTGATCGTGATGAATGTACCGTTTGCTATGATAGGCGGCTTGTTGATTCTATTGGCAACCGGCATTAACCTCAGCGTTTCCGCCGCGGTGGGTTTTATCGCGCTGTTCGGCATAGCGGTGCAAAACGGGGTGATTCTGGTCTCGCAATTGAATAAGCTGCGCCGCGAAGGCCACTCGCTGCACGATGCCATCGTCAACGGCTCGGTCAGCCGCCTGCGGCCGGTGGTGATGACCGCGCTGATGGCGATGCTGGGCCTGTTCCCGGCCGCGCTTTCGACCAGCGTGGGCTCGGAAACGGCCAAACCTTTCGCCGTGGTGATTATCGGTGGCCTGATAAGCGCGACGATTTTGACCTTGACCTTGTTACCGGCGCTGTATCGCTATTTTGCCGAAGCCGACGAACCTTAAAGGAAAGCCATGAAAGAGATACGCGCTTATATCCAGCCACACAGGCTTAGCCATGTGACGATGGCCTTGATGGAAATTCCGGGTTTTCCAGGCATGACGATCATCGATTGCGAGGGTTTTGGGCGGGAGCGCACCGAGCACATTCAGGATTACAAACCTTTCTTGCCCAAGAAGCGGCTGGAAATTTTCGCGCCCGACAGTTTGGTGGACATCATTTTTGAAACCATCATGCATGTCGCCCATAGCGGACATCACGGCGATGGCAAAGTCTATATTCTCGATGCGATTGAAGGTGGGCGTATCAGCACCGGCGAACGGGATGCCGATCTAGGGTAGCCAATATCGGCTACCCTTAATTTGAAGCCGAAGCCACGACGGCGTTTTAACTAGCGTTTGCTTGTAAAAAACAACTCGCGCATTTTCTGGCCAGGATGTTCGGCGCGCATAAAGGCTTCGCCGACCAGGAAAGTGTAAATGCCGTTGTCTCGCATCAATTTGACATCGTCCGGGGTATGGATACCGCTTTCGGTGACGATCAGACGGTCGGCTGGAACCTTGTCTTTCAGTTCCAGCGTGGTCAGTAGCGACACTTCAAAGGTGCGCAGATTGCGGTTGTTGATGCCGATTAGCTTGGTATCCAGCTTCAGCGCCCGTTCCAGTTCCGCTGCGTCATGCACTTCCACCAATATATCCATCCCCAGGCTGGTGGCGGTGTCGGCCAGTTCCTGCATCATGCCGTCTTCCAGCGCGGCGGCGATCAGCAGTACGCAATCGGCGCCCAGCGCCCGCGACTCATGGATCTGGTAGGGGTCGATCATGAAATCCTTGCGGATCACCGGCAGCGGACATTTTTCCCGCACCATTTGCAGGTTGGCTTCCGAGCCCTGGAAAAATTGCTTGTCGGTCAGCACCGATAGGCAAGTAGCGCCATTGAAAGCATAATCGACGGCGATTTCCACCGGCCTGAAGTCTTCCCGGATCACGCCTTGGCTGGGCGAGGCTTTCTTGATCTCGGCGATGATCGCCGGTTTTTGTGCGTCGGCCTTGCCGCGCAGAGCCTGGTAAAAACCGCGCGGTCCCTGAACGGTGCCGGCCAATTCCCGTAGCAGATCGAGCGGAACGTTGGATTTGCGGTGGGCGATTTCCTCGGCTTTTTTGGCGAGTATGGTTTTCAGTATGTCGGGCGTATTGGTCATGGTTCGTTAGGCTACTGGATGGATGCGATGCTGCTTGGGACGCCATTATATATTATAAGGGATAGCTGAAATTGTCGGAACGCGGGATGCTTCCATGCCACCAAAATAGCAGCAAGCTGGCTCGTTATCAGGCTAGGATAGCCTGCGATCGGGCGAATTAATCTCACGATCAATCGGGAACGCGATAACATCACGCCGATGGATCGGCTTTTCCGGTCCGATTTATGAGGTCTCACTATGCGCAAACGTATCATCAATCCGCTCCGGAAGGAAACCGCGGTTTCTGGGCAGGACTGGCTTAATATAGAGAGCCTTGCCGAAGTGGAGATTACTTCGGAACACACCGAGCATCCCATCGAGGATGCCTTGCTGCCCGACAGGGCCGGTGGCTGGCGGGCCTCGGAACCGGGGATTCAGATCATCCGGCTTATTTTCGACCCTCCTCAACGGCTCGATCTGATCCGGCTGGACTTCGTGGAAACCGAAGTCCAGCGCACGCAGCAGTATGTCTTGAGTTGGTCGGCGGATGGCGAGTCGTTTACGGAAATCGTTCGGCAACAGTGGAATTTCAGCCCACTCGGTGCAAGGGGAGAAACCGAAGAATACTATGTAAATCTTCCGGCTGTCGCCGTGCTGGAATTGTGCATCATCCCCGACATCGGTGGAGCGCACGCCGTTGCATCCCTCGAACAGCTGCGGCTTGCGTAATTTTATTCCAAAAACTGGATTTTATACCGGCCGGGATGCGGTCGCCAAGGACGGTAAGTTTGGCTCCATCCATGCCGAAATGCGGCGAAAGCGCCCATTTCAGCATGAAGACAGGTGCGCGCCACCAATAAATGCCCTCCAAAATCTGATAAAATAGCCCCGCATCCGCAAGCATAAACCTGTCAATTATTTCTCAAATCAGCCATAAGCTTTCTTTATCTTTAATCCTCGGACAAACTCTTGATTTCTACCGCCAATATCACCATGCAATTCGGGGCCAAGCCCCTGTTTGAAAACGTTTCCGTCAAGTTCGGCAACGGCAACCGTTACGGCCTGATCGGCGCCAACGGCTGCGGAAAATCAACCTTCATGAAAATCCTCAGTGGCGACCTGGAACCCTCGGCCGGCAACGTCAGCATAGATGCCAATGAACGCCTGGGTATCTTGCGCCAGAATCAATTCGCCTACGAAGACCAACGCGTATTGGATGTGGTGATGATGGGGCACGCCGAAATGTGGGCGGCCATGTCGGAACGCGACGCCATCTATGCCAACCTGGAGGCCAGCGAAGACGACTACATGCGCGCCGCCGAGCTGGAATCGGTATTCGCCGAATACAACGGTTACACCGCCGAAGCCAGGGCCGGCGAACTGTTGCTGGGCCTCGACATTCCGCTGGAACAACATAACGGCCCGATGAGCGCCGTGGCGCCTGGCTGGAAATTAAGGGTATTGCTGGCCCAGGCCTTGTTCGCCAACCCAGACATCATGCTACTGGACGAGCCCACCAACAACCTGGACATCAATACCATACGCTGGCTGGAAAACGTCCTTAACGAGCGCAATTCGACGATGATCATCATCTCGCATGACCGCCATTTTTTGAACAGCGTCTGCACCCACATGGCCGACCTGGATTACGGCGAATTGCGAGTATATCCCGGCAACTACGACGACTATATGACCGCCGTGACCCAGGTGCGGGATCAATTATTGGCCAGCAACGCCAAGAAAAAAGCCCAGATCGCCGAACTCCAGACCTTCGTCAGCCGTTTCTCGGCCAATGCCTCCAAGGCCAAGCAAGCCACATCCCGTGCCCGGCAGCTGGAAAAAATCAAACTCGACGAAGTCAAACCCTCCAGCCGGGTCAATCCCTTCATCCGTTTCGACCAAACCAAGAAACTTCACAGGTTGGCCCTGGAAGTGCAAGATTTGAGCAAGGGATACGGCGAACAACCCTTATTCAAAAACTTGAATCTGATGATTCCGGTCGGCGAGCGGGTGGCGGTGATCGGTCCCAACGGCATAGGCAAATCCACGCTGTTGAAAACCCTGGTCGGCGAATTGACGCCGGACAGCGGCGAGGTGAAATGGTCGGAAAACGCCGATGTCGGCTATTTTGCCCAGGATCACGCCGAGGACTTCGCCGAGGACATGAGCTTGATCAACTGGATGGGGCAATGGCGCAAGGAAACCGACGACGATCAGGTGATTCGCGGCACACTGGGCCGCTTGTTGTTTTCCAATGACGAGATCAACAAATCCGTCAAAGTCATCTCCGGCGGCGAGCAGGGCCGGATGCTGTTCGGCAAGCTGATTCTGCAGAAGAACAACATCATGGTACTGGACGAGCCGACCAACCATTTGGACATGGAGTCGATCGAGTCGCTGAACACCGCGCTGGAAAATTATCCCGGCACCTTGATTTTCGTCAGCCACGACCGCGAATTCGTCTCCTCCTTGGCCACCCGCATCATCGAACTGACGCCTAACGGCATCGTCGATTTCAACGGCAATTACGAGGATTATCTGAACAGCCAGAATATAGCGTAATTCATGCTAGAGAGTGGTGAGTCGAAAATCACACCCACCTCCCACTCACCAAAATAGGTATTATTGGCGAGAGCCTTCAAAGTAAGCACCTAAATGATCCGCAAAACTTCGAAACCGGTTTTACTTATTGCCTGTATTCCGGCAATGCTGGCCGTGCTGATCCCCTTTCCCGTGCCGGCCAGGGAGACCTTGCGCGTCGTGGCTTGGGCGGGTTATGCCGATACCGAGATCGTCGCGGCATTCGAGCGGCGTTTCGATGCCGATGTTGAAGTCACCTACGTCGCCTCCGATGACGACCTCTGGTATAATATCAATTCCACCGCCTACGATGTGTTCGCGGTCAATACCGCCGAGCTGCAGCGTTATATCGATCAAGGTTTGAGCGTGCCGATCGATCTCGCCCATATTCCCAATCACGCCTTGCAATTGCCTCGTTTTCAGGAGCTTTCGGCCATTCCCGGATTGATGCGCGACGGTAAACTGTATGCGCTGCCCTATACCTACTCGGAAATGGGCTTGATATATAACCGCAAACGGGTCAAGGCCGTGCCGCTATCGATGTCGGCCATGTGGGATACGGACTATCAAGGCCGGGTATTGGCTTTCAACGCCAGCAACCATAATTTTTCCCTGGCCGGCCTGTTGCTGGGCGCCAAAGATCCCTTCCAATTGAGCGATGCCGAGTTGAATCAGGCCGCCCGGCATCTGGTCAAGCTGCGGCGGAACGTGCTGACTTTCTATTCCACCGCCGAGGAAGCGGCGAAACTGTTTGCCGAACATGATATCGTGCTGATTTTCGGCAACTACGGTAATCAGCAGGTCAAGGCTTTACGGGACGCGGGCGCGGACATCGGTTATATCATCCCCGCCGAGGGCGCCCTGGCTTGGCTGGATTGCTGGGCAATAACCCGCGAGGCGAACAATCCAACCCTGGCCGAACGCTGGATCAATTACACGCTGGAGAAAGCGGTCAGCGATCGCTTGATCGCCGAACACGGCCTCGCCAATACCGTCACGGCATCCGGGGATAGCCATCAGGATGAAAAGCTCATCTGGCTGCAGCCCCTGGAAGATCCGGTCAAACGCAAGGCGCTGTGGGATAGGATCATTTCCGGCGACAGCCTAGAGGCGTTCTGATCACATGCGGCTTAGCGTAGGCATCAAACTCGGTTTCTGGCTGGCATTGCTGGGAACGCTATCCACCGGGCTCACCGGCTATTATGTTTTTGACCGCAGCCGCGGCTTGCTGGTGGAATCTTCCAAGGACAAATTGCTGACGGCGACCCAAGTTTTGGTACATCGCTTCACGGACGCGTTGGCGGAAATCGCCGGCGACGTCAAATTTCTCTCCTCCCTATCGACCGCGCACCAGATAGTTTCGGGCTCGGCCGATTCCAGCCCAGCCTCGAACGATAAAGACCAGCTGGCGGAAATATTTGCCAATCTACTGGCCTCCCACCCTGAATATTCGCAAATAAGATTGATCGACGGCAGCCACTATGGCAAGGAATTGGTCAGAGCCGACCGTGACCGTGGTGGCATCAAGATCGTGACCGGACAGCAATTGCAGGAAAAAAATCATTTCCCCTACGTGTTCGAGACCTTGGGTTTGCCCGAAGGCCAATTCTATTTTTCGGAAATCAATTTAAACCAGGAGCTCGGCGCCCATCTCGGCTATGGCAAACCGACGATCAGGATCGCCACGCCGGTCAAATCTAGGGAATATGCCAGCGTTGGCATCGTGGTGATCAACGTCGATCTTGATGGTTTATTCAACAGGATTCGGGCCGATCTGCCCGGCGATATCCGGGCGCTTTTGACCAATGGCAAAGGCGATTATCTGATACACCCCGATGCCTCGAAAACCTTCGGTTTCGAGCGCGGCAGGCCGTTCTTGATTCAAGACGAAATCCCAGGTGTTCAGGCTATCCTGAATGGCGGGCAGGATCACGCCGTACTGACTGTCAGTGATGCGCGGCCATTGGGAGCTTCTTCCTTGGCCGCATTCGTCAAGGTTCCGTTCGCGTCGCGGGCGGAACCTCGGTTTGTGATGCTGGGATTGTATTCGGCATTGGAAAATGTCCTGGCGGAAAGCCGTGCCTTGGGGTTTCAGGTGATCAGGCTTACGTTGTCATTCAGCCTGCTGGCCAGCATTATCGCCCTAATTCTTGCGCGGGTATTGGCAAAGCCCTTGAATTTGATGGCGAAAACTGTCGGCCGCTTTACGCTCGGCCAGCCTCTATCGGCATTGCCGGCCGAGCGTAACGATGAAATCGGCTATCTGGCTAAAAGCTTTCGGGCCATGGCCGAGCAGCTCAACGATCAGGTCGCGGAACTTTACGCTTCCGAGACCAGGCTGCATGCGATTCTCGATAATGCACCGGTTGGCATCTGGTTGACGGCTATCGATGGCCGCTATCTGTTCGTCAATAAGACTTTTTGTGATGCGGTGGGCGCACCCGAAAACCGGTTTCTTGAGGCCAGCCGACTTGCCGATGTACTGGGCGAAGACATCGCGGCCGCTTGCCTAAAGTCGGATCACGATTGTCTTGCCAGTTCGCAGGCAAGCCATCAGTCGCATGAAACATTGAAATTTGTCGACGGCAAGTCGCATATTTTGGAAATAAGCCGGGCCAAGTTGTACGGTATTGCCGGAGAAGTGACCGGCATCATAGGCATAGCCATGGACATCACCGAGCGTAAGCAGGCCGAGGTGCGT
Source organism: Methylococcaceae bacterium (assembly GCA_028748685.1). GTDB lineage: Bacteria > Pseudomonadota > Gammaproteobacteria > Methylococcales > Methylomonadaceae > Methylomonas. The sequence continues at coordinate 15,376 of JAJRDU010000121.1, forward strand.
GAACGTTCTCATCATTATGTGCTTGACCTGCTGTCAAAAGGCGCGCCGTTGACGGAAATTCTGGAGGCCTTGGTGCTAGGGGTGGAGGCACAGAATCCCGACTTGCTATGCTCGATTTCGCTGGTGGATGACGAGGGTAAACACCTCCTGCTCGGGGCGGCCCCGAGCCTACCGGAGTTTTACAATACAGCCATTAACGGTTCGCCTATACAGTACGGTGCGGGTTGTTGCGGTACCTCGGCTTTTACAGGCAAACGGATCGTGGCCGCGGATATCGCCAATCATCCCAATTGGATGCCATATAAGGAATTGGCTGCTAGGGCGGGTCTCGCTTCCTGCTGTTCGGAACCGATACGTGGCAGTTCCGGCAAGATCCTGGGTACATTTGCCGTTTATCAGCATGAAGCCGTTTATCCGATCGATAGCGAAATTGAACTCGTCGAACAGGCGGCCAGTCTGGCCGGAATCGCAATCGACCGTACCCGAGCCAACGATGAGCTGCAATTGGCCTCGTTGGTTTATCAAAACAGCAGCGAAGCCATGGCGGTAACCGATGCCAGCGGCGTCATTCTTAATATCAACCCCGCCTTCAGCAAGCTGACCGGTTATACGCTGAAAGAAGTCATCGGCAAAAATCATAATATTCTCAGTTCCGGCCGTCAGGAGCCGGCGTTTTATCAGGCAATGTGGCATGCCATCAACACCACGGGCCACTGGAAAGGCGAGATATGGAATTGCCGGAAAGACGGTGAGATTTTTGCCGAATCCTTAACCATCAATACCACATTCCATGACGACGGCTCGGTGCACCGCCGGGTAGCGCTATTTTCGGATATTACCCAGAGGAAAGAATCCGAACAGTTGATCTGGAATCAGGCTAATTTCGACCCCTTGACCGGATTGCCAAACCGCCGCATGTTTCATGACAGGCTGGAGCAGGAAATCAAGAAAGCTCATAGAACAGGTTTGACATTGGCTTTGATATTTCTCGATCTCGACCGATTCAAGGAGGTCAACGACACGCTTGGCCACGACATGGGCGACCGCCTGCTCAACGATGCCGCCAACCGCTTGAGTAGCTGCGTACGGGAGGCCGATACCGTGGCGCGTTTGGGCGGGGATGAATTTACCATTATCCTTGGCGAACTGGAGTCGCTGGGAAGTCTGGACAGAATCGTGCTGAATATCCTGAGTAAAATGGCGGAACCTTTTCAGCTCAAAAACAAATCGGCCTACGTGTCGGCCAGCATAGGCATCACCCTATATCCCAAGGATGCCATAAGCCCGGATGCACTGATCAAGAATGCCGATCAGGCGATGTATGCCGCCAAGCGCCAAGGCCGCAACCGCTACTGCTACTTCGTGCCATCGATGCAGGAAGCGGCGCAGGCCAGAATGTTAATTGCCGGTGACTTGAGATTGGCGCTCGGTGCCGGGCAGTTCGAGTTACATTATCAGCCGATTCTGGAATTGGCGACCGGGGACATTCATAAAGCGGAAGCGCTGATACGCTGGCGGCATCCATCCAGGGGCATGGTCAATCCGTCCGAGTTTATTCCCATTGCCGAGGACATCGGCATCATCGGTGAAATCGGCGATTGGGTGTTTCGGGAAGCGGCGGGCAGAGCAGCGCACTGGCGGGCACTATATGATCCATCCTTTCAGATCGGCATCAACAAATCGCCGGTGCAATTCCATGACCGGGGCGAGAACCAGGCGGCATGGTTCGATTATTTGCGGGAATTAGGTTTGCCCGGACAAAGCATCGTGGTGGAAATTACCGAAGGTCTGTTGCTGGATGCCAGCGATACCGCCACTCGTCAGTTAATCGCCTATCGAGATGCCGGCATTCAAGTGGCGCTCGACGATTTTGGCACGGGCTACTCGTCCCTTGCCTACCTAAAGAAATTCGACATCGACTATCTGAAGATCGACCGCTCGTTTGTCAGCAATCTGGCGCCGGATTCCAATGACTTGGCGCTGTGCGAAGCCATCATCGTCATGGCGCACAAACTTGGCCTGAAAGTCATTGCCGAGGGCATAGAGACCGAACAACAACGTGATCTGCTGGTGGCCCGAGGTTGCGACTACGGCCAAGGGTATTGGTTCTCGAAGCCCTTATCGGCCGAGGCTTTCGAATATTTGTTGATTAACCGTCAAGCTGTGGCGGACAAATAGGTTCTTTGGGCGGCCAATAGAAGTTACGGTTCTCGGTAGGGGCGATTTCAATCGCCCTTGCATAATCCGATAAATTCCCGCAATTGGTGCTCATCGAACGGCCAGTTAAGTTGCCGTCGACTGCCGGGATGCCATAAGACAGGAATCAGCAAGCCGTATTCTTGCCGCCATTCCTCGTTATCCATGATGTCCTTGTTTGCAAAGGCAATGCCATTGGCTATCAGCAACTCCTCGGCCTCCTCGCACAAATGGCAACCCTCGGTACCGAACAGCAGAAAATCGGCCATCAGTGTTTGGAAATCTTGTCCAGATAACCCATGAAGAAGGCCGAGACCACCAAGGTCAGATGGATGATCACATACCATTGCAGTTTATCGGTATCGGTGGCATTCAGATTCATGAAGATTTTCAGCAGATGAATCGAGGAAATCGCCACGATAGAGGAGGTCACCTTGGTTTTCAGCGAACCGTAATCGTGGGTGCCCAGCCAATCGAGCTTTTCGGTACCGGATTCGATGTCCATCCGCGACACGAAATTTTCGTAGCCGCTGAACATCACGATCACGGTAAGACTGCCGACCAGGGTTAGATCGATGAAGGTCAGCAACTTCAGGATGATTTCCGAGTCGGGCAGGTCGAGTATGTGGGGAATAAAGTGGTAGAGCTCCTGAAAAAACTTGATCGCCAGCGCCGCCAGCACCAGGCTCATGCCCAGATAAACCGGCGCCATGATCCAGCGGCTGGCGTACATGGTGCGTTCCAAAAGGTATTCGATGCGTTTTTGCATGATAATGATTCTACAAGGGGCTAATGAATTCGCCCCCACAGGTTTATTGGTTTAAATGCGCCGCCAACCAGCGTTCGGCAACTTCGACGGTCATGCCCTTGCGTTTGGCATAGTCCTGTAATTGATCCCGCTCGATCTTGCCGAGGTTGAAATACTGCGATTCGGGATGCGAGAAGTACCAGCCGCTGACCGCCGCGGTCGGATACATCGCGAAGTTTTCGGTCAATGCTATAGTGGTATGCTCGGTGACATTCAGCAGTTCGAACAGCTTGGCCTTTTCGGTGTGATCGGGACAGGCCGGATAACCGGGGGCCGGGCGTATGCCCTGGTAGGCTTCTTCGATCAGCGCGGCGTTGTCGTGGACTTCGTCCTCGGCATAGCCCCAATATTCCCTACGCACCGTCTGATGCAGGTATTCGGCAAAGGCTTCGGCGAGGCGGTCGGCCAAGGCTTTCAGCATGATGGCGCTGTAGTCGTCGTGGTCCTTTTCAAATTCGGCCAGCTTGGTTTCTATACCTATGCCGGCTGTCACCGCGAAGCCTCCGAGATAATCGGCGATGCCGCTGCCGACCGGGGCAATGAAGTCGGACAGGCAGTAGTTGGGCCGGCCCGGCGCCTTGACGTTCTGCTGGCGCAGATGGTGCAGTACTTGCAGTTTCCGAGTACGACTGTCGTCGGTATAAAGCACGATGTCGTCGTTGTCGCTATTGGCCGGAAAGAAGCCGATCACGGCCTTGGCGGTCAGCCAATGCTCGTGGATGATGCGTTTCAGCATGTCCTGGGCGTCTTCGAACAGTTTGGTCGCTTCCTTGCCGACCACTGCATCGCCGAGGATGGCCGGATAACGGCCGGATAGTTCCCAGGTATGGAAGAATGGCGACCAGTCGATAAACTCGGCCAGGGTTTCGAGCGGCAAGTTGTCTATCACCTGGGTGCCGAGAAATTTAGGCTTAACCGGTTGATGACTGTCGAAATCGAATTTATTGCGTCGGGCCGCTTCCAGGCTGTATTGCGGCGCCTTGGCTTGGCGGCCCTTATGGTGTTCCCTGACTTGTTCATATTCGTGGCGTGTCTTGGCGACGAAATCGGCTTTCAAGTCGTCGCTGAGCAAGGCGCTGACCACGCCGACGCTACGCGAGGCGTCGGTGACGTAAACGGTCGGAGCCGCCTGATAATTGGGTTCGATCTTGACGGCGGTGTGGGCGCGCGATGTCGTCGCGCCGCCTATCAGCAGTGGAATATTGAAACCCTGGCGCTGCATTTCCTTGGCGACATGCACCATTTCGTCCAGCGAAGGGGTGATCAGGCCGCTGAGGCCTATCACGTCGACCTTTTCGTCGCGGGCGGTTTTCAGGATGGTTTCCGCAGGCACCATTACGCCCAGATCGATGACTTCGTAGTTGTTGCATTGCAACACCACGGCGACGATATTCTTGCCTATATCGTGCACGTCACCCTTGACGGTGGCCATCAACACCTTGCCGTTGGTTTGGCGTTCATTGCCATCAATGTCGGCATCCATGAAGGGCATCAGATAGGCCACGGCTTTTTTCATGACCCGCGCCGATTTGACGACTTGCGGCAGGAACATCTTGCCTTCGCCGAACAAGTCGCCGACCACGTTCATGCCGTCCATCAACGGTCCTTCGATCACGTGCAGCGGTTTTTCCGCTTCCAGTCGCGCCGCTTCGGTATCTTCCTCAATGTAATCGGCTATGCCTTTGACCAGCGCGTGTTCCAGGCGTTTAGTCACGGGCCATTCGCGCCACTCCAGGGTTTCCTGTTTGGCGGCCTGGCCGCTGCCCCGGTATTTCTCGGCGATTTCCAGCAGCTTTTCGGTGCCTTCCGGCGTGCGGTTCAGTATCACGTCTTCCACCGCGTCACGCAGTTCCTGCGGAATATCGGCGTAGATCGCCAGCTGGCCGGCGTTGACGATGCCCATATCCATGCCGGCCTGCACCGCGTGGTAAAGAAACACCGCATGGATGGCTTCGCGCACCGGGTTGTTGCCTCGGAACGAGAAGGACACGTTGGAGACGCCGCCGGAAATCAAGGCGTGCGGCAAAGTCTGTTTGATGATGCGGGTGGCTTCAATGAAGTCGACGCCGTAATTATTGTGTTCCTCTATGCCGGTGGCGACCGCGAAAATGTTTGGGTCGAATATGATGTCTTCCGGCGGGAAGCCGACCTGTTCGGTGAGTATCTTATAAGCGCGGGTGCAGATTTCGACCTTGCGCTGCATGGTGTCGGCCTGGCCTTGTTCATCGAAAGCCATCACGATCACCGCCGCGCCGTAACGGCGCACCAGTTTGGCATGCTCGATAAACTTGGCTTCGCCTTCCTTGATGGAGATCGAGTTGACGACGCCCTTGCCCTGGATGCATTTCAGGCCGGCTTCAATAATCTCCCATTTCGACGAATCCAGCATGATGGGCACCTTGGCGATGTCCGGCTCGGCGGCAAGCAAATTCAAAAAGCGCACCATCGCCGCCTTGGAGTCGAGCATGCCCTCGTCCATGTTGATGTCGATGATTTGCGCGCCGTTTTCGACCTGTTGCTTGGCCACTTCCAGCGCTTCTTCGTAGCGCTCTTCGACGATCATTTTCTTGAAGACCGCGGAACCCGTGACGTTGGTACGCTCGCCGACGTTCACGAACAAGGTTTCGGGGCCTATGCTCATCGCTTCCAGGCCGGCCAGATGACAACGTTTTTCCAGTTCCGGGATCTTGCGTGGCGGATATTTGCTAACGGCGCTGACGATGGCGCGAATGGTGTCCGGCGAGGTGCCGCAGCAGCCGCCTATGATATTCAGATAGCCGTTCGCCGCCCAGTCGGCCAGCTCGGCGGCCATCATTTCCGGAGTTTCGTCGTATTCGCCGAATTCGTTGGGTAGACCGGCGTTGGGGTGAGCGGACACGTAGGTGTCGGCGATATTGGACAGCTCTTCGATGTACTGGCGCAATTCCTGGGCGCCGAGCGCGCAGTTGAAGCCGATCGAGATAGGTTGCACGTGTTTCAACGAATACCAGAACGCGGCGGCGGTTTGACCTGAAAGCGTGCGGCCGGAAGCGTCGGTAATGGTGCCGGAAATCATCACCGGCAATTTGTACCTAAGTTTGTCGAAAGTCTGTTCGACCGCGAATATCGCCGCCTTGGCATTCAAGGTATCGAACACGGTCTCGATGAGGATGATGTCGGCGCCGCCGTCTATCAGGCCCTGGGTAGCCTCGCTGTAGGCGGAAACCAGATCGTCGAAGGTGATATTGCGGAAGCCTGGATCGTTGACGTCGGGCGACATCGACGAGGTGCGATTGGTCGGGCCCAATACGCCGGCGACGAAACGCGGTTTGTCGGGCGTTAATGCACTGACTTCATCGGCGGCCTGTTTGGCGACGCGGGCCGAGGCGGCGTTGATCTCGTAGGCCAGCTCCTCCATCCGGTAATCGGCCATCGCCACGCGGGTGGAGTTGAAGGTGTTGGTTTCGATAATGTCCGCGCCGGCATCCAGATAGGCTCTATGGATGGCCTTGATGATGTCGGGCTGTGTCAGTGACAGCAGGTCGTTGTTGCCTTTCAGATCGACCGGCCAATCGGCGAAGCGTTCGCCTCGATAATCCTTTTCGCCCAGCTTGTAGCTCTGTATCATGGTGCCCATGGCGCCATCCAGGAACAAAATCCGTTGTGATAATTGCTGGTTTAATCGTTGTTTACTGTTCATCGGCCTGAGAAGTTCGGATGTTTAATCGAAAGATAAGAGGCGGTGGCGAATGGCGCCGCAATTATTTTTTTACCATTATTTATATAGGAAAATTATGTCTAAACCCAGTTTATTGCATGTTGTAAAAAGCGTTGTCGCCGCCGCGATTGGCGTACAAAGCGATAAGAACCGGGAAGCGGATTTCAAACATGGCTCGTTGTCCGCTTATATTATTGTGGGACTGATCGTGACACTGTTATTTATTTTTACGATAGTTAAGGTCGTATCACTGGTAACAGGGCCATAACAGAAAGGCCGTTGGTGCACGGAAAGCCCGGGATTTTTTGGACTTTCCGTGGCTAATCGCTTAGTTGCTGGAGGTTTTGAAGCTGTCTTTGATGCTGATGAACATCTCTTTGATGCCACTAAACAGGTTGGCGGGCGTCAAGGCTTCTTTCAGGATGAACTGAGTGCGGACTACTGCCACCACCAGGAATCCTATGATGGACGGGAACAGTTCGCATACGAACGGCATGAATAAGCCGCCGGCCGCCTCCTGAGTCTTGCGATCGCCGACATCCGTCAGGCTTGGATCGTACTCGCCGCCGATGTCCTTACCGCCCAGGGCATCGATGATCTCGATGCAGAAGATATCGGACACTGTCAACGTGGCGAAGAATAGCACCGCGCTTCCGGCGACCCACCACAAGGTATTGCCTTTTTTAACCTTCATCAGCGATTGGTAGACCCAAATCACCGTCAAAATCATTATTACACCACTGATCATATTTATTCCCCTCTGACTGTTTTTATTGTTATCAAACTGTAGGTTAAGGCCGCATACTACTCATATTCCATGGATATGGCAATTTGCGCCGCGATCTTTCCATCATATCCATGAATTGCTTGACATTAGAGGCAGCTAAAGTAACATATCACTTTCGGCCGCCAACGAAATGGCAGATTTTTTATAACAACTAAACTATAAGGTAGGAGGCACCCATGGGAGCGATCTTAGATTTAACAGAAATGCTGAAAGAACCGTCAGGCATGATTGGAGCGGTTGTGATTATCGCTGCAGGATACTTCTTCGTAAAATGGGTGTTTGCGGAGCCTAAGGACGAAGAATAAGCTAACTGCTTATTGCATGGCTTTTCTTAAAAGGCGGCACGGACAGACTCCGTAGCCGCCTTTTTTATTGCGCAAAAACGGGGGGAACAGGCATAAATACCTTATAATCCGTGCATTTTTATCCCGCCGATTACAATAATGTACAAACTGCTCCTCTCCAAAATCAATGCGCTTTATCTAAAAAAAGCGCCCGCCACGGGTATCGGCTTGTTCAGGATGTTGTTCGGGCTGGTGACGTTACAGGAAGTTTTTTTCCTGATCTATTTCAATCATCTAATCTTCGATCCGATTCCGTTTCTGGATGTCGAATTTCCAATGCTGGTGTTTTTTCTCTGGGCCTGGGCCGCGGTGGCCTTTGCTCTGGTCGCCGGCTATCGTTGCCAGGCCGCCAGCATCGCTAATTATGTTTTCTGGCTGGTTTTCGTCAATTTCACGCCCATGCAGCGCGATTTCGACGGTGGTTTTGATCTGTTCATGATAGGCGCCAACTTCTTCCTAATTTTCATGCCTATCGACAAGGCCTTTGCGATCGACGGGCTTAGGAAAAAGCTGCTTAGCCCTTTCGTGCATTATTCCCAATACAAACGGCCTGAAGTCTCGGCTCTGGCCTACTACCTGCCGGTTGCGATATGCCTGGGCTTCCTTTACTTTGATTCGGTGATACACAAGATGTTTGCCGAACATTGGCGTAACGGCCTGGGGGGCTGGCTACCATCCTCGATACCCTATTACATCTCCGCCATCGACATGTCGTGGCTGCTGAATATCGAGATTTTGCAAAAAATCATCGGTTACACGATTATCGTTTTTCAGTTTACCTTCCTGCCGTTTTTTCATTACCGCCGCTTAAGGCCGCTGTTTTTCCTGGTGGGGATCGGCCTGCATCTCGGTATCACCCTGTCATTCAACATCTATCCCTTCGGCATGGGCATGTTGGTTTTCTATGCCTTGGTGATGCCGTTCGCCTGGTATAGGCGGATTGGGGATTGGTTGAAAGCCAGACAGCCTCTGCTCACGGTGTTTTACGATCAGCAATGTCCTTTGTGTTGCCGTACCGTTTTGATACTCAATCATTTCGACGTATTGAACTGCGTGGACTTCAAGTCCGCGCAAGCCTACGCAAAAAATTATCCGGCGCTGAGCAAGTTGGGTGAAAAACAATTACTGACCGATTTGTACGCGCTCGATACCGAGGGCCGGCTTTATGCGGGTGTTGCAACCTACGCGCAAATCTTTATGGCCATGCGTTACGCGGCGCCGATAGGCTGGCTGCTGAGACTGCCCGGCATTTATTCTTGGGCTTGCCGCCGTTACCGAGCGATTGCCGACGCCCGATCCAGGCTGACTTGCGATGTAACTTGCATGCCGGATACCGGGGAAATCCCAGGCGCGACCTTATATGAACGAATTTTTGAAACCGAACACACCTTGCTGGCAAGACGCAATGTGCACAAAATCAGTAAGGTGCTGGCGGTTTTGATCCTGTTCCAGCTTAACAGCAGCTTTCATTACGGCTTGTTGTATCGATTGCATGTCGATACCCGGCAATCACCGATGACCAGTATGCTGGCGGACATGAGCAATGCCCTACTGATGTTTTCGCATACTTTTATCGGTATCACGCCGCATGCGCTGTATTTGCACGATCATTTCGAGGGCTATGACCGTTTGTTGGCCATTACCTACCTCGATGCCGATGGCGAGGAACGTTGGTTACCTTTCGTCAACGAACAAGGCCGATTGCTGGCGCCCAACTGGGGCCGGGTACATTCGATGTGGGCCAATATTGCGGTGACCCCTAATATCGACGAAGTCAGGCTGAAAAAATTCATCATGAAGGTGACGGCATTCTGGGGCAAGAAGATCAATCTCGATCTGAAGAACACGCAATTCATCGTCAAGATGAAGAAAATAAAAGCACCCTCGGATTGGGAGAAAGACCTAAGAAACAGTAATTTATCGGGCGAATGGATGGCGATAGGTTCGGTTCGCTGGGAAGGCAAGGAGATCAAGATCAATCTGCCAAAAGACATCGATATTCTGTAGCCGACTGGGTATTGCATGCGCGTTTTTGTCATGTTATAAAAATGGCGCTCTGAACTTCAGCGCACACAAAATTATAAAAACCAAATTAATT
>JAJRDU010000122.1 GCA_028748685.1 Methylococcaceae bacterium
CGCACCGTGAAGCTCAACGCCATCGCGGTCAGCGTGATGCTGAAAGCCAGAATCTGGCTGACGCTGGTCTGGCTGTTTCTGATCAAACCTTGCAAGCCGAAGCGCCAGCTCAGGCTAAGGTGCGGCAACAACTTGCGCAGCAGCCTTAACAGTCCGTAGACCAGCAAGCCCAATCCCAGCAAGGCCAGAAAACCGGCGCCGAGGATGGTTACGGTCATCTTGGCATCATTGGTATAACGCCAGATCAGGGTGCCGATGATAGACATCGCCAGGCCGTAGATTAGCCAGCCGCTGCTCGGCAAGGGTTCCAGTTCGCGGCGCAATACCCGTAGCGGCGACACCTTTTGCAAGCGAAGCAAGGGCGGCAACGCGAAACCCAGCAAGATCGCCATGCCAGTGATGAAACCGAAAAACACCGCCAGCCAACCGGGACTGGCGACGTGTTCAGGCAGCAGCTCCTTCAACAACTGAAACAGGCCTTGCTGCGCCGCCCAACCCAGCAAGCAGCCGGCGCCGCAGGTCAACAGCCCTAGCAGCAGAAACTGGCAGCCGTACAGCCAGATAATCTCGGCCTGTTTGCAGCCCAGGCAGCGCAACAGGGCGGTGGCGTTGAAATGCCGTTCGGTATAGCGGCGGGTCGCCATGGCGATCGCCACCCCGGAAATCAAGATCACCACGATGCTGGACAGGCCCAGGTAGCGCTCGGCGCGCTCCAACGCCGAACCCAGCTCGGGCCGGTCGTTGTGGATGTCCAGTATCTTCTGCGAAGGATTCAGCTGCGGTTTCAGCCAATCCTTGTAGGCGGCCAAGGCCTCCTCGCTGCCGCCGAACTGGTAGGCGTAACGCACCCGGCTGCCGGGCTGGATCACGCCGGTGGCTTCGAGATCGGCCCGGTTGATCATCACCCGTGGCGAAAAACTGTAAAAATCGCCGCGCTTGTCGGGTTCGTAGCTCAGTACCCGGGTGACGGCCAGGGCTTTTTCGCCCAGGGTCAGCGGGTCGCCAGGCTTGAGTTTCAGCGTCGGCAGGATGCGTTTATCAACCCAGGCCGTGCCGGGTTCCGGGCCGTGGCTGGACAGGGTTTCGTTCTGATAATCGGCATCCGTGGTTTTCAATTGACCGCGCAGCGGATAAGCATCGCTGACCGCCTTGGCCGAAGCCAACAGCATCTCATTGTTTTCCAGAAGCATGCTGGCGAATTCCACGGTTTGCGCCTGTTTCAAACCCAGCTCGGCGGCTTTGTCCAGCCAGGCCGGATCGACCGGCGCCGGGCTGGCAATCGCCAGATCGCCGGCCAGAAATTCGGCGGCCTGGATAGTCATGGTGCGTTGCAATCGGTCGGCGAATAAGGAAATCGCCGTCGAGCTGCCGACCGCGATCAGCAACGCCAACACCAATAAAGTCAGCTCGCCGGAGCGGCTGTCGCGCCAAAGCAGCTTCAACGCCAGTTGCATGCGTCTCATACCAGACTCCCGGCATCCAGGCGGATGGTGCGCTGGCAACGCGCCGCCAACGAGGCATCGTGGGTGACCAGGATCAGCGTAGTGTGTTGCTCCTGATTCAGCTCGAACAACAAATCGATGATATGGGCGCCGGTCTTGCTGTCCAGATTGCCAGTCGGTTCATCGGCAAACAATATCGCCGGGCGGGTAACGAAGGCTCGGGCCAAGGCCACCCGTTGCTGTTCGCCGCCGGACAACTGCTTGGGGGTGTGGCTCAAGCGATGCGACAAGCCTACCCTGTCCAGCAAGGCGCGAGCGGCGGTTTCGGCATTATCGTCGCCGCTCAGTTCCAGGGGCAGCATGACATTTTCCAACGCGGTCAGGCCGGGTAACAGCTGGAAAGATTGAAACACGAAGCCGACCAGTTCGTTGCGCATCGCCGCCCGACCGTCTTCGTTGAGTTTGGTGATGTCGCGGCCGTTGATCAGCACCGTGCCGGAGCTGGGCGTATCCAGGCCGGCCAACAGGCTGAGCAAGGTGGATTTGCCGGAACCGGACTCGCCGACGATGGCGATGCTCTCGCCCGGCTTGATGATTAAATCCACAGCTGACAAGATATGCAGTGTGCCTTCGGATGTCGGAACCGCTTTGCCGAGCTGTTCGGTGACGATAATGGAGTGAGTGGTTGGTTCAATTTGAGTATTTAACATGTATAGCGTAGTCCTTGCCTTGGTTCTGAGTTTGTTGCCGCTTGCCGCGATGGCTAAAGCTATAGTGGTGCTGGGGGACAGCATTAGTGCCGGTTACGGCATCGAAGTTCAGCAGGGCTGGGTGGCTTTGCTGCAAAAAAAGCTGGCCGACCGGCATAGCCCTTATGTTATCAGCAATGAGAGCATCAGCGGCGATACCTCGGCAGGTGGTTTGGCCCGCATCGACCAGGCCCTGGCCCGGCATAAACCGAACATCGTGCTGCTGGAACTGGGCGGCAACGACGGCTTGCGCGGGCTGTCGCCCCAGGAAATGAAGGCCAACCTGACCGAAATCGTCCGCCGCTCGCAAAAGGCCGGCGCCCAGGTGATGCTATTGGCGATGCGGATTCCGCCCAATTACGGCAAACGCTACATCGAGATGTTTTACGACATCTATCCGCAACTGGCGGCCGAATTGAAGATTCCCTATGTACCGTTCATCCTGGAGGAAGTGGCGCTGAAGCCGGAGCTGATGCAGGCGGACGGCTTGCATCCCAATGCTCTCGGACAACCAGCTATAGCCGAAAAGATCTGGTCGCATCTGCAACCCTTGTTGAAATGACCGATAACTGACGCGTATCGGTTTAAAATAACCGGCTGTTTCAGCAACCGGAGTTTTTCGCATCCATGAAAAAAATACTTGAGGACGTTTGTAAAAGATTGAATTCCGAAGCATGCCATTGGCGGCAATTGCGCCATGACAAAAGCTTCCAGACCAATACCGTTTCCCTGTTCATCGTTTTGGTCGGCTTCATGGCCTCATCCGAAACGATCAAAGCCATCGGCTTCTTCGCCCTTTCCGGCGCCATCACCAACTGGCTGGCGATCCACATGCTGTTCGAGAAAGTGCCCTACCTTTACGGTTCCGGCATCATTCCGGCCCGTTTCCAGGAATTCAAGGCTTCCATCAAATCCTTGATGATGCAGCAATTTTTCACCGTGGAAAACATCGAGCAATTCATCGAAACCGAAGAGAACCAAGGCGGCAAGGTATTGAATCTGGAACCTTTGTTGAATGCGGTGGATTACGACAAGATTTACGAAGGCCTGGTATCCTCCATCATGACCTCGTCGTTCGGCGGCATGCTGATGATGATGGGCGGCGAGGAAGCCTTGCAACCCTTGAAGGAACCCTTCACCGAAAAGATGCGCCATACCTTGCAGGACATGGTCGATTCCGAGCGCTTCAAACAGGCCCTGCAGCAAGGCTTGAACGCTCACAAGATAGGCGAGGATTTAACCGGCAAGATCGAAACCGTGATCGATAAACGCTTGAGCGAACTGACGCCGGAGATGGTCAAAAAAATGGTGCAAGCCATCATCAAGCAACATCTGGGCTGGCTGGTGGTGTGGGGCGGGGTGTTCGGCGGTTTGCTGGGCGCGCTGTTCGGTTTCGCCCTGTAGGCCTGGAGTCGACATGCAAGCGGTCGAACTGGCCTTCGAAGTTTTTGGCGAACAGCATGGCGGCTCACCGCTGCTGATACTGCACGGATTTTTCGCCTCTTCCCGCAACTGGCGCTCGATTGCCCGGCAACTGGCCGCCGAGCGTCCGGTTTATGTGCTGGACATGCGCAACCATGGCTTATCGCCCCACGCCGAGCATATGGATTACCCGGCGATGGCGGCGGACATAGCCTTGTTCATGGATAGATTGGGGATGGCGAAAGCTCATTTCCTGGGCCACAGCATGGGCGGCAAGATCGCGATGTGGTTTGCGCTGCACCATCCCCAGCGGGTCGAAAAACTGATGGTCGCGGACATCGCCCCGGTCAGCTATGTCCATAGTTTCGACAATACCGTCAACGCCTTGAAAGATTTGCCCTTACAGGCGCTCGGCAATCGCAAGCAGGCGGAAGAGTGGCTGGAGGCTGCTATTCCCGATCTGAATTACCGGCAATTTTTGCTGCAGAATTTGTTGCTGGAAAACGGCGTTTACCGTTGGCGGGTGAATCTGGATTTTTTTCACCGTAACGCCCACCATATCGTGGCCTTTCCCGAGCCGGCTATCTTGGAGCCCTATTGCAAGCCTGCGTTGTTTCTTTCCGGCGAACATTCCAAATATATCCAAAGCGACGCCGTCTACCGGCTGTTCCCCAGGGCCTTAATCAGCGAAATCCCAGGGACAGGTCACTGGCTGCATGTCGATGCGCCGGAACGATTTTGCCGCGATGTCGGCGACTGGTTAAGCGGCTAGTCTGTGCTTAGGTACAATAGCCTTAAGCTGGCGGAAACGACTATGCTTGCCGCCCAGATTGATTAAGCCGTCGAGCTCGCCGCCCATGTTTCCACACTCTAAATCACCAAAGAGTTCGTTATTATCGCCCAGTCTATCCTTGATGGATTTGCTGGACGATCTTAACGGCAGCCAGTTGAACGACTATTTGTCGCTGTCTGTAACTTGTCTAGGCGAGAATACCGTGATCAGCCTGACTACCACCGGCGGCGACCCCGTCACCTATTCAACCGTTATTTCCTCGACGGCGGACATCGACGTGCAGTCGCTGGTGTTCGTTGCTCAGCACGACAAGCGCAGTGTTTAAAATTGCTTCTTAGCTCAATACTTCCACTTCGTAACCCGTAAACTTACGGATGTTGATCACGCCGCTGTCCAGCAGCAGATATTGGCCCTTAATGCCTTGCAATAGTCCGCTGACGATTGGCTCCTTGTCCAGATTGAAGGATTTGACCTTGCCGGGATATTGCAACACCGGATAGTGAATCTCCAGTGGTTCGGCGTCGGCCAGATAAGTCAGTGCATCGTTACCGAATCGTTGGTGGATGGCTTCCAGTTTGGCGGCGCATTTTGCTAGCAGTTCGTCGCGCAATAGCCGCAAATCCAGGGTTTCGACATTGTTTTTAAGCATCTGCTGCCAGCTGGTCTTGTCGCTGACGTGTTCGGCTAGCGTTACTTCAACCAAGCCGGAGATATGGCGAGAGGCGACCTTTAATACCGGCAATGCCTGAACCGCGCCCTGATCGATCCAGCGGGTTGGAATTTGCGATTGGCGGGTAATGCCGACCTTTAGCCCCGAGGAATTGGCCAGATAGACTACATGCGGCTGAAAGCAGAACTCCTCCCCCCAGGCTGGTTCGCGGCAGGTGCCGGCGGCGTAATGGCAGGTTTCCGGTTTCATGATGCACAGGTCGCATTGAGCCAGACGGGTAAAGCAGGGGTAGCAATAACCCTGATTGAAGCTTTTGCTGGTTTTCTTGTGGCAGTGCACGCAGAAAATCTGGCCGCTGTAACGCAATTCCAGTCGTTGTCCCAACAGTGGATTCAAGTCCAGCTCCGCATCGCCTATAGGTAAGCGGTAAATCACGGAATCGGCCAATTCCGTCGTCATTTTTTGTAAGCAGCCCAACACCCTATTCACCTCGATTTCGATTTAACAGCTTCTATGATGCCAGCGTTTTCCGTTTGTAGTCTATGCCCGTTACTCGATTCGACAACCGAAAGGCATGTGTTAAAATCGCCCACCCTCGCGCAGTCCTAATGTTCTTTAGCTTTTAGAAAGTCACTGATGGGCGGCGCGATAACAGATGGCCGGCGGCCATTGCTTTGATTTTTTCATTAACCTACATTCGACACGCTCATGAATAAACCCAAAAAAGTCGCAATCCTCACTGCGGGCGGTTTGGCGCCCTGCCTGAATTCGGCCATCGGTAGTCTGATCGAACGCTATACCGAAATCGATCCCAGCATCGAAATCATCTGCTATCGCGGCGGCTACAAAGGCCTGCTGCTCGGCGATTCCTATGTCGTGACCGAAGAAGTCCGGAAAAAAGCCGGCTTGTTGCAACGTTTCGGTGGTTCGGTGATCGGCAACAGCCGCGTCAAACTGACCAACATCAAAGACTGCGTGAAACGCGGCCTGGTCAAGGAAGGCGAAGATCCACAAAAAGTGGCCGCCGACCAATTGATCAAGGACGGTGTCGACATTCTGCACACCATCGGCGGCGATGATACCAATACCGCGGCGGCCGATCTGGCGGCCTTCCTGGCAACCAACAACTACGGCCTGACCGTGATCGGCTTGCCGAAAACCGTCGATAACGACGTATTCCCGATCAAACAATCGTTGGGTGCCTGGACCGCGGCAGAACAGGGCGCACGTTACTTCTTGAATGTGGTTGCGGAAAACAATTCCAACCCACGCATGCTGATTGTCCACGAAGTGATGGGCCGTAACTGCGGCTGGCTGACCGCCGCCACAGCTCAGGAATACCGCAAACTGCTGGACAAAGCCGAGTGGTTGCCTGAGCTGGGCTTGTCGCGTGAATCTTATGAAGTGCACGCCGTGTTTATTCCGGAAATGGCTATCGATCTGGAAGCCGAAGCCAAGCGTCTGCGCGAGGTGATGGACAAAGTCGATTGCGTCAACATCTTCGTTTCCGAAGGCGCCGGCGTCGAAGCCATCGTCGCCGAGATGCAAGCCAAGGGCCAGGAAGTACCTCGCGATGCCTTCGGCCACATCAAACTGGATGCAGTCAACCCCGGCAAATGGTTTGGCGAGCAGTTCTCGCAAATGATAGGCGCGGAAAAAACCCTGGTGCAAAAATCAGGCTACTTCGCCCGCGCCTCGGCGGCCAACATCGACGACATGCGTTTGATCAAATCCTGCGCCGACCTGGCCGTGGAATGCGCGTTGCGCCGCGAATCAGGCCTGATCGGTCACGACGAAGATCAAGGTAACGTGTTACGCGCGATCGAGTTCCCACGCATCAAAGGCGGCAAACCGTTCGATATCGACACCGATTGGTTTACACAAACGCTGGCGGAAATTGGTCAGAAAAAAGGCGGCAAGGTCGAGGTTAGCCACTAATCCGGCATGAAACCCGTTAGCCGGGGTTTTCCCGGCTAATTTTCCTAAGTTTGATTCAGCCGAGTAGGCATCCAAAGGCCTACTGCTAGGGTCGTTGCACCAAGATTAGTGGCCTTCTTCTCCCTCGTCTTCCTCCTTGACGATGGGGTGCAGCGATAAGGTGTCAGCCAAACGGGGGCCTTCGCCTTTTTCTGCGGTCGCCGAGCCTATACCTTCGCTGAGGCTGATTTTCAGCTTCAGGTTGTTGGGCGAGTCGGAATTTCTCAAGGCTTCTTCCAGCGTGATGACGCCGGTTTTGTATAGTCTGAGCAGATGGCTGTCGAAAGTCTGCATGCCTATGGCTTCCGATTTTTCCATCGCTTCCTTGATGGCGTGAACTTCGCCTTTCTGAATCAAATCGCTGACCAATTTTGTGCCCAGCAGAATCTCGATTGCCGCCACGCGCGTGCCTTCGATGGTAGGCACCAGGCGCTGAGAGATGAAGGCTTGCAAATTGAGCGACAAGTCCAGCAGCAATTGATTGCGGCGTTCTTCCGGAAAGAAGTTGATGATGCGGTCCAGGGCCTGGTTGGCATTGTTGGCGTGTAGCGTCGACAGACACAAGTGGCCGGTTTCGGCGAAGGCCAGCGCGTGTTCCATGGTTTCCTGGCTACGGATTTCGCCGATCAGAATTACGTCGGGTGCCTGCCGTAGCGTGTTTTTCAAGGCGTCCTCGTAGCTCAAGGTATCGACGCCCACTTCGCGCTGGTTCACCAGCGATTTTTTATGGTGATGGACGAATTCGATCGGATCTTCGATGGTGATGATGTGTCCCGAGGAGTTGCTGTTGCGATGGTCGATCAAGGCCGCCAGCGAGGTGGATTTGCCTGAGCCGGTGCCGCCGACAAACAAAATCAGGCCACGTTTTTCCATGATTTTGTCTTTCAGAATTTGCGGCAAACCCAATGAATCGGCACTGGGAATGTCGATTTTGATGTTGCGGATTACCAGCGCATAAGAGTTGCGTTGCTTGAAAATGTTGACCCGAAATCGGCCCACGCCGGGTTCGGAAATGGCCAGGTTCATTTCCGGTACATGTTCGAAACTGCTGCGTTGATCGTTGTCCATCAGGCTGTTGGCGATCTCCTTGATACGCTCGTTGTTCAGCTTGATGTTTTCCAAGGGTTTCAAGGTGCCTTGGAATTTTGCGGCCGGTGGGGCGCCGGTGGTCAGATACAGGTCGGAGCCGTCGTTTTGGACGAGGATTTTCAAGTAGTCTTTAAATTCCATGGTAGAGCACCGCTAGTTGAACAAAGGGTTGAAGTGTATGCGAATCGGACAACAAGTTGAAGCCGAAGAAACGTTAACGCGTATAATGTGACGATTTTTTCCTAGCTAAATTTTGCGGTAATGAGTCAACAAAGAAAAGCGGTGGCCTTGATTTCCGGCGGATTGGATTCGATGCTGGCCACTAGAGCCATTATGGACCAAGGCATCCATGTCGAAGGGATAAATTTTTTTACCGGGTTTTGCGTGGAAGGCCACACCCATGCAATCCGTAAACAAGACTCGGACAAGCCCAAGCGCAACAATTCGTTGTGGGTAGCCGAGCAGTTGGGTATCAAGCTGCATATCGTCGATATTATCGAGGAATACAAGCAGGTATTGCTTAATCCCAAGCACGGTTACGGCGCTAACATGAATCCTTGCCTGGATTGCAAGATTTTCATGGTCAACAAGGCCAAGCAATGGATGACGGAAAACGGTTTCGACTTCATCATCACCGGCGAAGTCGTGGGCCAGCGGCCGATGTCTCAACGCAAGCAAACCATGCCCATCGTTGCCGCCGAATCCGGTGCCGACGACTTGTTGGTCAGGCCTCTGTCCGCGCAGAATCTGCCGGCCACATTGCCGGAGCGGGAAGGCTGGATCAGTCGCGCCAAGATGTTCGATTTCAGCGGCCGATCCCGCAAGCCGCAAATGGCGCTGGCCAAGGATTACGGTTTCGCCGACTACGCCCAGCCTGCCGGCGGCTGCTGTTTCCTGACCGATGAAGCCTATTCGCACAAGCTGGTCGATTTATGGCAGGCGCGCGGCAAGCGCGATTACGACCTCGACGACGTGATGCTTTTGAAGGTTGGCCGTCATATCCGGCCTAAATCGCATTTCAAGATCATCGTCGCCCGCGAAGACGGCGAAGCGCGCTTCATGAGCGGCTATAAGAAGGAGTTTATCAGCATGAATTGCGCCAGCCATCGCGGTCCCTTGGTGTTGATCGACGGCGCGCCCAGCGAAGACGACCTTTTGTTGGCAGGACAGATTGCCGCCCGTTACGGACAGGGACGCGAAGCGGAGCAGGTAGAAGTGACGATCCGGGATCAACAAGGGCTTGAACGGAATATTTTCGTTAAGCCTTTGTTGGCCGACGAGATTCCGCAGGAGTGGTTCGTATGAGTGCTGTTACGCTTAACGCCCGGCGTCTGCTTTGTCCCTTGCCGGTGATACGAACTCAGGATAAGGTGAAGACCTTGCAGTCTGGCGATGTGTTGACGGTGGAATGTACCGATCCGGGGGTGATGCAGGATATTCCGGCTTGGTGTCGGATTAATGGGCATAAGGTTTTGGAGACGAGAGCTGATGATGGGGAGTATGTGATTGTTTTGGAAGTGGTTTAAGCAGTTGTGTCGCTATCGCGGCGTTTTTAATGTCGGTTCGCGGACCGACAGCCGCGAAACTTTTCTTTGCTTCGCCAAAGAAAAGTATCCAAAAGAAAGGCGACCCGGATGCCGCTTATTCCCTGCGCTTCTCGCTTTTGACGAGGGTTTTCGAAGGGCCATCCTTGGCCCTGCGAAAACGAGCGGCTTCCATGCCGCTCCCCTGCGGGCTATTCCCGCCGAAAGCTGCGATGCTCGGCGCGGCATACGGGAAGGTACCACTCCAACGGTTTTTATGTAATAGCAGTTTTTGGGTAGGCTGGGTTGAATGAAATGAAACCCAGCATTTGACAGTTTATTGCTGGGTTTCGCTTTGCTCTACCCAGCCTACGGTCCTGGCTCATATTGGTTGTGTCGCTATCGCGACGGTTTATTGAAGCCGGTAGTCGCACCGGCAGGCGAGTTACTTTCTTTTGGGTCGCCAAAAGAAAGTAACCAAAGAAAAGGCGACCCGGACGCCGCTTTGATCCTGCGCTCCGAAGCTTTCGACGGGGATCGACAGAAGGGGCTTCCTGCCCCTCTGCCGATGAGCGGCATCCCTGCCGCCCCCCTGCGGGCTATTCCCGCCGAAAGCTCCGGTGCTCGGCGCGGCATACGGGAGAAAAACCCTCGCGATAGAAAGAAACGGTTTTATTTGTTGATATGGATGATATATAAAACCACTTAATCACTCGTTAACCATAGATGAATTATGAAAGAAGAATCTGATACGCCAAATTTCTCTGGCAAGATTACTGAGCCGCCAGACTTTAGGGAAGGAGTTCCAGAATACAAAAGGAATTTGCTAGTTACTTTTTCTTTAGCAATAGTGCTAAACCTATCTACACATTTAGAGCCCCAAATATTGGGAGTTAAAGTATCAGTTCCTGTTATGTGGTGCTTTTTGGGAACGGCGCATATTTATTTCTTTGTTATGTGGAGGCTCACTTCGTTTATCGAATCTGACAAAGAAAAAAAATTCTGGAATTTACATGGTCTAGTGCGGCAGGCGTTTATTAGAGGTACAAGCGAATTTCCAAGTAAAACTAGAGCTCAAATAATTTTTTTGCGCGCTTTACCCATATGGGTATTTTTGGTTGGTATCTTTGCAATAATTTTCGGGTTGTTTCAATCTTTATCGTGTTCGACAAATGTTTGATGAAACAATGTTATGAACTCGCTTCGCTTACAGCAAATCGCGGCATTAGTCCTGTAGGGTACGTATCACGTACCTTTATGATTAACAAAAGTTAGACTTAATATATGTTTAGTCGGAAATTAGTTGTCTCGCTTTCAGTGTTAATTACAGTTAGCCCAACAGCTTATCCATGCAAAAGCCCAGATTTCGACGCATTGATCCATATGAGTCAACATGAATTAAGTCAAGATGGGTGCGTTAAAGAGCATGTAAAACTACATTTAAAAAATCAACCCATTAAGAAAATTAAAATTGCGGAAAAACTAAGACATAAAGGGCTCCTCGACGGGCCTTCTCTTGAAGTAGAAGCTTCAGCTTTTTATGATCTTGGATTGTATAGCGACGCATTAAAGGCGCATCTATTGTCAAAAACAACACCTGTGCAATGTAAAACATTCTCGCCCTGTGTTTGGAAGTATTGGGATGGTGATGACCACTGGATAAACTCTTTCTATTACCAAGCAAACGGTGATATACGCAAGGCGGAAGAGGAACTAAAAGCCGGTGACTTGGAATTCTTTAAATCATGCCAAAGGGATGATCCGCGTATTGAAACGGCTAATTATTGTTCCGGGGTACGTAATAGGTTAATTAATTCTATTAAGTCTAGTTTTAGCAAAGATAGCCCCTAAAATTTCGACCCTATTGTTTAGTTAAGAAATACAGGCTAAGCAAAGCGTACCCTGCATTGGAAATTAATATCTAACTGATTTGCCGCCAAATTCTGGGATGGTTTTGTCCCGTATGCCGCGCCGAGCATCGCAGCTTTTGGTGAGATAAGCCCGATAGGGGAGCGGCATGGATGCCGCTCGTTTTCGGAGGGCCAAGGATGGCCCTTCCGAAAACCCTCGCCAAAAGCGAGAAGCGCAGGGGATAAGCGGCATCGGGTGTCGTTTCTTTTGGGTACTTTTCTTTGGACAAGCAAAGAAAAGTACCTCGGCTGTCGGTCCGAGAACCGACATTAAAAACATCCGTCGCGATAGCGACACAAACAAGAACAGCTAACGAGCATCAACAGGTCACAACAATGGCAGTAGGACAAATCGACTTCCCCACCATGCATGCCGTCAAAGGCATCAAACTCGGCACCTGCAATGCGGGCATCAAACAAACCGTGCGCGACGACATTTTAGTTTTGGAAATGGCCGAGGGCGGCAGTTGCGCGGCGGTTTTTACTCAAAACGCCTTTTGCGCGGCGCCGGTGCTGGTCGCCAGACAGCATTTATCGCAAGCGCCGCGCTGGTTGCTGGTCAATTCCGGCAACGCTAATGCCGGCACCGGCAAGCAAGGCTTGCAGGATGCCTTCGCTTGTTGCGCCAGTCTCGCCGGTGAGGTCGAAGGCTTGGCTCAGCAGATTTTGCCGTTTTCCACCGGAGTGATAGGCGAACCCCTACCCGTCGAAAAGCTGACGGCGGCCTTGCCGGTTGCGGTCGCGAATCTGGACGAAAATCACTGGGATAGTGCGGCGCGAGCCATCATGACCACCGATACCTTTGCCAAGGGCGCGTCAGTCGTGATCGACATCGCTGGGCATCCGGTGACGATTACCGGCGTCTCCAAAGGTGCCGGCATGATACAGCCTAATATGGCGACCATGTTGGGCTTCATCGCCACCGACGCCCGGATCGATCAGGCGTTGTTGCAGCAATGCCTGTCGGCCGCCGCCGAGCTGTCGTTCAACCGTATCACCGTGGACGGCGATACCTCGACCAACGACGCCTGCGTGCTGCTGGCCAGTGGCTGTAGCGACGCGCCGGAAATTTTGGCCGGCAGCGAACACTACCAGACCTTTGCCTCGGC
>JAJRDU010000123.1 GCA_028748685.1 Methylococcaceae bacterium
TCGCTAAGGAGAACCTTGTCAAACCAAGGGCGAAATCGACTTAATCAAAGTTTCCTTAAATAAGAAATGGGTTATCCATCTGAATTGAGATTCAGACGGCCTGGAAAACCATCACGCCTCACCCAGTATCTTGTTGACCAAGGCCAGCAGCTCCCGATGATGAAACGGTTTGGGTAAATAACCATTGCATCCGGCGGCTCGCATCGTTTCCTCATCACCTTTCATGGCGTGGGAGGTAATGGCGACGACGGGGATGTGCCTGATGGCGGGATCGGCTTTGATCTGGCTAGTGGCGGCAAGGCCATCCATGCCTGGCAGTTGCACGTCCATCAGCACCAGTGCGGGCCTCTCGGCTCGAACTAAGGCCAAGCCGGTTTCCGCATCGCTTGCCATCCATACCTCGTGTCCGGCGGAGCGCAACAGGAAGGATGCCAATTTTGCATTGGCCAGGTTGTCTTCGATAAGGACGATTTTTGCCATTGCGTTATCCTTCTTTTTGTAACACACGGCGCACTTCGATGGCTAACTTTTCATAGCGAAACTCGGCTTTTTCCAGAATGGCTTTAACATCGCCGTTGAGCCTGTGGCGATCTTCCGCCGTGAGTAGTTTGGAGGTGACGACGATGATGGGTATCCGCGCGGTGGCTGGCTTATCCTTGAGCGCCGCCACCACCTCGAAACCGGACATTTCCGGCATCAGCAGATCGAGCAAAATGGCGTCGGGATGCTCGACACCCGCTTGGATAACGCCGTCCGCGCCGGAATAAGCCGCGCTCACTCGATAACCGCTACGTTTCAGGTAGTTACTCATCAGTTCAACCGTTCTCGGGTCGTCATCCACCACCAGCACGCGTTGCGGCATGTCGGTGGGCTGCCTTGGCGCGGGGAGAATGCCGATGGCCGCCAGTGCGTTCTTCAACTCCGAATGCGACACCGGTTTTTGCAGTACCTGACTGGCGCCCAGCGCGATGCCGCGTTTGCCGTCGGCGACGATGGAAACGATCATCACCGGTACAGTGTCGAGCGGCAGCATTTGTTTGATTCGGCTCAGCACTTCCCATCCATCCATGCCGGGCAACATTAGGTCGAGCGTAATGAGGTCGGGACGGTTGTGGGTCAGCCATTCCAGCGCCTGCTCACCGGTCGGCATGCAGATCACGCGCAAGCCTTCCTGCTCGAGGTGATGAGTCAGCAGATTGGCGGAGTAGAGTTCGTCCTCAATGACAAGGACGGTCGGCGTGTCCGATAGCTTATCAGCGACCGGTGCGGCCGACGCATTCTGGTTGCGGGGTGGCATCACCGGCGTGACGGGCGTGGCGGCATCCTCCCCCGCCTTCCGCCACGGTATCCTCACCAAAAACCGCGAACCCTTGCCCAACTCGCTTTCCAGCTCAACACTGCCGCCGTGCAGTTCGGTCAGGCGCTTGACCATGACCAGACCTAGCCCCGTGCCTTGATATTGACGCGACAGCGAGCTGTCGATCTGAATGAAAGGTTGGAACAGCCTTGCCTGATCCTCCGGGCCAATGCCAATGCCGGTATCGGAAACGGTAATCTCCAATACATCGTCCACGCGATGAGCCCCAAGGGATATGGCGCCGCCATCGGGGGTGAATTTGACGGCGTTGGATAGCAGGTTGTAGATAATCTGCTTGAGCTTGCGTATATCGGCAACGATCCGCGGCATCTCGGCTTCGGCATCCAGTACCAGTTTCAGCTGATGGCTCAGGGCCTTTTCCTTGAGCATACTTAGGCTGTTTTGCAACACCTCATAGACGGAAACCGGTTCCAGTTCCAGCGTCATCTTGCCAGCCTCCACCTTGGAGAGATCCAGGATATCGTTGATGAGCGAGAGCAGGTGCTCCCCGCTGGTGTAAATATCTTCAATGAATTCGCGCTGGTTTTCAGCCAACTCACCCATCAGACCGTCTTTCAGGGCTTCGGAAAAACCAATGATGGCGTTGAGCGGCGTGCGCAGCTCGTGAGACATGTTGGCAAGAAACTCGCTTTTGGTACGGTTGGCTTCCTCCAGTTGCAGGTTTTTATGACTAATTTCCTTGCTGCGCTCGCGTAATTGCTGCGCCATATATTTGAGGTCGCTGAACTGCTTGAGGTTATTCAAGGCGACAGCCAGCTGGTCGGCTATGTGCTCGATAAAGGTGCGGTCCGGGACCGAAAGCGGCGCGATCGAGGCCAGCACCAGCACCCCATGGCGCTGCTCGCGGTAAGTCACGGGCACAAGCACCAGCGCGGCGGGGTTGATGTTGCCGATACCGGTGGAGATGCTCAGCAGCCCGCTGCTGGTATTGGTCACATACATCGCCCGCCCCGATTGCGCGACCTCGCCAACCAGGCCTTCGCCCAGGTTAAAGCTATCCGGCGTGTTGGCGGGCAGGCCGTGGACCGCCTTGCTGACCAGCACACCGTGCCACTCCTCATAAGCGTAATAGGCCGATACCGGATAGGCGTGCCGTTCCGCCAGTAGATAAAGTAAGCCACTGAGAATGTCGACGCGGTCAAAAAAAGTGGAATACAACAGCAGCGCGCGGCGGTGGGTTTCGTCATAGGCTTCGGCCTTGTCCCGCGCCGCTATTTCACGGCGGATGGCGAAAAACAATGTCGTCAACAAAGCCACTGCAAGCAGTATGGTGCAAAGCAAGGCGCCCAACGTGAAATTGCGCGTCTGCTCGGTAGTAGCTTCACGCTCCTTTAGAAGATTGACCTCATCGCCGTCCATGGTCTTGATCACCGAATGGATGTTGCTCATGATTTCCAAGCCTTTCTCGTTAACGATCTCTTGTTGTGCCGCCGTCAGCCCCCGAGAATCGTAAGTTACCAAAACCTTGTCCAGAATCTTTAAGCGCAATTCGATGAGAGGGCGCAGGGTTGCCAGACTGTGCATCTGCGCGGGGTTATCCTTGACCAGTTGGGTAATGGTTTCCAGAAGGACGGGTATATCCTTGGTCATCTGGAGATGCACTGTTCTAAGACTTTTGTCCCCGGTCAGCAAGTAACCGCGATGGGCTGATACGGTCTCCACTATACTGCCGTAAAGATCGCTCAGCTTGGCGCGCACTTCCTGCGTATGGAGCACCCAATGATAGGATTCTGCAAAATTGGTGGTGGCGCGGTAAGTGACAGCCCCGCCCAGCAATATCAGACTCAGCGCGGCGATGAAACCCGATAGCACTTTGGATTCGACGTTTTTAAGCGGCATGGCGGGTCCGCCGGTTGAAGAAGCCGCCAACAGAGCGAAGCCCAGCAACATCAGCCCCAGCGCGGTATGCACCGCCATGGGTGTGGTGATGCTGGCGGTGGTGAGTTCGCCGACGTTCGCTAGATAGCCGAGTAGTGACACGAAGCCGATTAGAATCGTCAATACGGCGGCCAACTGAGTCGGCAAACGCAGGCTTCGCCAGGGCAAGGCGAGCAAAGCGAAGCCGGCGGCGGAAAAACCGGTGGCGGTATAAATAGGCATGCGGCCCGGATACTGCGTGTAAGCCGCCCCGGCCGGCTCGCGAAACAACAGCTGGTCGATGCTTAGCCGCAAGTTGAACACATATTCGCCTAGCGTGGCGAGGCCGATGGCCGCCACCGCCAGTGCCATGGCTTGCGCCAGGCGCTGCCGGTCGGAGCGTTGCAGGCGCAGAAACAGTGCGCCACCCGCCAGCAGGAAACACAGCGCCGTATTAGCCTTCATCGTCACCGAGCCGGACAGAGGACTCTTCAGTAAGGGCAGGTCTAGCGCCCAACCCACGAGCACCGACAGCCCCAGAGCCGCTACCATCAAAGCTGAGCGGCGGGAAAAACCAGTCCATTCAAGAGATCTAAGAGCGGAACGCATAGCGGCTTACTCCAATATTGAGTTCCACAATCAAATTGCTCCCCGGCACGGCTGGGGAGCAATCAGCATTAATTGAAAGCCCGACAAGAATGACGGCATGGATTGCCTTGGCTAAACGGCTTGGTTAGCCTTGACGATCTGGGCGAGAAGCGCTTTCCGGTTCACGTCATTTTCCGAGCTGAAAAATTCAACTCGATCTTCGACAAAACAATCCGGATTTGTAGCGATGGCATTCGCTTTAAATTTTCTCGCTTGTTCAAGCGTTTCAAAAAATGGGCTGATATGGGTCATCTTTGTGATCGCTCCGGTTCTGATATTGACGGAGACCACGTAATATTCGACGTCGTAGCATCGAGTCTCGGAATGGTAAAACTCTTCCATCTCAATATTTTTTTGGTAATGGGTTAAACGGTTCCTAATTTTTTCCCACTGCCGGCAGCTGTTTTTCAGTCAACTGGCAGCCTATAAAGCAGGTTTCCTTCATGCAAGGGAAAGTCGCTCATTACGATAGCGGCCCAGCGCCCAGAGCGGGAAAAATTTATCGTAGCCGTGGTATTTCAGGTAAAAAAACTTGGGGAAACCTGGCGCATTAAAGTTTTCGTCTTTCCAGAAGCCGTCGGCCTGCTGGGTTTTCAACAGATAATTCACCCCGGCCTCGACTTCCGTGTTGCCAACTTCCCCGCCCGACAGCAAGGCCAGGATCGCCAGCGCGGTGTGGAATGCCGAGCTGGCATCGGATTCACCACGAATCTTGCTATCGTGATAACTGTAATTGTTCTCGCCCCAACCGCCGTCGGCGCGCTGCTTGGATTTCAGCCAGGCGACGGCTTTGCGAATACTGGGATCGTGCCTGGAAACGCCCGCGGCTTCAAACCCGATCAACACCGACCAGGTGCCGTATATATAATTGGTGCCCCAGCGGCCGAACCAGCAACCGTCGAGTTCCTGCTCCTTGCGCAAATAAGCGATGCAGTCGTCGATGACGGAGCTGTATTCCGGATTCCAATTAACCAGTTTGCCCAGCAACAGGATGCAACGGCCGCTAACATCCGCGGTTGGCGGATCGAGTAGCGCGCCATGGTCGGCAAACGGAATCTGATTCAGATAATAATAGGTGTTGTCGGCATCGAAAGCCCCATAGCCGCCATTACCAGATTGCATGCCGGCGATCCAGCCGGCTGCCCGCAGGATATTCTCGGTAAACTCCGGGGCGTCGGCCTGAATCATCGCATAAGCGACCACCGCGGTATCGTCGACATCCGGGTAATAGCTATTGCCGAACTGAAAGGCCCAGCCGCCACCCGCTAGATTCGGGCGCTGAACTTGCCAGTCACCCGGCTCGTCACTCAACTGCTTGCCAACCAACCAGCGCAAGGCGGAGGTAACCGCGTGTTGTGTTTGTCGATCGTCATCATACCGGCCGACTTCCTGCAAGGCCAGTGTGGCCAAACCGGTATCCCAGATCGGCGACACGCAGGGTTGGCAGTAGGCACTATCGTCCTTGACGACCAGCAATCGATCGATGGCGGCCTTGGCGATTTGCCGCTGTTCGTTGTCGGCGGGAATGCCGAGATAATCCATGGCCTCATAGGCGTTGACCATGGCCGTGAAAATCGCGCCCAAGCCATCGTAAGCATTGAGTCTGGCCATGAACCAGTCTCGTGCCTTAGACGTAGCCTTGCGGCGGACGAAGCCGGGAATCAAGGGTTCAATCAAGCGCCCCATGCGGTCCAGCACCAGAATCGCCTTGCCTAGCGGGGTTTTGACGTGGGAAAAATAATGTTTTTCTTGATCGGGTGGCGTCACAAACAGTTCGGCAATGCCAAGCTTGAGGGGATTGCGCGCCTTGACCTTATTGGTACAGAGTATGGACAGCGGCACCATCACGGTTCGCGACCAGTAGGATACTTTGTCGATGTGAAACGGAAACCACCTGGGCAGCAACATGATTTCCACCGGAATGAAAGGTACTGCGCGCCAGGGAATTTGTTCGAACATGGCCAACATGATGCGAGTAAAGACATTGGCCTTGGCGCCACCGCCCTGGGCCAGTATCCAATCGCGCGCTTTCGACATATACGATGCATCCATGGCATCGCCAGCCAGTTTCAGCGCGTAATAAGCCTTGATCGTGCAGCTGATGTCGCCGCCGCCACCTTTATAAAGCGGATAACTGCCGTCCGTGTTTTGTTGGCTACGCAGAAAATTTGCGATCTTGGCCTGCAGGGCGATGTCGATTTCGTCCATGTAATGCATCATCAGAATGTACTCGGCGGGAATGGTGCAATCCGCTTCGAGTTCGAATACCCAATAACCGGCTTCGTTTTGCAGGCCTAGGAGCCGTGACCTGGCGAGACTGATGGCGCTATCCAGAGTCGATGCCGCATTGGCCGAGCCGCTGGCGACAGAATCCGACCCGGAAAGTGAAGAGGTCTCTGTTAGCATGGTTTGGTATTCTCCATTTCACTTTACTGTTAGGAATTTCGGTCATCGCGGTGGCGTTGATCGCAATTTTTTTTGCCAACCCTGGCCAACCAGATAAAAAAATGCGCCGCTGCGGGAGTGTTGCCGCGGCGCTTGGAGGCACGCGACCATGATGATCGCCTTGACATTAGCGACTGACCTTGGGATTTTACGGCGAGTCACCACTCGCTGTTCCAGTCACCGCGGGCCACTTTAAGCAAAACATTGGGCCCGGTCTGTACGGTGCCGTACATAAAGCCGCTTTCAGCCACTATCGCCTCGCATTACCCGGCATTGATTTTTCGCGCTTTTCCGCCCGTTCTAAACAGGTTGGCCCCGCGATATTTTCAAGCAATTTCCAAGATTGGCCTGTTTGGGTTAGTAAATATACTGATTACATATCGAAGGCTTTATGTGGTATACCACACATAGTAAGTTCCTTACCGTTAACCTCGGAATTTTCCTTTAGCCTTATGCAGGGTGTGACATTTGATCTCGACCGACTAAATACTATTACAAAGGTTGCTTATGATTCAGACGGATACGCCTCGCCAAAACCATCTTCTCAACGCGCTACCCACGGCCGAATACGATAGACTTTTGCCCCATCTGGAACGGGTCTCGCTGCCGTTTGGCAATGTTATCTATGAGTCCGGCGTTACTTTGGATTACGGCTATTTCCCCACAACTTGCATCGTGTCCAAGATGTATATCATGGAAAACGGGGCATCGTCTGAAATCGCGGTGGTAGGCAACGACGGCATCATCGGCATTTCCCTGTTCATGGGCGGCGCAAACATGCCGCATCGGGCCATCGTCAGGAATGCGGGCGAGGCCTACAGACTGCACAAGCAATTTCTGATCGAGGAATTCAATCACGCCGAGGGACCTCGTAGCGGCGCGCTGCAAAATTTGTTACTACGTTATACCCAAGCACTGATTACCCAAATGGCCCAAACCGCCGTCTGCAATCGACATCATTCGGTGGACCAGCAACTCTGCCGCTGGCTGCTACTAAGCCTGGACCGGCTACCCTCCAACGAGGTGACCATGACGCAGGAACTAATCGCCAATATGTTGGGCGTGCGCCGCGAAGGTGTCACCGAAGCTGCCGGAAAATTGCAGCGGGCAGGATTGATCGAGTACAGCCGGGGCAAAATCACGGTACTGGATCGACCGGGATTGGAGGAGCGCGTCTGCGAGTGTTACCAAGTGGTTAAAGCCGAATCCGATCGCCTACTGCCCCCCCCCCCGACACACACAGGAATGGGCGATTGCATGCCCGAGTTGATTGATTGCCATGCTCAGGATGCCTAGGATTCCGTCAAACATAAATTTCCGATATTCGAAGTCCTTTAGGGGCGACTCGCTAGAGCACGTAGTGAATTATTTCGCCCCTACAAAAAGCTTGCCGGCAATATCCCGACCTAATTACCCTGCTCCGCGGGCCAGGTGAACGACAGCGAAGTCGTCCGTTTGTCACCGACCGTTGCCGTTTTATGGAGTACTTGGCCGTCGCTATCCACGGTAACGACGTAACGGCCGGGCTTGAGCTTGGCGAATAGCTTGGGGCCGTCGGACACGGTGTCCAGGACGGTGTTATCCTTAGAATCCGTGATACGAACCTTGACGTCACTGAGATATTCCCCGCTGCCCTTTACCGAAAATAGCAGGTTCAAGTTATAGTTAGCCCGAATGGCTTGCATGGCCTCCCGTTCATCGCCCCCTACTCCGCCACTGACGAAGCTAACTTCACCTTGGGTTTGGGGCGTGATCAAAGGCTGTTCTTCCGCAAACCCAGAGATACTGAACAGGACACAGGGAAGAATAAGCGCTAAGTGCAATCGTTTCATAAAAATTTCTCCTTGACCGTCGGGAATAAAGAACACGAAGATAGCATACAGGATCTGCCTCTCTGGTCTGTACGCTACCGTACCGACTATCTGGTATGTTGCGGTTAGTGGCTTTCACGTTTTCGGTGCCACGGGACTTATTGGAAAGGCCGTTTTCTCTCAATGACTACTTTTGAGAATTTTCAAACTTTAACGGTGGCGTAGCCATGAAAATTGAACTGTGTCGGTAAAACCCACCTCCTCCATCGATAATACAGACTCGCGCCCTCGTCGTTCGAGGCTGGTGCTGGTCTTTGCATGCCTGTTGGCATTGCTGATCGTTGGCGTTTGGTGGTATCGCTCGGCGATGATGGCCTTGGTTCTACAACAGTTTCTGGAACGAGCTTCGGTATCGACATCGAAACTTGCCGGATTCCGGTTTGGTTTCCATCAAGCCGAGCTGTCTGAAATCGAATTCGGCGTCGAGACCGGCGCGGGCCTGTTATCCGCCAGGCTGGAAAATGTAAGTGCCGACTACGACCTTGGCGTTCCTAAAGTCGAGGCCATTCTCGTCGGTCGTGCCCAGCTAAAGTTTGCATACCAAGACCATCCGGCGAACAAGACCGGAATCGCCGACCCAAACGCGCCCAGCCCGGTGGCGTTTCCGCTGGAACGGTTAAGCGTCGAGAAACTGGATATCGACATCGATACCCCTTGGGGTTTGAGCCGTTTCTCCGGGCGTGGGGAGATCAAACGAGGAGACGCTAATGCTATCGAAGTGTCGTTCCTGGATGCCGGGCAATCCCTCCGCTTCAAATTCAGCCCTGATTTCGGCACGGCAAGGGTAAGCGCCGAACGACTTCCGGGCGGCAAGGTTTTCGAACTGAATGCGGAACATCTGACCCAGCCCAACAAGCACGCCAACCTCCATGCCGATGCCGCCTCATTCGTCGAATGGCTAAACGCCAGTTCACTAGTGCCGGAGACCTTGCGGACAAACATGAGCACATCCGGTATATCCCAGGCGACTCCCAGCTTATCGTCGACGCGGCTGGCCATCAACCTCGCCACACCCGACAACATCGAGACCCTGCAAGGGAGTATGTCGTTGACTCGGGATAGTCGCGAACTAGTCCACGCCGACTTGTCGATGGCAACACGGCATCAGACGGTGGTCGATGTCGATGGCCGCCTGGATATGGCCGCCACGGAACTGTTTGGATTGCTGAAGCCGTGGCTGCCGCAAACGACCGGTGACTGGCAATTTTCCACCGGCACCGTTCAAGGCGCGATGAACCTGCGCTGGCAACCGAATAGAAACAGCTCCGGGACGGCGCATTTAAAAGCTTCGGATTTGGCTCTTTCAATCGGCTCGGTCAAGGTCCAGAATGGAAGCATAGCCGTGACTATCGCCGACATTGCCAAACATTCCATGGCATTGTCGGCGAATGTCCCGAAACTCGAGTTGGGTGCGGACATGGCTGCCGCCGACCTCATCGTCAATGCCCACTATATTGGTCAGGACTTGACAGTGGAGCGGGCCGCAATGGCTATGTTTGGCGGCCTGCTGGAGGTATTGCCTAACACGGTAAATATCAACCAGCTTCCAGTAATATTGACGCTCAGGCTGCAAGACGTCGATCTGTCGCAACTGTTGTCCAGTCTAAAGTACCAAGATCTTTCCGGGTCAGGTACGGTCAGCGGCGAGCTACCGCTAAGGCTTTCTCGGGAAGCTATCGAATTACAGGACGGAATGCTTACCGGGGTGCATCCTGGGGTGATACGCTATCAAGGACCTGTTGCCGACAACGAAAATATTGCCTTCAAGGCGCTACGCAATCTGGCGTACCATAGCCTGCAAGCCAAGGTTAATTATCGCCCCAATGGCGATTATCATCTGGGCTTTCGCATCAAAGGCAGCAATCCCGAAGTATTGTCGGGGCATCCCTTGGCCTTCAACCTGAATGTCAGCGGGCAACTGCCGGAACTGCTGCGCAGAGGTTTTGTGGCGGGCGATTTCGAGCGGGCCATTCTGGAACAGGCAACAGCCCGGCCGACGCCCCCTGAAAAACCAGCGAAGCCGCTACCTAAGCCCCCCGAAGGGGATCAACAACCTACGCCGCCACCGGCGGACCGGAGAAGTCAATGAACTGGAAAGCTGCAAACAGTGCGCTTATCGCCTGGAGTGCTTCACTCCTGTTGGGATGCGAGCCATCCGTCAGGCTGGAAGCGCCAGACAAACCGATAGAAATCAATATGAACATTAAAATCGACCACGAAATCCGATTGAAGGTGGAAAAAGACGTGGACGCACTGATTACCAACCAGAAAGGGCTGTTTTAAAGGAGCGATCGATGAAAAACAAAAATTTGAGGTTAATTCTGGCACCGTTATTTCTTGGCCTGTGCTTGACCGCCATGCCGATTGCCGCCGCCGATCTGGCTCAAGCTAAATCCGCGGGACTGGTGGGGGAGCAGATGAATGGCTTCCTGGGGCTGGTTAAGCCCGACGCGCCAGACGATGTACAGGCACTGGTGAAGAGCATTAATGCCCAGCGGCAAGCGGAATATCAGCGTATAGCCAGTAAGAACGGCGTACCCGTGGAAGAAGTCGCCAAACTCACCGCACAGAAGGTCATAGGACAGACCCCTCCCGGACAATTTGTGCAGACGCCTTCGGGCTGGCAAAAGCGTTAAGAAATATCCAAACAAGTTCTCGTCGCCGGTAAAAACAGGAACCTCTTCTTTGCATCGGCGATATGCTCCAATTCCTGACATTATGATCGTTGCGATGAATCTACTAGCCAATTAAAAACACGGCTAGAGAGAAACAGGAAAGCCATTTGCGGATGCGCATTGCAGTTCTCCTGATATATGATTCAAGTGAATGCATGCTCCGAATCCACGACCGTTATCTGTACGCTAGCGTACAGATAACGGTTGTCTTGCAAACTTTTCCGCAACAAGACCTCGCTACAAGTCCCCGCGACTCCCGTTCGTGCGGAGATAAGTGCGCTACCAGACAGACGGCTGAAAGCTTCTGAGATACCGTCACATTCCGTTTAGCGGGGCCATCGGCCCTAGCAGGCTCCGATATCCGATTAGCCTCATCTAATTTCTCATATCGCCAGTCCAATTTCCAGATGTATCGCCGGAGAGTTAGCCGTGCCATCGATCCAAGCAGCCCAACCCGTTACCAATCGCTTACTAGGCGCCCTACCGAGTAAAGATCGCGAACAGTTGCTCTCCCATTGCGAACAAGTCCACCTCAATTTTGCCGAGGTGGTCTACCGCGTCGGAGAAGTCATTCCGTACGTCTATTTCCCAACCGGAAGCAGCATATCGTTGGTGTCTCCCGTCAATGGCGGCGGCGGTTTGGAAGAAGGGCTCATCGGCAACGAAGGCATGCTGGGAATTACCCTGATGTTGGGTGTCGATGTCGCGCCATTTCAGGCACTAGTTCACGGTGCGGGCCCGGCGTTGCGTATAACGCCGTCATCGTTTCTCCGTGAACTCAAACAAAGCCCTGCGTTGTTGCGAGAGTTGAAACGTTACCTTTATGTGTCGATAAGGCAGCTTTCGCAAACGGCGGTATGCTCGCACTTCCATGCGGTGGAGGCTCGCCTCGCCCGTTGGCTATTGATGACGCAGGATAGAGCGCACTCCGATACATTCCATATCACGCACATTTTTCTGGCGTATCTGCTGGGGGTGAGGCGCGTCGGCGTTACCAAAGCGGCGAATTCGCTACAGCAGCAAAAGCTGATCTGCTACCACCGCGGAGACATCACGATTCTCGACCGCGCCGGGCTGGAAGCCGTTTCTTGCGGGTGTTATCAGGCCGAAAAGCAAACTTACGAAACCATCATGCACTAAGCTGTCAGATATTATCGAGGCTATTTGTGCTCCGAAGACTCAGCCGACGAAGCATATCAAGCTCCCGAAAAACAAGCCTGGTAGCTCAAGACCAGTTCAGAAAGCCAGATAGAACTCGCTGCCGATGCCAATGGCTTATCCGGTATCGAAGCCCATTCCCGACTGGCAAAGAGATGATTTTACCGATGGTATAAGGGCAAAACGAGAGTTAGCCGGAAATAAAACCTGTTAGCTTAGACTGTTCGCCTGGGCGGCATTTCGTTAAATCGACGGTAAGGGAGGTTGATGTAATAAAGCGAGTGTCCGCCGTGTGGGCCGGACACCGG
The DNA here is from genome assembly GCA_028748685.1 of Methylococcaceae bacterium. Taxonomy (GTDB): domain Bacteria; phylum Pseudomonadota; class Gammaproteobacteria; order Methylococcales; family Methylomonadaceae; genus Methylomonas. The sequence continues at coordinate 12,341 of JAJRDU010000123.1, forward strand.
ACGGCATATGCTGGCTCAGAACAAATAATGAGCGCCTAAACCGATATATTCGACTTTATCCTTATAAAACTGGCCGCTCGGCGTGTAGCCGTTGAAATATTCGACCATAATCTGCAATTTGCGGCCCAGCACTTTCGCATTATCAAACTCGACGCCGGCTCTGGCCGATATATCGGTACTCCAATTATTTTCATCGTAATTCTTGATGTCGGCCGCAATGACGGGACGCATGTTGGCAAACTCCAAGCGCCAAGGGCTCCTAAATTCGATGCCGTACTGAGCCGACCATTTTTTCAACGCGGAAGGCTCTCTATGGAATAAGCCGCCACCGCCGCCGTAAACACGCACGCCATAGGGAAACTCATACGACAGTTTCAAATCCACGCCTTCATAACTGAGGTTTACCCGCTCGAATTTGGTATTGACCTTGCGCAGCAAAAACTCATCGCCCAGATGCGAGCTCTGGTGATAAATCCGGCCGAACGCGGAAAATTGCCCGACGCGGGCGCTGGAATAAAGGGAGGCGATGAAATCGGTATTGACCAAATCGGACGACGCAGAACCTAGATTGAAATCGCTAAACACGCCGGCTTGAATGCCTGTTTCCCATTGCGCAGTGGAATGTCCGAAGTTGGCGCGATAAAACGGTATGGTTTCGCCGAAACTCACCGAGGCGATGTCCCTGCCGTCGAAATTGTTACTCTGGTAATTGCGGTAAGCCGCCGAGAAATGCGCCCAACGCGGATCGGCCAGCAAGGCTTTGAACAAATGACCTGTCGGAAGAAGGCCGGTCGGCAATACCAGCGTGTCGGGCGTTGTCACCGTCTCCTCGCCGGCATTGGCGGCCGCTTCCCTGGATTGCTCACCCGTCGTTTCGGCTATTTTCACCGCGCTAACGCCAGGGATATCCGACAATAGCTTGGTCGCATCAGCCCGTTCCTTGCCTGTCAGGTCAGCGGTGGGGAGAGTCACCACGCCATCCTTTACCACCAATGACGGCATATCGAGTTTCAAATCATGCTTCAAAGAGGCGGCGGCATAACCAGCGATATAGGCATCATCCGCGGTCGTTGCATGAGCAAATGCCATATACATCAGCAAAACACCCAGCACCACCAAAAATCGACAATGCGCCATCATTGTTTGCTCGGCACGCTGGCATTGATCATCAGCTCGTTTTGCACTGATTTCACATTTTTCTGGCTGTTCACCAGCCCTATTATTCTGCCTACGAGTTGTTCGGAATCCACGGTGCCGCTGAGTTTTACCACGCCATTGACCGTAGTCACTTCAATTTGAGAGGCCTTAAGAACGGGGTCATTTAAAATGACCGTTTTAACATTGACGGTAATCGCCGAGTCATCGATGTATTCTCCGGTTGCTACGGCTTTATCGACGACCGACTCCTTGGCGGTTTCGATTTTATTTCCGGTGTTGCTGATGGCCTGATCGATTTGTTTCCCGGCTTTTTCCAGCGCGTCTTTAGAGGCTTCTGCCGATTTATCGATATAGGCACCGGTTTTTTCAGCCTGTTGTCCTACGGTCTCCTTGGCTGCCTCCACTTTCTGACCGGCTTTTTCAGTCGTTTGCTCGATCTTTTGTCCTGCGTTGTCGACGGCTTTATCGATTTTTTGCCCTGCCTTTTCCGCTCCACCTTCTTGTTGGCAGGCCGCCAGTCCGAGAACGGCGGATAAACAGCCAATCAAAAGAATGCTGTTTTGCTGGTACTGATTTGTGGTTTTCATGGGTGTTTCCTTAGGTTGTATTGTTTGGAATACGCCAAGTGACATATAGATACCGCCGTTAGAGGAAAAACCTCGGCGATAAGCAATTGGCGATGTACCGAATACTCAGCCCTGATACTAAGCACAAGAACAGGCATGGTCTGTACGGTATCGTACATAAGGCAGCTGCAATTGTTATTGGGAACCGGTCAATGCCGCTTCGAGTGGGGTTTATTGCTAAATTCCGACCATATTTTGGATTTCTCTGGTATGGTCCCACGCTAAACCGTCACTACCGGCATAAGTGTTTACCTTATTTAAGGAAACTCTGATTAAGTCCTTCGACAGGCTCAGGACGAACGGTAAGTGGTTGATTCCGTTCGTGGTGAGCACGTCGAACCATGAAGGGAATCAACTTGCTCAGAGTTTCCTTAAACAAGGCACTTCCAAAGGCAACTGACTCTGCTCCGAGCGCACGGAATTTCCAAGCCTTATCGGTTTTTTGAAAAAATGGCGATGGTATTGATGCTCAAGATTGTCAGTCCCAGGCACAAGCTGGTGGCGAAATTCGATACATGAATTAACCTTGACTGCCCTTGTCGGGTTTTCTTATAGTGAATTCGAAGCTACATTTTATGAGGGCACGTTTATGCTGAAACTTGAGCATGGCACGCCGCGAAGAGTCATTACTCAAAGGAGTTAATGCCATGAAGTTTCTTGCCGTTCATCCCAGTCCGTTGATGTATACCAAGGTGTTTTTACGCCTTGAACCGCTTGGTTTGGAACTGGTCGCCGATACGGCTCGTCGATCCGGTTGCCAGGTTCGTCTGGTCGATTTGCAGGTGGAATCGTTTCAGGATTTATACCGTCTGTTGGATGACTGGCAACCCGACATCGTTGCCTTTTCATTGAATTATCTGGCGAATGTGCCGGAGGTGATCGATCTGGCCAAGGCCGCAAAAGACCGGCTGCCGAATGGCTTTGTGTTTATCGGTGGACATAGCGCCTCATTCACTGCCGAGGAATTATTGGAACACGGCGAAGGTAAGATCGATGCCGTTCTCAAGGGCGAAGGCGAATCAGGCCTGCCCTTGTTACTGCAAGCCCTGAAAGAGGACCGCGCCAATATTCATTCCGTGCCGGGTGTGGTGACCATGAAAGGCGCGGGCGGACAACCGACTTTCATCCCCAATCTGGATGATCTATCGCCGGCACGGGATTTGATCAAACATCGCAAAAAATATTTTCTAGGCATGCTGGATCCTTGCGCATCGATAGAATTTTCCAGGGGTTGCCCCTGGGATTGCTCGTTCTGCAGTGCCTGGACCTTTTACGGCCGCAGCTATCGGGTAATGAGCCCGGACAAAGTCGTCGAGGAAATGCAGCGCATCCGCGAGCCGGGAGTTTTTATCGTCGACGACGTTGCCTTCATTCAGGAAAAGATGGGCTTTGAAATCGGCGAAGCGCTGATACGAAAAGGCATCCGCAAGAAATATTATCTGGAAACCCGTGGCGATGTGCTGTTGCGCAACAAGGATGTCTTCAAGCTTTGGAAAAAGATCGGGATGAGTTATCTGTTTTTGGGTATCGAGTCCATCGATGAAGGCGGCCTGGAAAAATACCGAAAACGCATCGATTTGAGCCGTAATTTCGAAGCCCTGGAATTTGCCCGTTCCCTGGATATTATGGTTGCCATCAATATCATCGCCGACACCGATTGGGATCATGAGCGATTCAGAGTGGTCCGGGAATGGTGCAAGGAAGTGCCGGAAATCGTCAATATCAGCATCAACACCCCCTACCCCGGCACCGAAAGCTGGCTGACCGAATCGCGTAAGCTCACGACCCACGATTACCGCTTGTTCGACATACAACACGCGGTGTTGCCGACGCGGATGTCGATTGAAGAATTTTATGCCGAGTTGATCGAAACCCAACGCGTGATGTTTACCAAGCACATGGGCTGGTCGGCGATGAAGAAGTTGTCGAAAAACATCGGTGGCAATCTACTGCGCGGCCAAACCAATTTCGTCGGCAATTTGTGGAAATTCGACAAAGTATTCAACCCGGCTTTGCAACTGGCCGATCATAAAATGCCGGTCAAATATCAAATGAATCCGCCGGTTCGCGATACGCAATTCGCCAGCGCCAAGGCGCTCTCACAGTCACTATATGTCCATCAACCGCTGGGCCGCGCCAGTCGGCAACTGGACGATGACACCGAGAAATTTGTTGAGGAAAGCCGGGGCGTTTGATTAATTCAACCCGGCGATGGTAAAAAGTTTTCATTATCTCCGGAAGATGTCGGCTCGAGCTTCGGGTACAACTGGTGGGCGAAGCCGGTTTTTAGCGCCGGGGTACATTGGGTTACATGCTCTCAACGGCGCTCGCCCCGTTGAAAATGCCGCCAGTATTTGCACGCTGATGTAGATTATCCACTCTCGTGGTTTTCAGCGACCTTCACCCAAGCGCGGAGGATCTCCGCTACGCTCCATGCCTGAGCGATACAGCCTCGTGGGGTGAACAAGCCTTCGGCATCGAAAACTTCGCTGACGGAGCCGATGCAGGCTTCATGCAAATGTCTCTCCAGTAATTGATCCAGAAAGTCGCGCGCATCTTTTCGCTGGTCGGGATAAACGCGTAACCAGGCATCGATGTAGGGCCCCAGTAGCCAGGGCCAGACCGTGCCTTGGTGATAAGAGGCATCGCGGGCGCGCAGGTCGCCATGGTAATGGGATTTATAGTCGGGATGATCCGGGGACAAGGTTCTAAGCCCAACCGGCGTCAACAGCCGATTCTTGATAGTCTGAAATACCGATTGCCAATGCACCTGATCCAATACCGGATGGGATAACGATAGCGCGAACACTTGATTGGGCCGACACGCCGCGTCGTTTTCACCGTTTTCACCGTCGACCACATCGTACAGGTGTCCAGTCTGGGCATTCCAAAACCGTTGATTAAAGCTAAGCCGGGTGACATCGGCTAGCGTTGCAAACTCGCTCACGCCTGGGCCCGAGTTTTCCTCACGCATCCATTTTTCCATCAGGCGCAGCGCGTTGTACCACAAGGCATTGATTTCAACCGCTTTGCCGCGCCGCGGCGTAACGACCCAATCGCCTAATTTGGCGTCCATCCAGGTCAACGCGTAACGCGGATCGCCCTGGACCAGCAGACCGTCGCCGGGATCGCAATGAATACCAAAGCTCGTGCCCCGAATGTGATGTTCGATGATATCCAACAGCTTGGGCAGCAATTCCTTGAGCAAAGCCCGATCGCCGGTATGCTCGATATAACGATCCAGCGCATGGAAAAACCAGAGCGTCGCATCGGCGGTGTAATACACGCCCTCGCTTTCACCTTCCGGGAACAAGTTGGGAATCAGGCCGTCACGCAGATGATGGGCAAAAGTGCGCAGAATGTGTCCCGCCTCGGTATGCCGTCCTGTCGTCAGCGTCAGGCCTTCGAGGCTAATCATGGTGTCCCGTCCCCAATCGGTAAACCAGTGGTAACCGGCAATGATGGTGCGCACATCGCCGCCGGTTGCACAGATACGAGACGTTTCGCTACCCCGTTCGACCGGCGCGATAATAAACTGATCGGCTGCCAGCACCAGTTGCTTGGCCAAGCCTTTAGCCAATTCCGGTCGAGCCGCCGCCAGTAAACGTCGACGCCGTTCCAGTTCGGCCTGAAACGTTTCCTCAGGCGACAGCGCCAGGGTGCTTTCCCGGCTTTCAGAAGAAGCTATCAAGGTCACATCTTTACCGGCGGCAAGATCAACGCGAAAATATCCGGGGCTCCACAGATTTCCCTGGGCTTCGTAGCCTCTTTGCCCTTCTATACGGTAAAGAATGTCGCTAAAGCGTTTGGCTTCAATCGTGAATGCCGGGTTCTCGCCATCGACGTATAGCCGTAGGGGCGGAATTAAAAACCCATGGATTTCCAAACGTCCGGCGGAGGCTTTGAGATCATAAGACTCCATCGGGAAGCCTTCGGCCAAGGAAGCCTCATGACGACGAAAATGCACGGCTAAACGCATCTTGAGCCGTACCGGCCCTGTTCCCGAAACCAGGCGATACCGCACCAGAACCGTATTGCTCATATAAGGCATCATGATCCATTTTTCGATTACATGGCCTGCCAGTTCATAGCGCCATACCGGCAAGCCGGATTCCAGGCGAAACTCGCGCAGACTGGACATGCCTTGTAGATCGAGCGATCCGTCCGCCAATTCGATGCCGCCTATTTTCTGGCTGCTGCCGTCGGGAAACCGCACCAACTCACTGAATTGATTGAGCATCACGAAACGGCCTCGAGGATCGGAAAGCGCGGCGGTTAAAAGGCTGTGGAAACGGCGGGTGGGCACGCCCGAGATGGTTCCGGACGCATAGCCTCCAAGGCCGTTGGTGACTAACCATTCGCGATTAAGCAACGCTTCCTGCTCGGCAGGCTCCCCCGTCCAATGGGTTCGAATAACGATATCACTGTTCATGATCAACATCTTCCTTTGCTTGGATAATAGGATGTAGCACCACAGCGGATTCGCCTTGAAGATACCACAGACCTTTCATGGGCCAGGGCGGCATGCCCATGCCGCCATAACGAGGATCGTCGCTGAACCACATGGCATCCCAAACACAGCCCTTCGGAGCAGCCAATAGCGGTTCCGGCGCTGGAACCAGATGAAGATCCCGGCTCAGGTTAACCAATAAAAGACGGTCGTCACCCGGATTCTCCCCGAAAAAACGTATCACCCATGCGTCCTGGCTAAGCACTGCGCCATCGATACGGTTACTTTGCTGGCTGGACTTAAACACCGGATCGTTACGGCGCAGGCTTAACAAATCGCAATGCAAGGCATAGGCTTCCTGATGCAGATTTCGTTCATTCAAGTCCAGTTTTGAAGTGGTAAAGGTTTGCGGGTCGCCTGGGTCAGGCAGTCTGGCCTGCATTTCCGGGGTTGCCAAGGCACGAAATTGGGCCAGAAAACCAGAGCGTCCTCGCGCCACCAAATGGGCAATTTCACTTTTATGGTCGGCAAAATAAAAGAACGGACTGCTGGCGGCAAACTCCTGGCCTTGAAACAACATCGGCGTCTGCGGCGCCAACAGGAACAAGGTTGTCAAAGCCCGGTAGCGGTTAGGACTGGTCAATACATGGACACGCTTGCCACTGCCGGAATTGGCCAATTGATCGTGATTTTGGATGAAGTTGACGAACTTGGCCGGAAGCATGTCCAGCCCTGGGGTTCCGCGTGTATTGTTTTGCCACGAATACCATTGACCCTGGTACAAAAAACCGCGCTTCAATGTGGATATAAATTCCTGGGCGACACCCCGGTAATCGCTATAGTAAGCATCCGCGCGCCCTGTCATCGCTACCATGGCGGTATGGTGGAAATCGTCGTTCCATAATGCGTCCAGGCCGAAGCCACCGTGTACGGGAGGCAAAAACAATTTTGCATCCTGCGGCTCATTTTCGCCGACGATAAAGGGCTTGCGCGGAGCTCCGGCGCTACGCACCGCCTTCGCGATGGCGGCAATAATATTTTCAGCGGAACTGTCAAAAATTTGCTGGGTTGCGTCAAGCCGTAGGCCGTCAAGGTGGAACTCTTTGATCCAATAGGCACTGTTGGCGAGCACATACTCACGCACTGCGTCCGAGTTCGGCCCGTCAAAATTCAGTGCGTCGCCCCAGTCGGACTGATAGCGGGCGGAAATGTAATCGCTGGAGAATTTCGATAGATAATTACCATCCGGGCCCAAATGATTGAAGACCACATCCAGAATCACGCCGAGACCCACGGCATGAGCCTGGTTAACAAAATAGCGAAATTCGTCCGGGGTTCCGTAAAGCCGTGTCGGCGCAAACAAATTGACACCGTCATATCCCCAGCCGAACCGGCCCGGAAAGTCGGCCACCGGCATGATTTCCAATACCGTAATGCCCAATGCGGCTAGCTCTGGCAGTTCCTTGGCCGCCGCGAGCCAATTGCCGTCATGCGTAAACGTGCCGATATGCATTTCATAAATGACCTGGCCATGGGCTGCAATTCCCGGCCAGGCGGCGTCCGTCCAGTCGAAAGTTAAAGCATCGACCACTTGCGACGGTCCGTGCGGACCCTGGGGTTGAAAACGCGAGGCGGGATCGGGGTATGGTTGCGGGTCGTCATCCAGCAGGTAGCGGTACAGGCTTCCTACGCAAGCATCAGGCAAAATGATCGAAAAATAACCGTTGCCTTCACTTTGCAGTTCAATTTCGGTCGGTGGATGGGGAGAATCAACATCTTCACCCAGTGCATTAATGACCAGTTTCACCGTCTTTCTTTCGGGTGCCCAGACTCGAAAATGCACGCCTTTTCCGGGCACTCGCTCCGCCCCGATTGGAAATCGGCGACCATTGACTAACTCGGTAGTGATCTGTTCGCTCATGATTGTTGCTCCAAGTAAACCACTCAAAAGTAGGATGTGCTGAACAACGTGAAGCGCATCGTTCGCTATCGATACCCTCTAGGGCACGAGTGCGCTTCGTGCCTCATCGTCCTACACACTGTTTGCCCATGATTGTTACTCCAAAGTACGCCGTTCAAAAAGTCAAATATTGCGATTTCAAAATTTCAAAGGGTGCGATTCAAACTAAGGCGTAAATTAACGAAACGCTCCGCGAAGCTGATTTTAAGTCGGTTCTCGGACCGACAGCCGAGTTGCTTTCTTTTGCTCGGCCAAAAGAAAGCAACCAAAGAAAAGGCCGCCCCGATACCGCCTGGGTCCTGCGCTTCTCGCATTTAGCGAGGGTTTTCGGAAGGGCTATCCTTAGCCCTCCGAAAACGAGCGGCATCCCTGCCGCTCCCCTGGCGGGCTATTCTCGCCAAATGCTGTGATGCTCGGGGCGGTATAAGGGGATTAACCCCATGCCTTCGGCATTTTTCCGCTTCGCGGTTTTATTTCAGACAAAAGAATTCCGCCTCAGTTTGAATCGCACCCGCATGAACGGGCTTCTGTGCTTTCAACTGCTTTTTATGTTAACGGTGCATATTGGTCGATAAATCCCACATCGGCAGAAATATCCCCAACGCCAGCCCCAGCACCATGATGCCGATGACGATAATTAAGAACGGCTCGATGACGCTGGACAGGTTCTTGAGATCGACATCGATCTCGCCTTCGTAAAAATCGGCCACTTCCTGCAACATCTCTCCTATGTTTCCGGATTCCTCGCCGACCATGATCATCTGTATCACCAGTGGCGGAAACAAGCCTATGCTCCTGGCCATGCGGCTGATGCTGTCGCCTTTTTCGATGCCGATCCGCATCCGGTGCAGCTTGGCGCCGATGTATTCGTTGCCCACCGCCCTGGAGACGATGGCGATGCCTTGAATCAAGGGCACACCGGCATCAAGCACCATCGCGAACGAGCGGGAGAAGCGTTCCATGGTGGCGCGCTCGATGATGCCGCCGACGGCCGGTATTTTCAGCAGCAGCCAGTGCCATTGCTTGATGCCTTCCGGCGTGGAGATGTACTTTCGGACTACAACCAAGACCGCCAGCAAACAGAAGACGATATGCGGCCAGTAATGAACGCTGAAATCGGAGATAGCCATCAGCATCCGGGTTTGCCAGGGCAGTTCCGCCCCCATTTTGTCGAATACGCCTTTAAACGCCGGAATCACATAGATATTGACGATCACCATCGCCACGCTAATCGCCACGATCACCATGCTGGGATAGCGTAGCGCGGATTTGATGCGGTTCTGGGTTTCCTTTTCCCGTTCCAGATAACGGCTGATTTGCCAGAAAGCCTGTTCCAGGCCGCCCGTGGTTTCGCCGACATTGACGATGCTGACCAGTAGCAGGGGGAAAATTCTGCCGTGCTGCGACATGGCCTGGGACAGCGATTGCCCCGCTTCCAGCTTGCGGGCGACACCTTGCAAGGTATGTCTCATGGCGATGTTGCGGCTGGAATCGGCCAGGCTGTTGATGGCGCGAATCAGCGATACGCCGGCCTTGGTCAGACTGTACATCTGGCGGCTGAACAGGATCAGGTCGTTGATGTTGATGCTTTGTAGCGCCCGCCAGTAGGTGAATCGCTTTAATAAATCGGCATCGTCTTTCGCCGCTTCGATGGCTATGGGGATCAGGCCGCGACTGTTAAGGGTCTGGGCTACAGTTTGCGCAGACTCAGCCACCAGCGTACCGGCGATCAATTTGCCGGCGTTGTTGCGGGCCTTGTAAGCGAAGTTGGGCATCTTAAATTTCCGAGATGCGCATGATTTCGTGCAGCGTGGTCTTGCCTTGCTTGACTAGCTCCAAGGCCTGTTCCGAAAAGGTCTTGAAACCCGGCGTGCAGCGCGCGGCGGTGATGAAGGCCGAGGAATCGTTGCGGCGCAGGGCATCCAGGGTGTTGTGGCCCAGTTCCAGCAGTTCGTAGACGCCGATTCGGCCCCGATAGCCCACGTGGTTGCAATGCTGGCAGCCGGCACCCTTCTTGAAGACGATGTCGCCTGAGCGAATGTTGAAGGCTCTTTCCAGCCATATGCTTTGGCCCTCCTTGATTTCGACGGTCTGGGCGCAGCGGTCGCAAATCTTTCTGACCAGACGCTGGGCGATGATGACTTTCAGGGCCCCGGCCAGGATGTAGCCTTCGATGCCCATGTCCAGTAGCCGGGTGGCGGTTTCCACCGCGCCGTTGGTGTGCAAGGTCGAGAATACCAAATGCCCCGTGATCGAGGCGCGCACGGCGATTTCAGCGGTTTCCCGGTCGCGGATCTCGCCGACCAGAATCACGTCGGGATCCTGACGTAGCGCGGAACGCAGCACGCTGGCAAAGGTCATGCCTATCTTGTCGTTGATCTGCGACTGATTGATGCGCGGAAGACTGTATTCCACCGGGTCCTCGGCGGTGATGATCTTGGTCTGCGGGTAATTGACCGCCGACAGCGCCGCATAAAGGGTGGTAGTCTTGCCGCTGCCGGTGGGGCCGGTGACCAGGATCAGGCCGTGCGGATTGCGGATGTGAGCCTTGAAACGCTCCAATAAATCGGGCGGCATGCCCAGCTGTTCCAGGTCGAGCAGGCCCTTGGATTGGTCGAGCAGCCGCATCACCACCGACTCGCCGTGCTGAATCGGCAAGGTCGACAGCCGCACATCCAGCGTCTTGTTTTTGACCCGGATGCTGAAACGGCCGTCCTGAGGCAGGCGTTTTTCGGAGATGTTGAGGCCGCTCATCAGTTTCAAACGCACCACCAGCGCCGGGGCAATGTTGACGTTGTCCAGCACATGCTCGTTCAACACGCCGTCGATGCGCTGGCGGATGCGCAGCACATTTTCGTCGGGTTCGATGTGAATATCGGAAGCGTTGGTTTGCACCGCGTCTTCGAAGATCGATTGCAAGAGTTTGACGACAGGGGCGTCGCTGACTTCGCTGCCGGACAACAGGGCGTTGAGGTCGAACTGGTTTTCCGCCAGTTCGTCGCTCAGCTGATCGGCGAGATTGCTGATTTCCTGGGTGCGGCGATAGGCCTGGTCGATGGCGCCCAGCAAATCGGATTCCCTGACCACGGCCTGACGGATGCGTTTTTTCAGCACCCGGCTTAGTTCGTCCAGCCCCATCAAGTCGGTGGGATCGGCCATGGCCAGTAGCACGTCGTTGGCATTGCTCTCCAGCAGCATCACCCGGAAACGGCGGGCCAGATTTTCCGGCAGTTCCCTGCAAACCTCGGGTTTGCGTTTGTATTGGGCGATGTCCAGGAACGGGATTTGCAGCTGGCGCGACAGAAAATTCAGCAAATCGGTTTCGTTGATGAAGTTCAGGTCGATCAAGGTACGGCCCAGCTTACGGCCGGTTTTCTTCTGCTCGGCCAATGCCGTCATCAATTGTTCGTGGCTGATGACGCGGTGCTGGACCAGCAGGTCGCCGATACGGATTTTCTTTTGCAGTTGTTCCATAAGGTGTTTACTGATTTAAAGCGGTTAGCCGCTGTTTAATATAGCTTACAACCTCGGCGTTCAAGGTTTTTTTGTCCAGGGCCTGCCGATAGGACTGGGCAGCCGCCTGGCTTTGGTTCAGTTTGTCCTGGGCGATGGCCAGCCCCAGCCAGTTTTCGGCCTTGTCCGGCTGGATTTGCGTGAGCCGCTGGTAGATGCGTCCCGCTTGCGGGAAGCGCTGCAACTGCTGGTAACCAGCGGCCAGCAAGGCCAGATAGGCGCTGTCGTCCACCGTATCGGCATCGACGCGCTCGAGGATATTGACCGCCGAGCTAAAGTTTTTTTGCTGAACGTACAAATGGGCTCGGGTCTTGATGAACAGCAAATTGCTGGGGAATAAGTCCAGGCTTTCGTCGACAAACTCGCCAAGCTCGGCGTCGCGGGATTTCATCAGGGTTTGCAACAGTAAGGTGCGAGCCGGCAAGTGGCTCGGCTCTATTCGCAGAGCCTCCTTGAGGTTTTCCGTTTTCATCAGCGCCGAGGCGCTGCGTTGCGCCTGGCGATAGAGTTCTTCAGCCTGTTCGCGAGGAGTCGAGGGTTTGGCGGTCTTGGGTCTTTCCGTTAGCGCCGAAGCAGGCGGCTGACTTCGGCTTCCCTCAGCCAACGAACTTAGGTTTGGCTCAACCGACGGGATTGGGATGGCGGCCTGTTTCGAGGCGGTTGTTTGGGGCTTTTCCGCGGGTTTTGCCGGCTCGCTGACGATAGTCTGTTTGCTGTTCGGCTGGTGTTCTACCGAAGATGCCGTTGGTGTAGGGGCCATGGCGATTACCGCCGGCTCGCTTCGGCTTCGATCGGCGAGCGGAGCCGAAGGGGGCAACGGGCGCGGGCTCGGCTCGGCCAGCAGTTCCACTGTGGTCGTCGCGGCCTGTCGTGGTTCGGAAACAACGGGGATTTCGGCCGGCGATACCGCTTGTTGATCCGGTTGACTCGCTTGATTTTGATACCAGAGATAAGCCAAGGGTAAAGCGAATATGATCAAAAGCCATAGTCTGCTCATCTTGTCGCCGCTAGGTTTGGCGGTGATGCGAACCTCGAGCGCTTGCTCGGCTTTGGGATTTTGGATTTTGCGACGTTCCAAGTCGCGCAACATCTGATTGATCAAACTCATAAAGGCAAACGAGGCGAAAAATAGATAAACAGGCCGCAGCCGAGCAGCAATAGCCCCGGTAGGATTTTCCCGACCAGCCACTGGCGATACAGCAAGCGCGTGTCGTCGGTGTCGAGCGCCGCCAGTCGCGCATGGCGCCAGCCGATTTTGCCGTGGCCCTTGCCGTAAGCCACCAGCAAGGCTTTATGGGCCAGGATGTTGATCAGCCTCGGAATGCCCAGGGTGTAAAAATGCAGGGCACTGACCGCAAGCGGCGTCAGCAGATCGGTATGAGTATTGCCGGCGATCCGCAGCCGGTGCAGCAGATATTCCCTAACTTGGGTTTTGCTGAGGGCTTGCAGGGCATAACTGAAGGTAATCCGCTGCCGCAACTGGCGAATCGACTTTTTTTGCAGGACTTCGTCGAGTTCGGGCTGGCCGAACAGCACGATTTGCAGCAGTTTCTGCTTTTCGGTCTCCAGGTTGGTCAGAAGGCGCAGGGTTTCCAAGGTCTCCAGCGGCATGGCCTGGGCTTCGTCGATAATCAGCACCACCTTTTTGCCGAGGCCCGCGGCCTCGATCAGGTAGTCGTTGATTTGCGCCAAGGTGCGGCTTTGTCCTGCGTTGCGGCTGTATTTGATTCCCAGTTCCTCGGCAATCGCCTGATGCAGCGCGGCGGCGGTCAGATGCGGATTGGGGATGTAGGCCGTGACGAAGGGCGCCGGCAACTCGTTCAGCAATTTTCGGCACAGCAAGGTCTTGCCGGTGCCGACCGGCCCCGTGATCTTGATGAAGCCTTCACCGCTTTGCAGCGCGATCAGCAGCACATTCAGCGCTTCGCGATGCGTGGGCAAATCGCAGAAAAACTGGGTGTCCGGGGTGAGGTTGAACGGCAGTTGGCTCAGGCCGAAATGCTGGAGGTACATGGCGGCGGTTAGTCATGGGGTCGAATGAATTCGACCCTACGTAGGTGCGAATTCATTCGCACCGATGGCCTATTTCCACAACTGCTTGCGTTCAAGCTGCTGCATGCGCTCGCGGCTGTCTTCCAGTGGCGCTTTCCAGTCCTGGCTGTCGGTGATGATGGTGGGTTTCAGCAGGATCACCAGCTCCGATTTTTTGCCGGTGCCCTTATTCTCGCGGAAGGCGTTGCCGATATAGGGAATTTCGGAAAGCAGCGATACGCCCTGTTTGGATTCCTCGCGGTTTTCCTGCATTAGGCCGCCGATGACGATGATTTGGCCGTTCTCGGCGTGAACGACGCTGTCGGATTCCCTGACGGTGTTCAACGCCATCGGCAGGCTGTTGGGTTGATCGTTGATGGTGAATTGCTTGGTCTGATTTTCGACTCGGGTAATCGAAGGGTGGATGTGCAAGGTAATGTTGTTGCTGTCGGAAATCTGCGGCGTGACGTCCAGCGCGATCCCCGAGAAAAACGGCGTCCAGGTAATGTCTTGAGTCACTATGGCATTGGTGCCCGCCAAGTTGTTGTTGGAGGCGATGTCGGTGATGAAATATTCATCCTGACCGACCTTGATCACCGCCTTCTGGTTGTTGAGCGTCGAAATTCTGGGGCTGGACAGGATGTTGGTCTTGCCCTGGCTCTCCATTAACTCGATGAAGGCGTAAAAATCCCCGGCGTTGACGCCGATGGTGAAAATCTGGCTGGTGGCCGAGGCGGCAAGGGGCAATGGATTGACGCTGCTCAGGAAGGCATTCTTGGCATTGTGCATCACGTTGGCCCAGTTGACGCCGTCCTGATGTTTGTCGTCGAGGATGATTTCCAGAATCTTGGCTTCAATCACCACCTGGCGGCCAATTTGGCCCTGGGTGCTTTCGATCAGTTTTTCCACTTCCCGCATCTGGCCGGGGTTGGTGCGCACCACCACGATGCCGGTCTGTTTGTTGATGACGACCTTGGAGCCGGTTTTCGGATTATGCAACTCGTCGGCGTTGTTGCTTGCCGGTGCAACATCGACGATGGCCGACAGCGATTGCTGCAGTTCATCCCAGAAATCGGTTTTCGACGAGGTGGTGATCCAGCTGCCGGAGTTGTTGTTGCCGGTTGCGCCGGTGCTTGGGGTGTTGGGATTGACGTTCTGGTTGGCTTGGTTATAGGCGTTTGAGCGCCTTGAGCCGCTGCTGATCTGGCCGGACGAGACGCGGGTATTGGAGCTGCCTTCGCGCAGCAGGTCGATGCGGTCGATCTTGAATATCTTGGTCTGCAAGGTGGCCGGATAAATGATATAGCCGATGTCGGTCTTGGTGTAGTCGTAACCGTAGACCTTTTGCACCGCGCTGAGTACCTGCGGCACGGTGACGTTTTTCAGTTCCAGTGAAATGCGGCCCGTTACGTCGGGATGAACCACCATGTTTTCCTGGCTATCCACGACCAGACTCATGAAGAATTCGCGGGCTTCGACCTCGTGTACCGAGACATTGAACGTCGAAGGGCTGCCGGTCAGAGGCTCGGAGAGCAGGCTCTGGTTGAAATTGGGAATCAGCGCATCGGTGACCGCCGCGGGCGGCGTGGCGTTGGTTTGGCTGGCTGGCGCGTTGGGCGTAGCGGGAAAGGTCTTGTCGACATTCGCCGTTTTAACCGTTGAAGGATGGTTGCAGGCCGACAGCAATAACAATAGGCTGGTAATCAATAGGATGATGTTAGGCATTGGGGGATCATTTCACCGGTTTTTTAACGGATGGGACGAGATAGAGTTTTTTGTCGACGCCGTTCTGCCTGACCAGCACGTAGTGCGGTCTAATCTTCAGCAGGCGGCTGCCGTCGGCCAGAGTCTGGCCGGCCGTGACGGTATCGCCGTTGATCGTGGCGCGCCGGGCAGTGTCGGAAATCCAGATGCCGGTCAAGTTTAGCGCCGCTTCACCGCTGGGCAATTCGGCGAACTGGGCCGGTGGCAGATTGCCGGGCAAGGTTGGGTCGCGTAATTCGGCGAGTACCGCCGGGGCAATCAGCAAGGCGGCGATTAAGATTGGGTACCGCTTAAGGAGAGGCTGAGCAAATTGATTCCGCTCATGCCCCTCGACTATGCTCGGCAGAGCGTTCGACAAGGCTCTCCCGAGCGCGGCCGAAGGGCTAACCACGAACGGAATCGAATACTTACCGTTCGTTATGAGCCTGTCGAAGGACTTAATCAGAGTTTCCCTAAACACCGAGCCAGTCCTCTTCGAAACTCAGGGTATAAACCTGAATGCGGGTTTCGGCGATGGGATAGTCCTTGACCCGATAGTCTATGCTGTCCCAATGGATGCGCCAAGGCAGGTTTTCCAGGGCTTTCAGATAATCTAGGGTGCTGAAATAGTCGCCTTGCAGCGTGATGGCCATCACGTGGCGATAGACCCAGGCCGGTTGCTGTTCGCTGATGCCGAAGGTACTGACCGGCAGTGTTTCCAGTTTGATCAATTTTAGGTTGCCGTGCTGTTTCAGCATGTCGCGCAAAGCGCTGGCCATCAGTTGCGAGGGCACGAATTTTTTTTCGCCGTGACTGAGCTGTTGCTTTAGGCTGTTGACCGATTGCTGAAGATGCGTCAGTTGTTGGCGATTGCTGGCGTTCGGATCGTTGCGGTTGATGTTTTCCAGCTGTTTGGCAATTTGCCGATGAGCCTGCAATTGATTTTGCAGCGAGGCGATTTCGGCCCGAAGCTCGTGATTATCTTTTTGCAAGCCTTGGTAAAACAGCTTATCCCAGCCGGCCCAGACTATCAGTAACACGGTGCCGATCACCATCAGTTTTTCGCGCTGGCTGAGCGTCGCGAAACGTTGCCGGAACTGTTCAATGCTTGCGGTCATCGGACGCCTCCGTTTCGGGTTTCAGGCTGGAACTGACACTGAAATCGACCTGCTCGGCCGTTTGCGGCGCTTGCTGGATGCTGAGTCTGGCGAAATGCCGGCCCTTGAAGGCTGAGGTGTTCTGCAGGCGCTGCAATAATGCTGGTATCTGTTCCGGTTTGAAGGTACTGCCTTGCAGGCTGAGGCTGTCGGTCTCGCTGTTGATGCGGATGCCGGTCAGCCAGACATCCGCATTGGCTTGCTCGGCGAGGGCCGACAGATAGCGGGAAAAGCCCAGGGACTGGTCTGATTGGTTGTCGGCGAGGAGTTCCATTATCCGCGACAGGCTCTGATACACGCCCTGCGTTTGCTGCAATTCCTGGTTCAACAGCGAATCGATCTGTTGACTTGGGTATTGCGCCTGTAGTTTTTTTAATTGGGCTTGCGCTTCCAGCATCTGCGCCTGCAACTGTTGCCGTTCGGCCTGATTGTCACTACGCTCGTTAAGTTCCAGGCCGCTAACGATCACCAGGCCTAGACAGGCCGCGATGATGATCAGCAGATAAGGATTGAGCAAGGCATGGCTGTTGCCGGTTCCGCCGTTTTGATAAAGGTTGATTTGTTGGATCATGATGATCGGTTTTCCAGCGAGCGGCGCAAGCTGGCGCCTATCACAGGCGCGCAAATGTTTTGCGTGGTATCGTTCAGCAAACTATCGCAATCGACGATCGCCGACAGATCCATGGCTCGGGCGGTAATGCCATGATTGATGCTGAGGAAGTTGATTACGTTTTGGGTGTTGATGGGCATTAATACCACGGCCAAGCTGGTAATCGGCGGAATATCGAAATAGTTCTCCACGTAATCGAAGGAACGTTGTATATCCAGGGCCAAACTATCTTGTTCCTGGTAAAGCTGATTCGGGTCGCCAAGGGCCGAATTATCCGTCAGTTGTTGATAACCGCAGCCGATCTTGCGGGAAAGATAAAGCGCGCCCTGCTTTTGAATGATGACGCGGCCACTGTCTTTTTGCAAATACAGCAAGGCGATGCCTTGTTCGTTCTCCCGCAACAGGGTGGCGAGATTGCGTAGCGCGGTTTCCTGAATATCGATGACCTTGACGTTAAGGCCGGCTTGCCGGCATTGCTGGGATAATGTCGATATGATTTGAGTGGCGCAAGCGACGACTTCCAGCATCGGTGTACTGTTGGCCCGATTGGATAGCGGTAGCGGGTAAAAATCGATGGTGGCTTGTTCGACGGGATAATCCAGCGTATCGGCAATTCGCCATCGCACGGCCTGCTTGAGTTCGTCGCTAGTCACCGCCGGCGCTTCGATACTGATAGAGCGGTATTGATCGGACGCCAACAATATATGGCAATCGTAGTCTTCGAGACGGTGGGTTTTTACCAAAGCCTCGAGTTGCGACAGCAGTTGCCTAGGCGTGGCCGACACAAATTCGCAATGCAGCAAACGGGGACGATTATGCTCGGCGTAGTGGGTCACGGCAACCGAGAAGCCATTGGGAAGAAAGCTGATGGCTACAATGCCGGGCGAGTAAGCTGGTTTTTTCAGTAGTTTCTGCAGTAATCGCACAATAAGCGGGTTCCGATGGACGTATTTTTTGTAAAAAGCCGCGATTTTAGGGTGGCGGCCGGTAATTACGGTCGGTATATGGCGGATTTCCTCAATGGTTCGGCGGATTTAAACGTAAGCATCAAAGTCTATATGAAAATAATCGCTTGTGCAGAGAATACTGAAAGCAAGGGAAGGTTTAGAAGTAAAAATTAAACTATGTTATTTACCTGAATTAAAGTGTGTCAAATGCCTTATGTTTTCCCGGCATTTGCAAAAAAATACGTTTTCCGGCCTATTATCAATTGCTTATTTTCTGGCACCTTTTGTGCAACTCTTTTGAGCGGATTTTATTTCTCTCTCTGTGCGAGGTCAAAAATATGGCTCAAGAATTATTAGTCTCTAGTAGCGAAGCAGCAGTACAACAAATCAATACCGGCGCATTAATGCTAGGCGCGGGCCTGGTGTTGACGTCAATGATTCTCGTGCCGGCGTTGGCGATGCGCCTGGGATTGAGTGCCAGTTTGACGGGGGCATTGCGTATTGCTCTTATGAAGGCATCCAACCGGGCGACGGCGCCGCGACAGGGCTGAGTTGCAATCGTTGCTGTCATTGTTTTTTGGATTGGGATGTGTTGGGACCTGTTTTGAGGCGATGAAAATGGTTTGATGTGGTAAGGTTTGCCAGGTGATTTTTTGTTTTGTTGCGGCATAAGGCTATAATCAGTGCGCGTGTAAGTTTTTTCAATATGAATTTGGTCTGAATTAGCAATGAGTGACAACAAGAAAGAGTGCGACCTTTGTGGATTGGCTGTTGAAATCGAAGGATTTGAACTAAAAACCACGGAAGGGGACAAACATTTCTGTTGCGAGGGTTGCAAAGGTATTTACCAGATGCTGCACGAGGAACAAATTTTGACGGAAACCGCCGTTAAGTCCAGCGACAACTGATTCAAACTGAGGAATATATGGCAAGTAAACACGATGCACACAGCACTTCAATGACTAAGCAAGTGGCTGCGGGTACATTGGCGACAGCAACGGTTAATACAGGGGGGAAATTGATGAGTAAGGTGGCAAAGCATCCGGTACTGGTGTTCGGCTTGGGAATGGTCGCCGGCTATTTCGTTTACAAGTACAGAAAAGAAATTATATCCAGCGCCACCAAGACCATAGATGCAGGCAAGGATTTTGTATTGCATCAAAAGGAAAACCTGGAAGACATCGTCGCAGAAGCAAAAGAAGACAAGTAATTCCCGTAGAGCATTGTTGGCTAGACGGTATAGGTAATAACCGATGACGGGCGATACCGCTAGCTGGTTCGCCCGTTTTCTTTTTTGTTGTGTTGACTATGGCTATTCAAAAAGAATTTGTACTTCGCTATCGGCATGACGGTCATGTGCGCTTTCAAATACCCTCCAGGTTATGTGAAGCGGCTGTCGCCAAGTTGATCAGCGATAATGTCGTTGCGATTGGCGGAGTTTACTCGGTCAGGGTGTATCGCGGGCAGCAAAAACTGTCCATTCGTTACGATGAACAGTCCTGCGATTTCAAAACCTTGGCCAAACGGCTTTCTCAAGTGCTGGACGACCTGGAGCAACAAGGCTGGTTTGATAATAAAGCCGTTGTCGAATCGGGCAGGGCGCGATTAACGCATAAACTCAAGCAGAGCCGGATTTCACGTTGGTTTGGCGAAAAATATCAGGCCGCGCAGGAAACCGCGCAGGCCGCGAAACTGCTGGGCAAAATTAGCACCAAGGGGCCCAAGGCTCTGATCAACGACCCCGAAAAAGCTATCATCGATTTTCTGAACGATATATTGGTGCTGTATCTGATCAGGGTCCACTGGACGCGGATTACCCAGGAATGGCTGGTCAGACCCCTGGTTTACCGTTACGAATGGATGGCGGTGTTTTATCTGTTCTTTTTGCTGGTTCGCTCTCGCAGAAAAAAATAGCGTTTTCTCTTCATCTGGTCCGGTTTGACTATCGACAAGCCGGACGATCTCGATTAACAAACCACAACGCCAATGGTTAAAGACAGCCTGAATTACAAAAATTTTCGCCTGCAACACCAGCTGAAGAACCGTATCCGCATTATCACGCCGGTGCTGACCGAAGACCCCGAGCGTGGCTACATATTTGAAATCCTGCTGAAAAAGCGTCCCGAAATCACTAAGGTCCGCTCGGTATTTGCGATCGGTTCGGTGGTGATCGAATTCGATTCCGAACGACTGCCGAAAAAGAATCTGCTGATTCTATTGGACGCCGTGCTGGGCAACATTGCTCAAAAGCAGACTGTCGTTAAAAGGCAGCAGAAGAAAGAATTCAAGGGGCCATTGCAGGAGATCGATCTGGCCGTGGAAGGCATGAGCTGCGCCTCCTGCGCGCTATTGATCGAGATGGTGTTGAACCGCGACGAACGCGTCAAGACCGCCAGCGTCAACTTCGCCACGGAAACCGTCAGCGTGCAGGGCCAGCTCAGCAAGGCCGACGTGATCGCAAAAATCGAGAGCCTGGGCTACAGCGCGCTGTTGGTCGATACCTTGTCGCAGAGGAAGAAGCTCATCGAAAAGGAGCAACATCGAATTGACGCAGCCCGGCGTCGATTTGTAAAGGCAGGGCTTCTGACCGTACCCGTGGTCGCCGTGGCGATGTCGATGACAACCTCGCGATGGACGCATTGGTTGCAATTTATTTTGACCACGCAAGTAGTGTTCGGCACGGGACGGCAATTTTTCGTCAAGGCTTATAAGCTGGCCAAGCAGCGTGCCGCCAACATGGATTCTTTGATTGCGTTGGGGGTGGGATCGGCTTATGGCTACAGTCTGCCGGCCTTGTTTAGACGCCGCGGCCATGTCTATTTCGAAGCGGCGGCGGCGATCATTACCTTCGTGTTGTTGGGCCGCTATCTGGAAGAGCGCGCCAAGGGCCAGGCCGGCGAGGCGATACGCAAACTGGTCGATTTGCAGCCGCAAACCGCGACAGTGTTGAAGGATGGGCAGGAACGTCTGGTCGATGTCGATGAGGTGCTGGTTGGCGACGTTGTCCTGGTGAGGCCCGGCGAAAAAATTCCCACCGATGGCGTCGTGGTGTTCGGCCTCTCCACCGTCGACGAGGCCATGGTCACCGGCGAAAGCATGCCGGTGGTTAAAAATATCGGCCATGGCGTGATAGGCGGTTGCGTCAACGGCAACGGCGTGTTGCATGTAAAAACCACCGCGATCGGCATGGATACCGTGCTGGCCGGCATTGTGCACATGGTCGATCAGGCCCAGGCCACCAAATTGCCGATTCAAAAACAGGTCGACAGAATCTCGGCGGTATTCGTGCCGGCGGTGATGAGCGTGTCGGGTTTGACGATGGCAGGCTGGCTGCTCGCCGGTGCGCCGTTTGCATTTGCGTTCGGCAATGCGATTACCGTGCTGTTGATCGCCTGCCCCTGCGCATTGGGTCTGGCGACGCCGGCCGCCATCATGGTCGGCACCGGCCAGGCCGCCAAGAAAGGCGTCTACATCCGCAACGGCGAAAGCCTGGAAGTGGCCAGCAAACTGAACGCCATCGTCTTCGACAAGACCGGCACCATTACCGAGGGCAGGCCCAAGGTCAGTGAGGTTTTCAGCTTATCGGTTGTGGATAACGCCACGCTGGCGATGCTGGCGGCATCGGCCGAAAATAATTCCGAACATTTTCTCGGCAAGGCCATTGTCGAATTTGCCCGCGATCAGCAAATCGAATTGCTAGAATGCGCTTATTTTTACAGCGAGACCGGCCGCGGCATTCGCGCCGATGTGGACGGTTACAAGTTATTGTTGGGCAATCGAGCTTGGCTGGAAAGCCAGCAAGTCGATGTGTCTCGGCTGAACGTGCAGGCCGACGGCTTTGCCGAACAGGGCAAAACCCCGGTCTACATGGCGATAAACGGCAAGGAAGCGGCCATCTTTGCGATAGCTGACAAGCCGCGCCACGAAGCCGCCGCCGCCATAACCCGGTTGCACCAATTGGGCATCAAGACCATGATGGTGACCGGCGATACCGAAAAAAC
Source organism: Methylococcaceae bacterium (assembly GCA_028748685.1). Classification (GTDB taxonomy): domain Bacteria; phylum Pseudomonadota; class Gammaproteobacteria; order Methylococcales; family Methylomonadaceae; genus Methylomonas. The sequence goes on from JAJRDU010000123.1 coordinate 34,537, forward strand.
CGCTCATTACATCGCCGGCATGGTCGGCATAGACGACGTGGTCGCCAATGCCAAGCCCGACGAAAAATTGGACATCATCCACCGCTTACAACGGGAAGGCCATCTGGTCGGCATGATAGGCGACGGCATCAACGATGCACCGGCCCTGGCGGCCGCTAACGTAGGCTTCGCGATCGGCAGCGGCACCGATATCGCCATCGAATCGGCCGACCTGACGCTGGTGCAGGGCGACATCTCCAAGGTCACCGAAACCATAGAACTCAGCGCCTTCACGATACGCGTCATCAAACAAAACCTGTTCTGGGCATTCGGCTACAACACCGTCGCCATTCCGGTGGCGGCGCTCGGCAAACTCAATCCCATGATAGCCGCGGCCGCCATGGCCTTGAGCTCGGTTTCGGTTATCGTCAACTCACTCAGACTTAACAAATAAATGGAACACAATATGGAGGGCATGGACCACGGGATGGACCATGCCATGAGCGGTATGGATCATAGTGCCATGGCGGGCATGGATCATGGCATGCACGGCATGGCGGAAATCGCCTCTGCGACCGGATTCGATTATACGCTGGCCTTCGTCGCCGGTTTCCTGGGCAGCGGCCATTGCTTGGGGATGTGTGGCGCGCTGGTGTCGGGTTATTTCATGAACTCCGGCAAGACTAAGAGTTACCTGCCTTATTTCGCCTATCAATTTTCCCGTATCGGCGTCTACACCCTGGTCGGCGTCTCGGCGGCGGCGCTGGGCGTGGTATTGGCGGCCAGCGGCATGTTCGGCAAACTGCAAAGTATCTTGCAAATGCTGATTGGCGGGGTGGTGATCGTATTGGCCTTGGGGATATTGGGCTGGATACCCTGGCAAGGTTCGGTCAGATTGATTCCGATGCAAACCCTGCGCAAAGGCTTTGCATCCGCTCGCCAGAAAGGGCCTGCTTTGGGCGCGATGATAGCCGGAACCCTGAACGGCCTGATGCCGTGCCCGTTGACCTTCGCGATGATGGTGAAAGCCACCACCGCCACCTCGCTGCTGGAGGGCGGGGCGCTGATGCTGGCCTTCGGCGCCGGCACCTTACCGATGATGTTGTTCATCAGCGTCGCCTTCGGCAAAATGAGCGCCAAACTACGCGGCTACATGCTCAAGGCCGCCGCGCTGATCATGATCGCCATGGGGGCCAACACCATACACAAAGGCATGAGCTTTTATATGACTGGCGATTTCAGGCATAGCACCTTCCTGAGCATGCTTCAGGATAACCTGGATGCCGCCATTATCTTCCTCGGACAAATGGTCGATTATTTCGCCGATATGATCAGCAATATCCAAAGCCTGTGAATGCCGAGAGGACGTTGGTTTACGATCGACATCGTTAAGTTAAGCCGTTCATGGAGAGCCTTGTCGAACCATGAGCTGCTAAATCATGCACCCTTCGACAGGCTCTACCACAAGGGCAATGCCGTTAAGTTAAGATTTGGCACACACTGTAGGGTCGAATTTATTCGACCTTTAGCGCCAATAGTGCGAATAAATTCGCACCTACAAGTTCTTAATTTAACGGCATTGACCACAACAGGGGGGTTATGGACAGACAAACGGTAAGTGTTTGATTCCGTTTGAGGCGAGCGTGTCGAACCATGAACGGAATCAACTTGTTCAGAGTTTCCTCAAGGCTACGGTTGCTTGCCGTCGACAAGCGGCGTGGCCGGCAGCCTCAAGCTAGACAATGTCGTTCGCGAGGACAAGGGGTAAACGCCAGGCAAGGGTGCGTCGGCAAAATCCGCATCGTCGGCGAATACGATATTCAGATTGGCCGTGATCCGCTCGGGTTGCCGATACCAGGGGATTAAACCTTCGGTTTGGGCCGCTACCGCTCCGGCGGCATTGAAATCCAGTTTGCCTTGCGCGCTGCAATATTTCATCAAGGTATAGGCATTGGCGATAAAATTCAGGCGTTTCCAGCCCCTGAGCTTGGCGTGCCAACGCGATTGGTCCTGCCGCCTGTTTTCCAGGAAAGCCGCGTAATTGCTCCCCGACAGCACCGATTCCACTTCGTAGGCGAAGGTCAGCGCCTGGCTAAAGGTCCATTCGCCGGGAATGCCGGCATGCACTAGGGTAAAGTTCAGCTTGGAATCGTGATGGATCAAACTTCGCTGGCGTAACCACTTCAATAACTCATCCCTATCCGGCGCATGCAGTATTTCGTCTAGCGTGTCGTCCTCGCCCTGCTCAGCAAAACCGGCGGCCACGCCTAATAAATGTAGTTCCTGATTGCCCAGTACCATCACGGCTTTCTTGCCCAGGCTCTTGACGAATCTCAGCACCGACAGGGATTGAGCGCCGCCGTTGACCAGATTGCCGGTAAACCATAAGCAGTCGCTGTCCGGATCGAAGGCAATGGTTTCCAGCAGTTTTAGCAGCGATTGGTAATCGCCGTTGACACTGCCGATGGCGTAAGTGGTCATGGTTTTTCCTTCAAGTTGAGGTTTGCC
>JAJRDU010000124.1 GCA_028748685.1 Methylococcaceae bacterium
TTGAGATTGGGATGGCTCTTTAACAACGGCACCAGGCTGGCAACAGTTTTTAACAGTGGCCCAAAATCCCGGCAGCCAAAGACGTTATGAACATGCAAACCTTCGATACCCTCTGGCAAACCGGCTTGTAAGCTCTCTATATCGACGCCTAATTTGGAATGGATTCGGCATGGGTTATAACGGCTATCCGTTAAAAACGACAGTTTCGGATTGATGCGTAACGCTCCGGAATAACCGTCAGCCAGACCGTGCAAACGACAATACTGCGACAGCGAATTAAAACTGATATGTGTGCACAGCCGGCCAAGTTCGGCAAATTCGTCAGGACGCAGACCGGGCGTGGTCAGATGAATACTGCCCCCCTCCTCGTCGCCCAACACCTCTTTCGCAAGCCTAGCCTCGAACAGAGAACTCACTGAGATACCGTCGACCTTGTCTTTCAATAGTGCCAGCACCGACACTAACGGCAAGGCCTTCATCGAATACAGAATCTTGCAGCCGCAAGCCTCGCGCAAGGCTTGCAGCAGTCGTAGATTGGCGAGGACCTGGTTTTCATCCAGCACGAACGAGGGGCTGGACTGGATTTGCTGTTTAAGTGCAGAAAAATTCATCAATCCCTTTGTCTTTGTCCTGCGTATATCGTTTTTTCGGTAATCACAAAGTTCAGATAAACATCATGCGCTTCCATCGGTACCCGCGGCAACAGTTGCGATTCATAACAAACCGCCGCCAATACTGTATCGGCGCTGACCTTGCCCAACAAACGGTCGTAATATCCGGCACCGTTGCCCAGCCGGCCGCCATGTTTGTCAAAAGCCACGCCCGGCACCATCACCGCATCTAGTTCCTCGACGGCAATCCGCCTGCCGGTTTCCGCCCAGCGTTCACGTGGCGGTTCGAGAATATTCCACATGCCGGGACGCAATTCATCAACGGCGTTTAAGCGCCACAAACCCAGTTGCCGTTCTCCATTGCAATCGACTGTGCAATAAGGCACGACGATATGCTTACCGTTTGCCAATTCACGGCATAATGCGGAAAGGGTGCGGACTTCCGAGCGGCAATGCACATACCAAAGCACGGTTTGCGCGGACTGATACCAGGATTGAGAAATGAAACGGTCACAAATCCCGGCGCTGAGCGCATCCTTATCAGCCTGATCATTACGCGCCGCATAAGCGATTTGTCGAAGCTGTTGTTTATCCATCATTTCGACAATATCGCAAGGCTTGTTTGAGCAGTTCCACGGAATCACTGACCAAATGACAGGCATCTTGTTCCTTACGCAGCCAGGTAAACTGGCGCTTGGCCAGTTGCCGGGTAGCAATGATGGCCTTGTCCCGCATCGTCTCGAAATCGTATTCGCCATTCAGATACGACCAGGCTTGCCGGTAGCCGACGCAACGGATAGACGGCAGGTGTTCGTTCAGGTCTCCACGCTCCCGCAAGGTTCGCACCTCGTCCAGGAAACCGTTTGCCAGCATGATCTTGAACCGCTCGGCGATCTTGTCGTGCAGCGTGTAGCGCTGCTCCGGCGCCACGATTAACTTGATAAAACGGTGAGAAAGCCCGGCTTGTTGATCGGCTTGAAAAAAACTCGACAACGGTCGACCACTGATTTCGTAAACTTCCAGCGCCCGCTGGATACGTTGCGGATCGTTGACATGAATCCTCGCAGCCGACTCGGGATCGACTTCCGCCAAACGGCCATGCAAGACTTCCTTGCCGAGCTCCAGCAGTTCCCGATCTAGCCTCTGCCTAATCTCGGTGTCAGCTTCCGGCAATTGCGCCAAGCCCTGCGTCAGAGCACTGAAATACAGCATGGTGCCACCGACCAGCAAGGGCAGTTTGCCGCGCTCGGTAATGTCGGCCATCAACGCCAGCGCCCGACTCCGAAACTGGCCAGTGGAAAAGCTTTCGCGGGGATCGAGAATATCGATCAAATGATGGGGAATGCCGCCACGCTCTGCCAATGTCGGCTTGGCGGTACCTATGTCCATGCCTTTGTAAACCAGCGCCGAGTCGACGCTAATGATCTCGGCGTTCAAGGCTTGCGCCATGCTCACCGCCAGCGCGGTCTTGCCGGAAGCGGTCGGCCCCATCAGAAGGATGGCAGCGGGTTTGTCGGAAACTGTCATTTATTGGCCGCGCATGAAGAATTTATCCAAATCCTGATGGCTCAGCGCCACCCAGGTCGGCCGGCCGTGATTGCATTGGCCGATGCGCTCGGTTTTCTCCATGTCGCGCAACAAGGCATTCATTTCCTCGATGCTGAGTTTGCGCTTGGCGCGCACCGAGCTGTGGCAGGCCATGGTCGCCAATATTGCATTGATTTTTTCCTCGACCTGATGGCTGAAACCGTTGGCCAGCATATCGGCCAAGATGTCCCGCACCAGTTGATCGACATCGGTCTTGGCGAGCAAGGCTGGCGTGGCGCGCAGCACCACGGTTTCGGGGCCGGAACAATTCAATTCGAACCCTAGGCCCATGAAAAACTCGTGTTCCTGTTCGGCCAAATCGGCCTCGGCGGCGGTAACTTGGATTTTCAACGGCAATAATAGCGGCTGCGAAACGATGGCGCGCTTGTGATAATGCTGTTTCAGACGCTCGTAAGTCACCCGCTCGTGGGCGGCATGAGCATCGACCAGGATGATGCCGTTGGCGGTTTCGGCGAGGATATAAATATTGTGGATATGCGCCAGCGCGAAACCCAAGGGCGGCATGGCTTGATCGCCATGCGATTTCGAGGCTTTGATCGTTTCGGTTTGCGGAAACAGCTTGGCGTAGGACTGGATTTGCGCGGCGACATTGCCCGGCGAGGTTCTAGGCTCACGGTAATAGTCGGCGATACGCCCTGATCCACCACTCGACGGACGACGATAATCGCCGGCTGCATGACTGACGGCTTCGGCGACGGCGTTGAGGCTAAGGCTTGCGTCGCCAATACTCATAGGCAGCGAGGTTTGCAGATTCAACGGTGTCCTGGACGGCGGCATCAGCGGTTCCGCTCGCTCATTCTCCGGCATGATTTCGACCGTTTGTACCATTTCTGGAGTATGGCCCGGCCGCTGCTCGGCCAGACTGCGGTGCAGGGCCTGAAACAGAAAATCATGCACCGTTCGCCCTTCCCTGAAACGCACCTCCAACTTTGTGGGATGGGCGTTGACATCGACCAGCGCCGGGTCAAGTTCCAGATACAGCACAAACACCGGATGCCGGCCGTGATACAGCACATCCTGATAGGCCTGCTTGACGGCATGCGCCACCAGCCGGTCCTTGATCAATCGGCCGTTAACGTAAAAAAACTGCATATCCTGCTGGCTGCGGGAAAAAGTCGGCAAACCCACCCAGCCGTGCAGATGCAGGCCGGAAGCGGCAAAGTCTATCCTCACGGCATTGTCTACGAATGCCGAACCGCAGATCGCGGCGATGCGCTTCTCCTGCTCGGCCCGCGTCGCCGCCGGTTTCAGATTCAACACCTCGCGCTGATTGTGATTCAACAGAAAACCGACATCGAAGCGCGCCAACGCCAGCTTTTGAATCAGACTTTCGATATGAGCAAATTCGGTCTTCTCGGCCTTCAGAAACTTGCGCCGCGCCGGGGTGTTATAGAACAGGTCGCGGACATCGACCGTGGTACCGGGCGGATGCGGATCGGGTTGCGGATCGAAATTTTGTTCGGTGCCGTCGGCGCTGACTTGCCAGGCGCATTCGGTGTCGGCCACTCTGGAAATCAGCGTCAAGCGCGCCACGGAGCTAATGCTGGGCAAGGCCTCGCCGCGAAAGCCCATGCTGACCACTTGTTCCAGATCCTGCAAGGAAGAGATTTTACTGGTGGCATGACGCGATAAAGCCAGAGACAGGTCTTCCTTGACGATGCCACAGCCGTTGTCTCGAATCTTGATTTGCCTCACCCCACCCTGCTCAACATCGATCTGTATCTGAGTAGCTCCGGCATCGAAACAATTCTCGACCAATTCCTTGACCACCGACGCCGGGCGCTCAACCACTTCGCCGGCGGCGATTTGGTTGACGAGTTGAGTGGGCAAGGCATGAATTCGCATCGGTTAAGCTCGAGACAAAAGCGAGCTATTTTAGCGGATGGAAACTCGGAGAGACAATTACAGCGAAAAAATGTTTTTGCATGCAAATGCTTTGGTATTCGTCGAACACATCCAAAATTTCCAAGACCCAGACACCATCAAAATATCGATACGATATTTGTTTGACAAATCCGCCACTTTCTCATATTGTTTCGATTCGCTACAAAAATAGGAGAGCGCAATATGTCCAACGCCATTTTTTATCATGCCGGCTGCCCCGTCTGCGTCGGCGCCGAGCAAATGCTGATTGACGCTATCAATCAAGCTAAATACTCCATCGAATCGGTCCATCTAGGCCAGCAACCGGGTCGGATCGGCGAAGCCGAGTCGGCGGGCATTAAGTCCGTTCCTGCCCTGTTATTGAATGGGCAGGTTTTTCACATCAACTTTGGCGCCGCACTGGCCGATTTAAAATCCTAACAGGAGTTACCCATGTCCGAACAAACTAAATTACAAGAACAAGAAAAAGATAATTTTGTGTTATACGTGGTGTTAGCCACGGTCGTCGCGGTTGGTGCCATATTCGCAGTCAAATTGTCTGAAAACGAAAAATTTGAACCCATCAAGGAACAACTAGAGGAAGAACATAGATTGATGAACATACGTGTAATCAGTGAGAGTGGAGACTAAAAGCCATGAAAATTGTCTTAACAACTATGCTGATAACCATATGCTGTTTCTCGAGCCAGGTCGGAGCAACGGAATATATCTACAGGGACCTGATGGCTAACACCTTGCCAGGGGCAAGGTGTGAAGGGGGAAGCCAAGCAACGGAAACCGCCAAGAAAAATTATAATATCGATCGTTTTAGCAAGAAGTTTTGCCAATCTCAAGGTTACGGTTGGCATATCGAGGAGGTAAAAGATCTTGGAAAAACCGTCTGCAACGAATGCAGCGATCAAAAAGGCTTACAAAAATGCCATCAGGAAGACGTGGTAGTGAGTTGTAAACGCATTAAACCGGGTTCGGTCGGTATGCTGCCAGGCAAGAGCTAAACTTGCCAATATAGAGGGCAACTTTGCCTGCCCTCTATATTTCCATCACACCCTAGCAACACAAGATTCAAGGCATCACTTTGCGATATTGGTCGATCTCTTTCAATAGTATCGCCAGATGTAACCTATCCGCGACATTGAGTTTCCTGAAAATCGACGACAGATGTGCTTTCACGGTA
>JAJRDU010000125.1 GCA_028748685.1 Methylococcaceae bacterium
TGGTAAACGCCGGGCATTGATATTTATGCCCGGCGTTTATCTTTGCGAATGCCTCATTTCTAAGGCAGGCGTTGAGCAGAGTGAAGCGCATCCTGGCGGTAGTCAGAGCGCTTTGCGTGTGGATGCGCTTTAGGCGGTACGAGGAGGAGATTCCCCGTACCGTTTAGCTTTAGGCTTCGTAATTGGCGCTGACGAATTCCCAGTTGACCAATGCCCAGAAAGCTTCCAGGTATTTGGGGCGCAGATTGCGGAAGTCGATGTAATACGCGTGTTCCCAGACGTCGCAAGTCAGGATAGGAGTTTGGCCGGCGGTCAATGGGCAGCCGGCGTTGCTGGTGCTAACCAGTTCCAGAGTACCGTTAGGGTTTTTAACCAGCCATGCCCAGCCCGAGCCGAAGGTAGTGACCGCAGTCTTGGTGAATTCTTCCTTGAATTTTTCGAAAGAACCGAAAGTTCTGTCGATAGCGTTCGCCAAGCCGCCGGTCGGCGCTCCACCACCGTTGGGCGACAGGCTATTCCAATAAAAAGTATGATTCCAGACTTGTGCCGCGTTGTTGAAAATTCCGCCGGAAGATTTTTTGACGATTTCTTCCAGAGACAAGCCTTCAAACTCTGTACCCGGAACCAGATTGTTCAGGTTGGTGACATAGGTTTGGTGATGTTTGCCGTAGTGGTACTCGATGGTTTCCGCGGAAATGTGGGGGGCTAATGCGTCTTTTGCGTACGGTAAGGCAGGTAATTCAAAAGTCATCTTAATTCTCCAGAGTGAGTGAACAGCAGCATTGATTAGGTTGGACTAACGGCCCAAGCCTAATTACCTAGCATTATAATAAAGAATTATCGTAGAACACTAACCATTATATGAGGTAGCCGCATGGCGCTTGAAGTTGAACATAAATTTTTGCTGGTAAGCGACGCCTGGCGCGACGAAATCAAGCACTCGGTGCATTACAAACAAGGTTATCTGAGCAGCAGTCCCATGAGCTCGGTGCGGGTGCGGATTTCGGACAGCCACGCTTGGTTGAATATCAAGAGCGCCACCATCGGCTGTTACCGTCAGGAATTCGAATACGAAATTCCCTTGGCGGACGCCAATGCGATACTGGACGAGCTTTGCCATAAACCCTTGGTCGAGAAAATACGGCATTTCGTCTATCGCGATCAACATGTCTGGGAAATCGACGAGTTCATGGGCGATAACGCCGGCCTGATCGTCGCCGAAATCGAGTTGTCGCAAATTGGCGAATCGTTTGAAAAACCGGTCTGGCTGGGTCGGGAAGTCACCGATGATTTGCGCTACTACAACAACAATTTGACCAAAAATCCGTTCAAGGATTGGGATAAATAACAATAATTTAAGCGGCACATTGAAATAAAGACAGCAATGCACTATATTTTCTGTATGAATAAAGCCACCATTGTTGTTTTTTTGATACTTTTTGCCGGGTCGCTAAGGGCGGCGGACCTGTCGACTTCCATCGCCGGATTGGAAAGCGAATGGGCGGCCGCGTATTATCAAAACAATGAAGCCCAGCAGAAACAGGCTTATCCAGCCTTGCTAGAAAAGGCCGCCGAACTGGTCAAGCGATATCCGCACTCGGCCGAACCGAAAATTTGGCAAGCCACCATCATGGCGACCAATGCCGCCTATGAATCATCATTGGAGGCTTTGTCGACGTTGGAAGCAGCCAAAGCCTTGCTGGAACAGGCCATCCAGCAAAATCCGGCGGCGCTGGACGGCACGGCTTATGTGACGCTTGGGACCCTATACTATATGGTCCCCGGTTGGCCCGTGTCATTTGGCGACAATCAAATGGCTGAACAATTGCTGAAAACCAGTCTTAAGATCAATCCCTGCGGCATAGACGCCAATTATTTCTATGCCGATTTTCTGCTGCGGCAGGACAGGGCGACCGAAGCCGAAGACTATTTCCGCAAGGCCATTCAGGCGCCTATTCGCAAACAGCAGGTCTTTGCCGACACCCAGCTACAAAACGAGGCCAAGCTGGCGCTGGCCAATACCCAGCAAAGAAAGCTGAACGCAGGCAGGAACCGGTTTTTGTCTCTCTTCACTACCGCCGCTTCGGAATAACGCCACGCACCTGAAATCGGAGTTTGTGGCAATGCACCCAAACGAATAAATGTAATTAACGGCTTACGTATTACGGGTAGAATGCCGACAAGGACACTCGTGACGTGATATTAAAGCCGGCTTTATGAACAGAAATTCGATTTTTGGGCTGACAATAGCCTTTTGTCTATTGTTTTCATGCCGGGTCTCGGCCGATAACGCCATTAAACAACCGGAACAGCGGGGGGCTTTCGACGAGGGACGGGCCGGCTCTATCGGTGCAAGCCTCATGGCAGTCCAGGCGTCGCGTCCAGAATTTCCGGGAATACTCGAAATAGCCCGAGCCCAGATACCTCAAGACGAACGCGACGACATTATCATGCGCCGGATGGATTCGAGATTTGTGGAAGGGATTTCCTCTGAAACCCTGCGCGAATACGGCGTTGTCGCTCTGTCGATCTTGTTTCTGTTCGCTTATTGGGTATTTCGCCTGAGACAGGAAATCAAGGCCAGTAAAATCAGCGAAGCCGATCTGGCCTTACTCTACGCCAACATGTCGCTTGGTTTTGCCTTGCACGAAGTCATCCGTAACGCCGACGGCGGCATCGTCGATTACCGATTCCTGGAAATAAATCCGGCGTTTGAAAAAATGACCGGAATCTCTCGCCAAAACTGGCTAGGCAAAACCGCTAGACAGCTACTTCCCGATACCAGAAGCTGCTGGATCGATCATTTTGCCAGCGTCGATGCCAGCGGAGAAGCCAAGTATTGCGAAACATACGTCGCGGCTTTCGATCGCTGGTATGTGATCGATAGTTACAAAGCCGCTCCCGATCGCTTCGTGGTCTTGCTGCAAGACATTACTCAGCGGAAAAAAAACGAGTTGGCGCTAAAAGACAGCGAAGAACGCTTGCGCATCAGCCAATATTACGGCGGCGTGGGTATCTGGGAAGCCGATCTCGTCAACAAACGGCAGATATGGTCTGAAAGCGTAGCGACGGTATTGGGCTTTCCGGCGGGCAAGGAATTGAGCTGGGACGATTTCCTGGCCGCGGTGCATGCCGAAGACCGCAAACTACTGCTCGATGCGACCCAGGCGCATATCGATAGCGGGAGGAAATACGATGTCGAATACCGTATATCGACAATGTCGGGACGGCTCCGCTGGATGCACTCAGTCGGTCAAGTCGAGCGCGATGCCGACGGCAGAGCGTTGAGAATGCGCGGTACGATTCAGGATGTCACCGAAAAAAGGATGGCCGAAGAAAAACTGCGGCTTTCGGCCCGCGTGTTTTCCGATACCCACGAGGGCATCATGATTACCGATGCCAACGCCATCATACTCGATGTCAACCCTGCTTTTAGCGAGATTACAGGTTACGCGCGCGATGAGGCCTTGGGCAAAAATCCCAACCTGCTCAAATCGGGCCGGCAGGAAGCCGATTTTTATAGCAAGCTGTGGCAAATGCTGCTGGAAACCGGCCATTGGCAAGGCGAAATCTGGAATCGAAAAAAAGGCGGCGAACCTTACGCGCAATTGCTGACGATTTCCGCATTGCGCGACGAGGCCGGCAAAATCATCAACTATATCGGCCTGTTTTCCGACATCACCGAAAGCAAGCAACAACACCAGGCGCTGGAATTACTGGCGCATTATGATCCTTTGACCGAGTTGCCGAATCGTGCCCTGTTTGCCGACCGGTTCGCGCAGGCGATGGCGCATAGCAAGCGTTCCGAATCGTTGTTGGCGATTTGTTATCTGGATCTGGATGGTTTTAAGCAGGTCAATGACAGTTTTGGGCATGAGATAGGCGATCTACTGCTGATCGAAGTGGCTAAACGCATCAAGGCTAATCTGCGCGAAGGCGATACCGTTTGCCGTTTAGGTGGCGACGAGTTCGCGCTGCTATTCGAAAATCTTCAGTCGATACGGCAATGCGAGGATACCCTCAACCGCATACACCGGACCTTGGCCGAACCTTTCGGTTTGGCCGAGCAACAAATTCGGATCGCCGCCAGCAGCGGAGTGACCATCTATCCCTTGGATAAGGAAGAAGCGGATATGCTGTTACGCCATGCCGACCAAGCCATGTATCAGGCAAAATTGGCGGGACGTAATTGCTACCGGCTATATGATCATTTTCAGCAGCATGTCCAGGCCGAGCATCAACGTTTCGGCCGTTTCGAGCAAGCCCTGGAGGAGATGGAGCAGGCATTGCTACTGGGGCAGTTCTGTCTCCATTACCAGCCCAAGGTTAACATCAAGACCGGTGAAATCATCGGTGCCGAAGCGCTGATTCGCTGGCAACATCCCGAGCGCGGATTGCTGCCGCCCGCCGAATTCTTGCCGGTCATCGAGGGTACAGCGCTGGAAGTCGATGTTGCGAACTGGGTGCTCAAACAAGCCTTTCAGCAATTGCAGGCTTGCCGGGAAGCCGGCCTTAAGCTGCGGATTAGCGTCAATGTCACGCCCAAATACCTGCAATGGCCGGGTTTCATCAAAATGTTGGCCCGGTTATTGGATGAATACCCTGATATTTCCTCGCGGCAACTGGAGCTGGAAGTGCTGGAAAGCAGCGTATTGGAAGACCTGATTTCCGTGGGTGAAATTCTCAAACAATGCTACAGCGAGCTTGGCGTGCTTTGTGCCTTGGACGATTTCGGTACCGGCTACTCGTCGCTGACCCATTTGCGGCATCTGATGATAAGCACCGTAAAAATAGACCAAAGTTTCGTGCGTGACATGATAGACGACCCCGATGATCTGGCGATCGTCGAGAGCGTGATCGGGCTCGCCAAGGCCTTCAAGCGGGAAGTGGTGGCGGAAGGTGTCGAGACCCTGGAACACGGTATTTTTCTGATTGCGCTGGGTTGCAATATCGCGCAAGGCTACGGCATCGCCCGGCCGATGCCGGCTGCCGAGCTATTGGATTGGATGAAAAACTACAAGAACCAGCCTGCCTGGGAAAAACGCGGAAAAATTCAGCTAAGTGCCTGGCAGACTCAGCTGGAATTGTTGGGAATTCAACAGCGGCATTGGCTGCAGCACATACACACCTGTCTGCAATCAGCGCCTGATAGCGGTAATGTGCACTGGCCACTGATAGGCTGCAAAAAATCGCATCTCGGCAAATGGCTGGCTCGCATCAAGAATCAGCAAACCTTCGATCCGCGCCTATTCGATCGCCTGGAACAGTTTCACACTCGGCAGCATCAATTGGCCCAGCAAGCGCTCCAGAGGCATCAGGAAGGCCAGGCGGAAGCGGCAAAAAACGCATATAAAGAGTTGCTGCTTATCAACGACGAGATTGAACTGCTTTTGCAGCAATTCGAGCTGTTCGGCTGATTGCCGGTTCTATCGGGTAATGTCGGTATAGCCGTTAAAATATACCTTTCGCACATCAAATTTCGGTTTGTTGACACCCTCGCCCCAACCCTCTCCCTAAGGGCCAATGTCGTTAAGTTAAGCCTCAGCGGTACTGCCGCCTAGGCTTGGGACTGACCCGGTTTTTGGGCCTGAGTGCCTTTCGGTTCGGTCGTTTGCGTTCCAGGGTCTTGGCATAGAGGGCAA
>JAJRDU010000126.1 GCA_028748685.1 Methylococcaceae bacterium
CCCGGTTCTTAATTTCTACAGCCAGTCGGCGCTGATTGCCGCGGAGAAATGCCTGATTCCGTTCGACTGCGACACCTTTGCCCGCGAAGCGCTCTATACATTGATGCGCGCCATCGCCGAAGTCAAGGCCGATCATAACGAAAAACTGGAAATCGAAGGCATCGTCGTCAACCAATACCAAAAGCAAGCCAACCTGCCACGGCAATTGGTCGAGGAACTGATAGCCGAAGGCTTGCCGGTGCTGGAAGCCAAGATTTCCACTTCCGTAAAGGTTCGGGAATCGCATACCGACTCCCAGCCGCTGATCCATTACGCGCCGTCTCACAAGCTGACCGAGGAATATCTGGCCTTGCATGCGGAAATACATCAGTAAGCTTGCCAGATCATCTCGAAACTAAGCTAAATAGCACGATGCGATACGGCGGATTCATCAGCCGTATCGCATAAAAACCTGTCGAATTTATTTATGCGATTAGCGACACTTAATCGCGCACATAATCACATTTTCAACAGAGAGGCATTCGTCCGATTCCGCTTTGCCAATCTGACCTGCAAGCTTCAACACCGTTACTGACGGTATGAAGTTACGATACCGCCCAACCTTTTGCAAAAAATACCGGCACAAAAGGTAAATCATTGGGCTCCGATTATCGATTCAAAACAGTGCTCCAACGTCTGAGGAATGCCAATAACTGTCAATCCCCCTTTGTAGTGCAAACGGCTCACCGATGCGCCTCCAGCAGTTTTGCCACCAACCCGGTCCAACCGGTCTGGTGAGATGCCCCGAGACCATCGCCGTTATCGCCATGAAAATATTCGTGGAATAACAGATAATCGTTAAAGTGCTGATCGTTTTGCAACTTCTCATTGCAACCAAATGCCGGCCGATGGCCGCTGGCATCCTTGCGAAAAATCCGGATCAGCCGTCGAGACAATTCGTCCGCAACCTCATGGATAGACAGCCATATTTCGGATCCGGTCGGGCATTCTATTTTAAAGTCTTCGCCATAGAAGCTGGCAAAACGCCTGAGCGAAGTGATCAACAGATAATTAACCGGGAACCAGATAGGGCCTCTCCAGTTGGAATTTCCGCCAAACATACCGGATTCGGCTTCGCCCGGCTGGTAATGCACGCTCATCGGCGTATTGGCACAACTCACGACATAGGGCTGATCATGGTGTGCACGCGACAAGGAGCGTATGCCGTAGTCGGATAGAAACTCGGTTTCATCCAGCATCCGTTGCAACAGCTTTTTCATCCGCTGACCGCGCAGCAGGGACAACAGGCGGTGGTCGCCCCGCCCCGCCTCATTCCAATCGGAGACCAAGGCCGCCAGATCGGGACGGTAATCGAGAAACCATTTCATCCGCCGTTTGAAGTCAGGCAACTTATCCAGTAATTCGGGTTCGAGGATCTCTACCGCATAAAACGGGATCAAGCCTATCATCGAGCGTACCCGAAGCGGCGTCATGCTACCGTCGGGCGCGCGCAGCACATCATAAAAAAACTGGTCTTCCTCATCCCAAAGGCCGATATGCTGATCGCCCCCCATGTTGCTCATCGCTTTGGCAATGTAGAGGAAGTGTTCGAAAAACTTGGTGGCAATATCTTCGTAAACCCGGTCATGCAGAGCCAGCTCCAGAGCGATACGCATCAGATTAAGACTGTACATCGCCATCCAGCTGGTGCCGTCGGCCTGGTCGATATGGCCGCCGGCAGGCAGCGGAGCACTACGGTCGAATACACCGATATTATCCAAACCGAGAAAGCCACCCTGAAACACATTGTTATCTTCGGCGTCCTTGCGATTGACCCACCAGGTAAAATTGATGATCAATTTGTGCATGATACGTTCGAGGAAGTCGAGATCGCCGACACCGCCGTTGCTTTTGCATTCGGATTGGTATATTTCCCAGGCCGCCCAGGCATGTACTGGCGGATTGACATCACCTAACTGCCATTCGTAAGCCGGTATCTGGCCGTTTGGATGCATATACCATTCCCGCGTCATTAGCAGCAGCTGATTTTTAGCGAAGGCGGGATCAATCATCGCCAGCGTCACGCAATGAAACGCTAGGTCCCAGGCGGCATACCATGGATATTCCCAGGTGTCCGGCATCGAGATGATGTCGGCATTGTTCAGATGTTCCCAGCCTTTGTTACGGCCTTTACGACGTTGCGGTGGGGGCGGAGGAAGAGCCGGATCGCCTTTTTGCCATTGGGGTATGTCGAAATAATAGAATTGTTTGCTCCAGATCATACCGACCAGGGCCTGACGTTGAATCAATTTGCTCTCATCATCCGGTAGGGCGGTTTGCAACTCGGCATAATAGGCATCGGCCTCGTCGCGGCGTGTGAATAACAGCCTATCGAAGTCGACAAAGGGGATTGGATTTGGGACTTTACTCAGCCGCAGCCGAACTTCGATTTTTTCGCACGCGGGAACGGAAAAGCTAAAATGGCCCGCCGCCTTGGTGCCATGACGCTGCGGATTAACGGCATGATGGTTGCCCTGGACGAGGTATTCATGAAAGGCATCCTTGGAATATCCGGTGCTTGGCTGGTTATACAAACGCCGTAAATTGGTGTCGTTATCGCAAAACAACAGCTCGGAATCGGCATCGAAATAGCAATAATAGCTGCCCAGCTCTGAATGCCGTATGGCAATGCAACCGGCTTCGGCGG
The DNA here is from genome assembly GCA_028748685.1 of Methylococcaceae bacterium. GTDB lineage: Bacteria > Pseudomonadota > Gammaproteobacteria > Methylococcales > Methylomonadaceae > Methylomonas. The sequence goes on from JAJRDU010000126.1 coordinate 2,687, forward strand.
CGGAAAGTGTAGGGCGGGTCGCATCGTAGCCCCAGCTCCAGGTGTTGCGGAACCAGAGTTGCGGCAGGATATGCAGCGGGGCTGCCGCAGCGCCACGGTTATGCGCGGTAATCAACATCAGGATGTCATCGACGCCTGCCTTGGCATATTCGATGAAGACATCGAAGTAACGGTTATCGTCAAATAGGCCGGTATCCACCAGCTCAAACTCCGGCATGTCTCTGCCTCGTTTGCGGTTCTCTTCGACCAATGCCGCATAGGGAAACGCCTGTTGCGGATACTTGTAAAGCATCTTCAGGTAGGAATGGCTGGGCGTCGCGTCTAGATAATAATACAGTTCCTTGACGTCTTCACCGTGATTGCCTTCGCCGTTGGTCAGACCGAACAGCCGCTCCTTGAGGATAGGGTCGCGTCCGTTCCATAGCGCCAGGCCCAAACACAGCCGCTGCTTGTCGTCGCATAAACCGGCAATGCCGTCTTCGCCCCAACGGTAGGCCCGGCTACGAGCCTGATCGTGGCTGAAATAATCCCAAGCCTTTCCATCCGCGCTATAGTCTTCGCGCACCGTGCCCCATTGCCGCTCGCTCAGATACGGCCCCCATAACCGCCATGCCGCCTCGCCGTTGCTTTGCGCCAACACCCGCTGTTTTTCAGCGCTGGCTTCGCTCTCCAATGAGGACTTGTCGGTCGATTCTGTCATGTCAGCAAGCGTCCTCGATAAAAGATAACGGAAGCGGTGCAACTGGCATGTTATTCAGTCAACCGTTGCACGTCCAGTTATTGTCTTTTGAGTAGGAACATAGATAGATAAATATTCGCGACTGTGGGAGGGAAAACGTTCATATGTCGAACGGTAAGGTTACGGCCCAGGCCCTGTAAAAATAAAGTTAGTCATTGTTTAATCGCAATTCTGTAGAAATATACCCAACTGGAGGACGATTCTGGATAGGTAGGATTTTTCTGATTTGCCCCCAATTGATAACTCAAAAGCCCCTGTTAGCCTTGGTAATAGCGCTAAAAGCGATACCAAGGCAAACCCGAAGCCGCCCCCCTTAATTCCCCGCGCCCTGGACTCGGCTCCGAATAAATACCACGCTGGCTAATCGACGCAAAAGGCCGGATAATTCCGGCCTTTTTTATGCCTGCTGGATTTCAATGGAATTCAAACTAAAAACCACCGACGGTCACGCCCGCCGGGGCCAATTGACTTTTGCCCGAGGTATCGTGGAAACGCCGATCTTCATGCCGGTCGGCACCTATGGCGCGGTCAAGTCGCTGACACCGGAAGATTTAACCGGGCTGGGCGCGCAAATCATCCTCGGCAACACCTTTCATCTGATGCTCAGGCCCGGCATGGAGGTGATGAAGGCTCATGGCGATCTACATGATTTCATGCGCTGGCAAAAGCCTATCCTGACTGACTCAGGAGGATTCCAGGTGTTCAGCCTGGGCGCCTTACGCAAGATTACCGAACAAGGTGTAACCTTCAAGTCGCCGGTCAATGGCAGCAAGATATTCATGGGGCCGGAAGAATCCATGCAGGTGCAGCGCGATCTGGGTTCCGACATCGTGATGATCTTCGACGAATGCACGCCCTACCCTGCCACCTATCAGCAGGCCGCCGATTCGATGCGGCTGTCGTTACGCTGGGCCGAACGCAGCAAACGCGCCCACGAAGGCAACGCTTCGGCATTGTTCGGTATCGTCCAAGGTGGCATGTTTCCGGAGCTAAGGCAAGAGTCTATCAACGGCCTGACCAATATCGGTTTCGATGGTTATGCAATTGGCGGCCTGTCGGTTGGAGAGCCTAAGCATGAAATGCTGGCGACGCTGGATGCCATCCATCAGAACATGCCGGTGGAAAAGCCGCGCTATCTGATGGGCGTCGGCACGCCGGAAGACTTGGTGGAAGGCGTGCGGCGCGGCATCGACATGTTCGATTGCGTTATGCCGACCCGCAATGCCCGCAACGGCCACCTGTTCACCCGCCACGGCGTGATCAAAATCAGGAACAACCAATACCAGTTCGACACCCGGCCTTTGGATGAAGATTGCAACTGCTACACCTGCCGCAATTATTCCCGCGCCTATCTGAAACATCTGGACAAATGCAAGGAGATGCTGGGCTCCAGGCTCAATACCATCCATAACCTGCATTATTACCTGGAACTGATGCAGGGTTTGCGCGACGCGATCGAGGCCCAAAAACTGGAGGAATTCGTCAAGGAGTTTTACGCTCTGCGCGGCTCAGGCATCTAAATTCAACCATCATGACCGAGATATTCAGCTTCCCACCGATTGCCCGAGCCGATGCCCGATTGTTGATTCTGGGCAGTATGCCCGGCAAGGCTTCGCTGGACGCCAACCAATACTATGCCCATCCTCGCAATTTGTTCTGGCCCATCATGGGCGAATTGGTCGGCGCCCATCCTGCTTTGGATTACGAGGAACGGGCGCGTATCCTCATCGCCAATGGCATAGCCTTATGGGACGTGCTGAAATCCTGCCGACGCTCCGGGAGCCTTGATGCCGATATCGACAAGTTGTCGATGATCGCCAACGATTTTGTGGCATTTTTCAACGCCCGTCCCCACATCGACCAGATATTTTTTAATGGCGCCACCGCTGAGCACGCCTTCCGCCATCAAGTGCTGCCAACGATTAACGCCGATAACTTTCTATTGCGGCGCCTGCCATCGACCAGCCCGGCCCATGCCGCGCTGTCCTACCATCAAAAACTGCAAAGCTGGCGTATCATTCTTGAAGCAACAGACGTTTGCTAGTGATCGGCAGTTGTTCCCAGCCATACAGGACCAAGACCATCAGAATCAGCGCGGCAAACACCAAGTTGTCGCCTATTCGGGAATAAGGCGTGACGCCGCCCATGGGCACGATGGTATCGGTGAGTGTAGTGGTGGTAAATAACGGCGCCTGCTTTCTAATGGAACCGTCGGGAGCGATGAACGCGGTAACCCCTGTGTTGGTGGCACGCACCAGATAACGCCCGGTTTCCAGTGCCCGCATCCGAGCCATCTGCATGTGTTGATGAGGCTGGGAGGAATCGCCGAACCAGGCGTCATTGGTGACGTTGACGATGTAGGCGGCATCCGCAATTTGTTTGTTGACCTGCTCGCCGAACGCATCTTCATAACAAATGGTGGTAACGAACGGAAAACCGCCAGCTCTCAGCAAGGTTTGCCGGTCGTCACCGGCGGCAAAATTACCGAGCGGAATCTGGATCAAATCCAGCACCCAGCCGGACAAGGGTTGCAAGGGTAAATATTCGCCAAACGGCAGCAAATGATTCTTGTGATACAGCCTCTGCGTCTCCCCCAAGGTCAAAACACTGTTGAAATACTCATCACCCTGGCCGCTGGTCGGCAGGCTGACAACTAAATCGACCTGATGTTCTCGAGCCTTCGCCGCCAGGGGATCGAGAAAAAATGCCTTTACTTCGTCCATAAACGCCGGAATTGCGGTTTCCGGCCAGACAATCGCGTCGGAATCCCAGTGCTGCTCGGTCAGCTGTAGATAGCGCTTCAGGGTATTCAATTTCTGGCTAGGCAACCATTTCTGCTCCTGGCCAATATTACCTTGCACCAGCGTGATCTTGATGGGCGCGCCTATGGCATTCGTCCATTGCACGGTTTTCAGCCATCCTCCCGCTCCCCAGATCAGCAAAAAAAACAGCAAACCTTGCAGCGGAGGCAGTTTACGATCCAGCATTTCCACCAAGGCAAACGCGGACGCCGCCAACAAAAAGCCTATGCCATAAACGCCAACCAACGGTGCAAATCCGGACAGAGGGGTTTGCAACTGACTGTAGGCGATCTGCAACCATGGAAATCCATTCAACAGCCAATAGCCACGAAAATATTCCACCATCACCCACAGCAAGGCCACGGCCATTACCCTGACCCACGCCAATTGCGAATTTAAAATTCGCGCGGCCAAGGCGCCCGTGATTGCCGGGAACAAGGCCCAGATCCCCACCAGCAAAAGCGTCAGCAAGCCAGCGCTCAAGGCATCGGCGCCCCCGAAATCATGAATACTGATGAACACCCACCAGATACCGGCGCCAAACAATCCTAAGCCGAACAAATAACCAACCAAGGCCGCCTGCCTTGGCGTCCGCATGACCCAGGCTCGATACAGAAACATCAATGCCGGCAAGGCCGCATAAGCAAAATCGTACGGCGCAAACGCCAAAGTCAGCAGCATGCCCATCAATGGCGCTGTAAGTTCCCACTTCCATTTTAATAATCGATTCATTGCGTAAAGTGTTGTGAAGGCCGGCCGCGCATTCTATTCAGTATTGATCACTATTCAAAATCGGCGGTGTTTTAGTCATAAGGCGGTAATTTGAACTAAACTAGCTGCGACTATTGCTCAATTCATTTAGCATGCTTATGACCGCCAACGACCTGCCTTTTTCTCTGACAACCGATTCACTCGCGGTGTGGCTCGATTCCCTGGCGACTCAGCAGCCCGCCAGCGCCGCCAATCAATTGAATCAAGCTCTAAAGCAACTGAGAAACGCGCCGTCTGAACCCTCGCAATTATTGCCGTTATTTATAAATCTGACGCCCCCCTGCCTGTTTCTATCGAACAGTTTATCGCCGATTAATCTCGCCGAAGCCAACCACAAACTGACCAGCAAATCGATAAAAGTCGCCAAACTCGTGACCCAAATGCTCAGACAACTGGCCTTGGGTTTTTGCATGCTGGCGGAAAGCGAGAAACTGGACCGCGCCCAAAACCCGCTGGCCATTTATTATGCGCTACAAATGATCGGCCACTGCTTGCGTAGCTATCATCTGCTGTACGAAATACCATCGAGTTCATTGTGGAAAAAAAGTGCCTCACTTTACGGCCTTGCCAGCGAAACCCATAGCCTGGAACAAAGCCTGTCGCCTAAACTGCACGAATTCAAGGCTCAGCCCACCATAGCCGCAGTGCTGAAACGCAACATCCTGTTCAGTATTTTCAAGCCCACGCACTTCACCGCCCCTGAAATCAACACCCTGTTCCAGATGGCCAATGAGCATTACGACTCGATTGACCTCAGCACTAGAAATAACCATGACTTCGGTTATTATTGGAATCTGGAAGGCGAGGAGCCTTGCGTGATCAAACACGCCAGCAAACACCTTCCCGAAGGCTTCCTGGCCATCGATTGCCGGCGGTTTGCCGACACTTTGCAGCAAAACACATTTAAGACCAATCTGAAGCCGACCACTCAGGCCAAACTGGCGTTGCAATTGTCGCACTACGAAGACGTTTTCAATGCCATGCAGATTGGTTCGTCATCGGTTTATCAACTGCTGATCGGATATTCTGACGTTTGTCGCTATTTTCAGGAGCAGGATAAATTGGCAAAAATTCTGTCAGTCAGCACGGGAGGCAAGCCACAGATTCGGCGGATGGGTCTGGTGCCACTGGACAAGGACAAGGACTATTTTGAGTCGCGCCACATCCCCAATAAAGCGCCACTGCCTTTTAAGAAAGTTAATTTAATGCGCACCAACAGCAATCGATTTGCCATTGTCCAGAGCCGCGCCCTCGATTGCGCCGTCGGCGACATTGCGTTGTTATACAAGGAACAGCAACCGGCTGCGCTGGCCGTGATTCGGCAAATGATTGTGCATGACCTAAGTGGCGACCTTCATGTGCTGCTGGAATATATTCAGGGGACATGTTCGATCTTCGCTTTCACGAATGCATCGGGCGCCGGCAGCCACGCGCTGGTCATCAACGGTGAAACCGATGATCCCGAAGTCATTTTGCCTCCGGACAAATATAGCGTCGACAGCAACTTGGTACTCAAAGTCGGCATCACCCTGCATTTGAATGCTTGCCTGGAATACAGTGCCAGCTTTGTCCAGTTTAAAATCAAGATCACTGATTCGTAACGCCATGTGGTACATGGGCGGCGGCGACCTGATGCATCTCGGCGGATTCGCAATGTCCTGTCTGGTCGTCGAAAAAAATATCGGCGCCGAATGCCCTTAGGAACGCCCCCTTGGGCATGCCACCCAGAAACAAGGCCTCGTCGATGCGTATCCCCCAAGCTCTCAGTGTACGAACCACGCGCTCATGCGCCGGCGCCGCCCGCGCAGTCACCAGCGCGGTACGAATGGGTGATTGCTCGGGTTCGAAATGGGTCTGGATGCGGTGCAAGGCCCCTAGAAATTCCTTGAGCGGCCCGCCCGCCAAGGGTTTATGGGCCTCGTTCCGTTCGTTGGCGGCAAAAGCCGCCAAACCGTGCAGTTGGTAAATGCGTTCTGCTTCGTCGGAAAACAGCACCGAGTCGCCGTCGAAGGCAATCCTTAATTGTGGCGATGGATTGGCAACCGCGCCGGATACTATCGTCGCCGCAGCATAGCCCGCCGCCAACGCCTTTCTGACATCCTCGTTGTTCGCCGATAAAAACAGGTGGGCGCCGAAGGCCGGAATGTATTCGTAAGGCGAGATTCCACTGCTGAATGCCGCGCGGCTGATGGCTAGCCCGTAATGGTTGATGGAGTTGAATATCCGCAAACCGGTGTCGGCGCTGTTGCGCGAGAGCAGAATGATCTCCACCAACGGCGCTTCGGGAAACGCCTGATTGATGTCCAGGAATTTTTTAACCAGCGAAAAACCAAAGCCGGGTTGCAGAATTTCATTTTCATGTTCGACTTGATAGCGGCAATAAGCCTCCTTGCCCTGAGCCTCGAAAATCGCGTGCGATTCATCGAGATTGAACAAGGCACGGGAGGAGATGGCGACGACTAATTTTTGATTGTCCAATCATTCACCCCCTAGAAAATTCACACCACGTTTCACGCTTCTTCGCCCCGCACTTGTGCCTTTATCAGTCTTTGTTACGAGCCACCCAGACCGAATCCAGATTCAAGGTTTTCTTGATCTTTGCGGCATAGCCGGCAGCCTCATACTGACTCTTGAAGCCATCGACACTGAGCCGGTACCAGGTTTCACCCTTGGCTTCGCTCTTGCTGACTTTGGCGGGTACGCCCTTGGCGGCAAATTCCTCGGCCTTACGTTTAGCGTACCAGTCTTGTTTAAAGGCGATCAGGTTGACGGCCCAGTTTTCTTCCACCACTACCGGTTTTTTCTTCTCCGGCTTTGGCACCGGCGCGACGGCTGCGATCCTACCCTTTTCCAAAGCGCTTATTTTGCTCTGTAACGCTTCAATCGCCGCTCCCATTTGCAAATTCTGATTACTCAACTCCGCAAGCTGCTTGCCCAAATCGCCGCCGGTTTTCGCAGATCCGGAATCGCCTTGCAAGGCTTTGTTGATTTCGGCGATCTGATTGCTAGTCACACTGCTGGCCGCCGCCAAATCAGCCAGCTGTTTATGCAGCATTTCCTTATCGGCCGCATCGCTGGCGGGATTGGCATTAACTTGTTCCTGCAGCTTACTAATCATCGGCACCAGTTCAGCAACTTGCGACTTGGCGATAAACCCCTGAAAACCCAGGCCTGTGCCTATCAGCAAGGCAGTGATCGCTAAACCATTGGCGACATAAGCGGCCACGGGTTTTTTGTTGCTAACCGCATCGACGGTGCGTTTGGTTTTTTTCTGCTCGGTCTCCAGCTTGTCCAATCCCTCCAGGCAATTAACCAGCTCGTCCTTGCCGGCCTTCTCGGTCATTTCCTGCCTGAAGACCTGATGCTGTTTTTTCAACACAGTCAGCTGATTCGCCAACGCGGCCAGCTCGGGGCCGTGATCGGCTTGAGGCTGCTTTTTTTCCGGCACACTGGCCGCCACGGCAGATGCCGGCCCTTCAAACTCATCCTCGATTACTTGTTCTTCCTTGACTGCCACCGCTTTTACCCGCTCATCGACAACGGCAGGCGCGACCGGCATGACATCCGCGTCATCGCCAAACTCATCGACTGGCTGCTTGGTCTCTACCGGTTTGACAACATCTTCACCCGAAGAAATGTCGAAATCCGCCATCAAAAAATCGGCGCTACTGCCCGCCGGCGGCGATATGTCAGAAAACTCGTCTATCTCCTTCATCCCCTCTATTTCGTCCTTTTGAGCGACTGGCATGGCAGGCGCCGGCACAACAACATCGGCAAACTCATCGCTGAACTCGTCGATATCCGCCACGGTTTCCAAAGCCGCCACCTCGGGCGCCACAACCTCATCGATACTCTTCACCAATGCCATATCGTCATCGACATCGGCAAATTCGTCGATCTCTCCGACAACAGGTTCGGATTGACGCTTGGGTTCGGTTTGGATTTTCGCGATCATATCGTCGATGTCATCGGCAAATTCGTCAATGTCGCTGGCGACCTTGCGATTGCCGCCGAAGTCATCGCCTATCAGCGCGTCGATGTCGGCAAATTCATCGCGTTCGATTTCCTGGTCGGTATGCTGGAAATTATCGCCCATCAGTAAACGATCTATGGCGTCGTCATCTTCGATCAAGCCCACCTTTTGCGCGGCGGGCGTCTCGTCCATGTTGAGCATTGCATCGAGATCGTCCGCAAATGCATCCAACGTTTTTTTATCTTTACCTTTATTCGATTCTGCCATATCTGTTCTCAGTTAAGCGCTGCCTAGGATGACGCTCTACCACCGCAACTATTTAACGGCGGTAACCAACGCATTGACGTCCATGCGCTGTTTTAATTCAATCAGCTTAAAACCCGCTTCCGCCAACTGTTGCAAGGCGGTGGCTTCGCGCATGATGTGATTCTCCGATTCGTCGTTGAACAAATGAATGATCCAGTGTTCCAGCAAATCGATACGGTTAATGCCGGTTAATACCTTAAAATAACCCTTGACTTCTTGCTGGGTGCCGCGTGTATGCGCCGAAATATCGTCCAAGGCATAACGGTCGCCATTCACGAACCAGCCGCCGGGCTTTAATACCCGAAACATTTCCCCAATCACTTGTTTGCGATAATCTCTTTCAAAGTTATGCAAAGTGTATGCCGACGCCAATATATCGACACTCTCGCTCGCCAGCGAGCGCAGCGCGGTCAAGGCATCGTCGCCGCAAAACACCAGCCTGCCGGCATCAAGCCAATGCCGCAGATTTTGTTTGGCCTGGTTCTGCATGGTCGGCTCATTATCGACACTCAACACGCTAAGCCTGTCATCGGAGGACAGGATAGACAAGGTGGTGATACCCGTACCGCCACCTAACTCCACGACTCCGACCGGTTCCGTGGTTTGCCGACAGTATTCGCCTACTGCCTCGCCCACCAGACGGCTCATTTCCGTCGCAAACGGGCAGATCAGTTTCAGCATCTGGTAATCCTGGCCGATCACGCCGGAGAACATCGCATCGAAAGGTGTATTGACCGTCATGACTGAACCTTTTGTTTTTGCCTGGCATCATAAGCGGCCAATTGCTCGGGCGTCGCTTCGAGCTGATAACGTTGTTTCCATTCACTGTATGGCATGCCATAAATGATTTCCCTGGCCTGCTCGTAATCCAGTTTCACGCCGCGTTCGTCCGCCGCCGCGGCATACCATTTCGCCAGGCAGTTTCTGCAAAAATCGCCGTGTATCATGAGTTCGATATTTTGCACTTCGGTGTGTTGTCGCAGATGTTCCAACAAACGCCTGAAAGCGGCCGCCTCAAGCTCGGTCTTGATGTCATGGGACATGGAGTTCTCTCTCGCAAAAACCCGTATTTTAACAGCAAACACTGGTTCACCGCGCCCGGCGATACCAAATGGGTCTTTCAATCACAGGGCGGCATGCAATAGCGAAGACGCGTTAACAAACGCCTCGGCTCGCCTTATAAAGGCTCTGCCCAGTCTATTGGACAGCTACACATCAGGTGGCGGTCGCCATAGACATTGTCGATGCGGCCAACCGGCGGCCAATATTTATCGTCATGCTGATGGCTATCCGGGAAAAAGGCTTTTTGCCGGGAATATGGCAAGCGCCACTCTTCCAGTAACAGGCGATGGGTGTGCGGCGCATGGTGAAGCACATTATTATCAATCTCGGCAACGCCATCCTCGACTTCTTGGATTTCCTGGCGGATCGCAATCATCGCGTCGCAAAAGCGGTCGATTTCCGTCTTGTTCTCGCTCTCGGTAGGTTCGATCATCAGCGTATCGGCCACCGGAAACGATACGGTGGGCGCATGAAAGCCGTAATCGATCAAGCGTTTGGCAATGTCCTCGACCGTAACGTTACTGGTTTTCTTGAACTGCCGACAATCGATGATGCATTCGTGAGCCACCCAACCATTTCGATCGGTATACAAAATCGGGTAATGAGGCGCCAATCGCCGGGCGATGTAATTGGCGTTCATGATCGCCGCCAGAGTAGCTCGCCTTAATCCAGTAGCGCCCATCATGGCGATATATGCCCAGGATATGGTCAGAATGCTGGCCGAACCCCATGGCGCCCCCGACACGGTGCCGATGGTACCATGCTCGCCCTTGGCCGGATTGACGCCTTCCACGACCGGATGATCCGGCAGGAAAAGCGCCAGATGCGCGCGTACCCCTATCGGCCCGACACCAGGACCGCCGCCGCCGTGTGGAATACAGAAAGTCTTGTGCAAATTCAGATGGGCAACATCGGCGCCTATACACCCTGGGCGACAGAGGCCCACCAGGGCATTGAAATTGGCTCCGTCCATGTAGACCTGACCGCCATGGGCGTGAACGATGTCGCAAATCTCTCGAAATGCCTGCTCGTAAACGCCGTGGGTAGAGGGGTAGGTGATCATCAATGCCGCCAAAGTGTCGTGGTATTCGCCGGCCTTGGCCCGCAGGTCGTCGACGCTGACGTTGCCGTTGGTGTCGCACTCCACGACCACTACATGCAGCCCGGCCATCGCCGCGCTGGCGGGATTGGTACCATGCGCCGAAGCCGAAATCAGACACACATTGCGCCGACCTTGGCCGTTGACCTCGTGGTATTTGCGGATCACCAGCAAACCTGTGTATTCGCCTTGCGAACCGGCATTGGGTTGCAAGGAAAAGGCATCGAAACCGGTCAGGTCGCAAAGCATGTCTTCCAGTTCAGCGAACAATTGCTGATAACCCTGGGCCTGATATAAGGGCACGAAAGGATGCATGGCATTGAATTCGTAAAAGGAGATGGCTTGCATCTCAGTCGCGGCATTGAGTTTCATGGTGCACGAACCCAGCGGGATCATCGCCCTATCCAGCGCGATGTCGCGCCGAGCCAGTTTGCGCATATAGCGCATCATTTCGGTCTCGGAATGATAGCGGCTGAATACCGGGTGTTGCAGGATAGCGTCGCTACGCAATAGGGACTTCGGAATGCATTCTTCTAAAGCGGCATCAAGCGCGTTAACATTGGGGAGGTCGGCGATCGGAGAGGCGAATACTTGCCATAGAGTCCTTAAATCGTTACGGGTGGTGGTTTCATCCAGCGAAATCCCAATGGTGTTGGCATCGATAACCCGCAGGTTGATACCCGCTTCCTCGGCCTGAGCGGCGATGCGCTTGGCACGGTTCGGCATCCTGACCAGTAACGTATCAAAATAGCAGCGATTGATCACCTCATGGCCGCTCCGAGCGATTCCAGCCGCCAGAATTTGCGCGTAACGGTGCACCCGTTCCGCGATCAATCGCAAGCCTTCCCCGCCGTGGTAAACCGCGTAAAAGCCGGCGATCACGGCCAGCAACACCTGCGAAGTGCAGATGTTGCTAGTGGCCTTGTCGCGGCGGATATGTTGTTCGCGGGTTTGCAACGCCATACGCAAGGCAACCTGGCCATTACTGTCCTTGGATACGCCGATTAATCTGCCCGGCATGGCACGTATGAATGCCTCGCGGGTGGCGAAGAACGCCGCGTGCGGACCGCCGTAACCCATGGGTACGCCGAAACGCTGGGCGCTGCCGGTTACGATATCAGCGTCGAAGGCTGCCGGCGGCTTCAGTAACACCAGGCTTAATAAATCGGCTGCTACCGTCGCCAACGCAGCCTTGGTATGGGCGATGGCGACTGCCTGGCTCAAGTCTCGGATTTCGCCGCTGGAACCAGGGTATTGCAAGATCAACGAGAAGAATTCGCGTTGCTCCAGATCGATATAAGGATCGGCGACCACAACCGCGTAACCCAAGGAATGGGCTCGTGTCTTCACTACCGCGATGGTCTGCGGATGGCAGTCGCAATCGACTACCACGATATTAGATGGGCTTTTTGACAAGCGCCGCGACATAACCATCGCCTCCGCCGCCGCGGTTGCCTCGTCCAACAAGGAGGCATTAGCGATTTCCATCCCGGTCAGATCGATGATCATCTGTTGGAAATTCAATAACGCTTCCAACCGCCCCTGGCTGATTTCCGCCTGATATGGGGTATATGCGGTGTACCAAGCGGGATTTTCCAGCACGTTACGCTTGATCACCGCCGGCATGATGGTATCGTAATAACCCATGCCTATCATCGAGGTCAACACCTTATTGCGTTCACGCATCTTGCGCAGATATTTGATCACCGCCCGCTCGCTGATGGTATCGGTCAGCTTCAGCGGCTCGTGATTGAGAATGTTGGCCGGAATCACTCGCTCGACAAGATCTTCCAGTTCGTTCAAACCCAGCAAGGCCAACATGTCTTGGGTTTGTTGCTGATCGGGGCCGATATGGCGCTGTATGAAATGACCGCGCATTTCCAGTTGGTCGAGACGGGGGCGTTTGGATGACATGACGTTTATCTATGGTAGCTGTGAGGAACGAAAGGTAAGCGGCAGACGGTAACGGCGACGGGAGAGTCGCGGACGATCGCGGAAAGGGCTGTGCCGATCTCGGCAAAACGCCTATCCAGCATGGCCAGCGCTATAGGTCTATTCAGACTGGGCGAGAAACCACCGCTGGTGACATAACCGACTTGGTCATTCTGATGGTAAACCGCACAGCCTTCGCGTACCGGGATCCTACCTTCCACTAAAAGACCAACCCGCAGCCGTTCGGGGCGGCCACGTAGTTGAGCCAGAATCCTTTCGGCACCAGGAAATCCGCCATGACCTTTCTTGATCAGCCAATGAAGCCCCGCCTCGATGGGCGTAATCGTCTCGCTGAGTTCGTGGCCATATAGGCAAAGACCGGCTTCCATACGTAGAGTATCGCGAGCGCCCAGACCGATCGGTTCGACACCTTCTACGCCAAGCAGTATGCCGGCTAGCCGTTCAGCATCGTCTCTATGCAGCGAGATTTCAAAGCCGTCTTCGCCGCTATAACCGCTACGGCTAACGTTACAAATGATGCCATCGATGTCGGTTTTGCAGGCATGCATGAAGGTCGTTCGCGCGGCATCCACCGAAAATTTCCCCATGATGGCCGCGGCACCTGGCCCCTGCAGCGCGAACAGGGCCAGATCCGGACATGTCACGAATTCGCAACTCCCGGACAACTGCCGATCCAGGTAGGCGAAATCCTTTTCCTTGCAACCGGCGTTGACGACGATGGCCACACCGAATTCGATGCGGGTGACTATGATGTCATCGATCACGCCGCCGTCGCCGTTGGTCAATACCGTGTATTTTTGAGCGCCGCACGCAAGGTCTGCAATACCGCCGGGCGTAAGCTTTTCAAGTTCGCCGACCGCTCGATCGCCAAGGACGCGGCATTGCCCCATGTGAGATATATCGAAGAATCCGGCATGGTTTCGGCAATGCAGATGTTCGTGGATGATGCCTTTAGAATAGTGCACCGGCATGGCATAATCCGCAAATGCCGTCATCTTGGCTCCGAGACGAAGATGCATTTGATATAGAGGTGTTTGTCTCAAGTCAGTCACGCAGCCTCCTCGATTGTTAACAACGATTGTAGTCTAAGGTCGAAAAAAGGCTAAGTGAACTAACTCAGAATCGCTCGATCTTAGGTTTGGTTGCAGACCACTACGCTTTGGCTAAGTCTTTGTTTTAAAAATCGGCGCATAGCACCGGCTCGATTGCCCTCCTTTTCCGGATCAATGGCTATGGTGTTTTTGTATACAATTTGCTGCCAAGGTCATACAATGCGGGTCCATTGTTAGCTGAACTATCGTTACGTGATCACCATACACAGCTCATCTATCGCTCACTACCCTGTCGCTTATCCTAAGCCGCGGACGGGGCGTATTGACGGTAGCGGCGCATCGGCGAACGGCGCCGGTAACGGCAATCCTGTCGGACAAGGTAGCGAAGTTAACGCTCGGCCTTCCAGTACCGAGCAGATTCAAGCGGCATTGGCTGAAGCTGGAATTTCTAACACTGATACCAGCAAACAGCCTAACAACACACGGACACAAAAAGCATTGAACGCTTATACACAAAACTACAACCAGGCCACCCAGCGTCGAGTTGCTGAAATCATTTCCGGAATCAACCTCTACGCCTGACCACCACATTTCCAGCCATCACTCATGAAGCCGTTTTTAGAATTTTTTCCTATCATTCTGTTTTTTGTCGCCTACAAGCTTTACGACATCTATATCGCCACTGCGGTGGTCATCGTCGCCACCATCGTCCAGGTACTGACCTATTGGTTCATGTACCGCAAGGTGGAAACCATGCAATGGATAACATTAGGTCTAATTCTGGTGATGGGCGGTGCGACTCTTTATTTGCAAGACGAACAATTCATTAAATGGAAACTGTCCATTATCGAGTGGTTATTCGGCAGCGCATTTTTGGCCAGTCAGTTTATCGGCAACAAAACCTTTATCGAACGTATGATGGGGGCCAATCTTGAATTACCGGCCTTGATTTGGAAACGATTGAACCTGAGTTGGGCGCTTTTTTTCATCGGTGTCGGCTTCCTGAATCTGTATGTGATGTCCAATTACAGTACCGATGATTGGGTCAGCTTTAAAACCTTTGGTGTGCCGGGCCTGATGCTGGTTTTCATTGCCGTTCAAATGGCATTTTTGTATAAACACGTCCCCACAACCGAAACCAAAAAATAATGCTTTACGCCATCATCGGTGAAGACGTTCCGGACAGTCTGGAAAAAAGATTATCCGTTCGCCCTGCTCATCTGCAACGTTTGCAAGCGTTACAGGACCTGGGAAGGCTAGTTCTTGCTGGTCCCACCCCGGCCATCGACGCCGAAAATCCCGGCGACTCCGGTTTTAGCGGCAGCCTAATAGTCGCTGAATTTTCCAGCCTGGATGAAGCCAAACACTGGGCGGACGCCGACCCCTATATCGCCGCGGGCGTTTATGCCCGTGTTCTTGTAAAACCCTTTAAAAAAGTATTTCCACAATGACAGCCGACATTATCAGACAAAAGTTGGACGAAGCCCTTAAGCCGGAATTAATCGAAATCATCGACCATAGCGCCGCTCATGCCGGACACGCCGGCAATCAAAAAGGCGGCGGACATTATAATGTCACCATAGTCGCCGAAGCTTTCGAAGGCAAGACGCTGGTACAACGCCACCAGCTCATTTATAAAGCGCTGAACGACATGATGAAGGACGACATTCACGCACTTGGCATTAATGCTTTAACTCCCACTGAAAACTCAATAGGAAATCAATAAATGAAACTGAAACTCATCCCTCTGATCCTTGCCAGCGCAACCATACTGCCGGGCTGCTTTGAAGAAAAAGCCAAGGAAACCGAAACCACTGCCGCGCCTGCCGTCACCAAAGAAAACGCAGTCGCTTCAGTCAACGGTACTTTCATTAGCAAAAAAACACTGGAAACGCTGGAAAAAGAAATCGCCGAGCGCAGCCAAGGTCAGAGTTTCCCAAAAGAACAATTACTGGAGGAACTCATTCAACGTGAATTATTGATCCAGCAAGCTATGCAAAAACAGCTGGATAAAACTCCGGAAGTAATCGAGCGCATGGCGACAGTCAGAAATTCCCTGCTATCACAAGCGGCGCTGCAGGATTATCTGAAAGCCAACCCTGTAACCGACGAGGAAATCAAGGCCGAATACGATTCCAAAATGGCTAACATGGGCAGCGAATATAAAGCCCGCCATATTCTGGTCAAAACCGAAGACGAAGCCAAAAAATTGATCGCCGAGCTGGAAAAAGGTGGCGATTTCACCGCATTGGCCAAGAAACACTCGATAGACCCGATGGGTTCCGAAGGCGGCGATCTGGGCTGGTTTACCTCTGACAGGATGGTTGCTCCTTTTTCCGAAGCAGTTATCGCGCTGGAAAATGGCAAATTCACCAAACAACCGGTGCAAACCCAGTTTGGCTGGCACGTGATTTTGAGAGAAGATTCCAGAGCACTGACCCCACCACCGCTGGAAGCCGTAAAAGAACAAATTCGCCCCATGCTGCAACGTCAAAAAGCGCAAACCATGATCGAAAATTTGCGTAAAACAGCACAGGTCGAGATTCTGCTGCCACCGACTCCGCCGACTCCAGCGCCCGCCAAACCGGAAGCTCAACCTGCAGAAGCCCAACCCGCAGCCACTCAAGCTAGCGAAGTTCAGTTAGACGCGACGGCGGCGCAACCTTCAGCCGCACCAACCACCGATGCCGCAACACCATCTGCACCAGCACCCGCGGAGCCTACAAGCGCTCCAGCAACTCAAAAATAAAACCTCGGCATCATAAACAGGGCGTAAATCGCCCTGTTTATTTCCATCGATTGCCGGCTAATCAATCCTTTGCCGGCATCTTACGAAAGACTCCTCGATCGAGATCAGCCTTGATTAATATAAGCACTCGACAATCACGCTGCTTGCGCAGCCGATTGAAGCCTTAATCTCTCATCCACCAACTCTTTGATATGCCGACTGCATTTACCGCAAACGCTGCCGGCGCCCGTGCACTGCATGAGCTGACGACGACTGCAAACTCCCTGATTAATGGCTTGGGTAATTTGATTATTTGTCACCGCCTTACAAACGCAAACGTACATAAACACCTCTGCCTAAAGAACTTTTATTAATGATAACAATTATCATTTGATTGCGAAACCTTTTCCTGTTATTTTTATTCCTATGCCTTACTCATCTAAAGACATGA
>JAJRDU010000127.1 GCA_028748685.1 Methylococcaceae bacterium
AGTAATGCTATAGCCAGTGGCGAATCCAGGCTGATCAGCCCGCCAGAAGTGTCGATTTCGTCTGCGCCAACGATACGGTAAGTAACTTCCTCTCCGTCCATCGTTTCCAAGGTGACCCAGGCGCCGAAAAATACCTGTTTTTGATTGCCTGGTTTTTCAGACACCACGGTCAAAGATGGCAAGCGTTTTTGTAGATAATGAATGCGTCTATCAATTTCACGCAATTCCTTTTTTCGGTATATATATTCAGCATTCTCCGAGCGATCGCCTTCGGCTGCGGCGGCTGACAGAGCGGCCGTGACATGCTTGCGGCGTTCCCAAAGCTGTTTCAATTCCGTTTCCAGTCTTTTGTAGCCCTCTACGGTAATATAAGGGGATGATTTGGGGCGGGGCGGTCTCCAGCGTGACATGTTGGCGGTCGGGCAGGGTATAATGGCAACTTTTAATCTTAACCTAAAGGGCGCGTATGCAAATCACCGATAAAACAGCGGTTTCAATTCATTATACTTTAACCAACCGCGGCGGTGAGCAATTGGATAGCTCTATCGGCGATGCACCGTTGGTTTATCTGCACGGCGCTGGCAATATCATTGCCGGTCTGGAAGCGGCGTTGGTGGGTAAAAATATCGGCGACAAACTCAATGTGACCATTCCGCCCGAAGAGGCCTATGGCGTTGTTGATGAAAATATGATGCAGGTCGTTTCTAAAAAAATGTTCGAAGGCATGGATATCGAAGTCGGCATGCAATTTCATGCCGACGTCAGTTATGGCTCAGGCATTATTACTATTACCGAAATAAATGGTGATGATATTACTATCGATGGTAATCACCCCCTGGCGGGCGAGTTTTTGACTTTCGATGTGGAAGTGGTCGATGTTAGGCCCGCGACGAGTGATGAACTTGCTCACGGCCACGTTCACGGCGCTGGCTGCAATCATTAAGGAAATTGCTCCTAGAAAAGCCAGAGATAGTGATTTGCCTGTGATTCATTCATCGCCCCCGGAATGGAATCAATTCGAGGCATTGTTGGTTTACGAAGCATCCAGCTTGTAACCGAATCCACGCACGGTCTTGAGAAGTTTCAGTTCATAATCATCATCGATTTTGCGCCGCAACTGGCGAATATAGACATCGACCACGTTGGTGAGCGGATCGGCACTATAACCCCAAACTTGTTCCAGTATCCGGGTGCGGCTCAACACCTTGCCCGGCACGCGCATAAAGCATTCCAGCAAGGCGAACTCCTTCGGCGTCAGATCGATAGGTGTTTCTCCACGCCGCACTTCATGGGTTTCGCCGTTTAATACCAAATCGGCGATCTGCAACTCCTTGACCTCCGGTTTGACATCTCCGCCGCGGCGCCTCATTAAAACTTCTATTCTGGCTAACAATTCCTCGAATGCGAAAGGTTTGGTCATATAGTCGTCGGCACCGGAACGCAGGCCGCTAACCTTGTCCTGTATCGTGTCCCTGGCCGTCAACATCAGGATAGGGGTGTCGATGCCATTTTCCCTAAGGCGCTCGCAAACCTGTTGTCCATTTAGATCGGGTAAGCCTAGATCCAGCACGATGGCTTGAAACTGCCCCTCCGTACCCAGCGTTATGGCCTCCTGTCCGGTGCGGGCGACTTCTACTGCATAGCCTTCGGCCTTAAGTCCTCGCTGAACAAAGTCAAAAATACGCTCGTCGTCTTCTACCAGCAAAACACGCATGTAGCCGATACCCATTAGATTGTTGGATTTTAGGTAATGATCGTTCATAGAATTTATCCTGTTCTACCGATATTGGCGGAAGTGAGACCTCGACTAGACCGTCGGCGATCGCCGAGCGCACGTTTATCCTGTGCTTCCGAAATTAGTGGGAGTGTGACCGTGAATGTTGAGCCTGAATTTTCGGTACTGCTCACCTTGATGGTTCCACCGTGTGCTTTTAGAATGGACTTGGCCATCGGCAGCCCCAGGCCGGTTCCGTCATCTCGCGATCGGCGGGCATTTTGACTGCGGAAGTGACGGTCGAAAATACGTTCCAAATCTTGGGCGGGTATGCCGATACCTGAGTCCGTAAGGCTGAAACACGCTTGACTCCCTTCCAGCCATAAGGCGACGGCGATGTGCCCTTCAGGATTCGAATATCGGCAGGCATTATCACCTAAAATAAACAGTACTTGGCGAAGCCGTTGGTTGTCGCCATGCACCCACACCGGTTGATCGGGCACTTCCAGGGAAAGGGAAATAGCGCTTTCTTGGGCCATGACTTGAAAATCTTCCACGGCGCTGGCTACCAGTTCTGTCAGGTCCAAACAGGCCCATTCAAATTGGAGATTGGCGGTTTCGGCGCGAGCGAGGAACAACAGGTCATTGACGTATTTCCCCAATTGCATAGCCAGTTCGACGATGCGTTGCAATGTGTCCTTATACTCGTCAGTTTCGCGATCCTGCCCTCGCAGGGTGACTTCCGCTTCCCCACGGATAACGGTAATTGGAGTGCGCAGTTCATGACTGATATCGGCTAAAAATTCGCGTCGTGCCGTATCCATACGCTTCAATTCTTCATTTAATTGTTGCAGTTCGTAGGTTCGTTCGGCCACTCGTTTCTCAAGCACCGCGCGACCTTCGCGCAATTTTTCTTGCTGAATTTCGAGTTGCTGCGCCATTTTATTGAAATGGCTGGCGAGATACGTAAATTCGTCGCGAGTATCCAGGGAAATGCGGTAAACCAGATTACCGGAAGCAATTTCATCGGTGCCTTTCATCAATGTTTCAATAGGCTTTCTAACGCTACGCAATAATAATACACCAGATATGAGGCTAAATATTATCGCTGCGAATGCGGCTAGCATGGCGATCCAGCGCGACTGAACGACCAATTTTTCAAGATCCTCCTGGGTACTAAGGGCTTTTTGGCGTTCGGCATTGATGGCCGCATCAATCAAGGGTTGGAATTTGCCGTCGATTTCTTGCTCCGAGAATTTCGACAGTGCTTGAACGGCCATGTCCCGTTTACCCTGTTGGCGCAAGCGCTCTACTTCGTCAAACCGATATTCGCTAGCATCCAGAAATGCGGTGAAATGCGCGACCCTTTCCAACTCGGCGGCTTTTTGGGGCTCTTCACTGGTATTCGAGCCACTAATTGAGGGTTTGATAGCAATATTCCTGAGTTCCTGCATCGCCTCGAAGAGGCGCCTTTTGGATACTTCCTCGCCGGCTTCGGCCGCCGGGCTGGCCGTAATGAGTTTATCCATGCGTTGCTTAAAGTGCCGGTAAGCTTCCAGCGACAATCGCTCGTAATGGTCAAACGCCTCATATGCGGATTGGCTGAGCTGAAAATACCGGGCGACTTGGTTCGAACCCCAGTAGAGCACCAATGCTAGAAACAATACGAAGATGTACGAAACAACGACGACTACCGCCAATCGAAAGCGAAACATGTGATCTATTTTCCGCTGTTGGTCCCATCCATCTGTTTTTCCAGGGATCGAATGGCTTCCAGCTTCTCGCGCAGCATACGGGTTTCATCCTTTTTCGTACCGGTTTGATCTTTTGGTTCAGGCGCGGATTGGACGGTTTTTGGTTTGTTTTCCTGAGCGCAAACATATCTTGCCTGATTGTGCATGCGTTTCAAGGCTTCGGTGTGAACGGCAACCAGTTTTTGCAGGCGCTCATCGTACAAACTTTCCCGAGGAATGGAAGCGACATCATTCAGCACGCTAGGAATGTCTCCACAGGCATCCGAAAATAATCGCCCCACCAGTAGATGTAACTGTATCCCTACGCCGGACGAACCCTTCTGAGATTTCAACAACGACTGGCACACGTCAGCACGTGATGCCGCCGGTATGCTGGCCATGTTGCTTCCAAAAGTTAATAGTTCATCGAAGTCCAGTTGTGCGTAGGGATCGTCGTAACGGCCTGAATTCCAAGCGCTGGAAGCGGTGTTGTA
>JAJRDU010000128.1 GCA_028748685.1 Methylococcaceae bacterium
CTTGTCGAAGGATGAGCGGGATTTTTCAATCACCCTATGGGTGAGTGTGTTATAGGCCGTCCACGCTTCGACTTTGCTCAGCACGAACGGCCTATAACACACACCAACTGCTCTTTTTGGGATGATTTTTCTATTGGCCAAGAGGCTTCGGCACCTCGAAGCGGCCTATAAGATTTGAACCTACCTTACGCCCGCATATTGGTATCCTCGGCCAAACCATCAGCGCCTTAAGGTTCTCAAAATGGCTGACAGCGGGCGTCCGCATTTAGCGCAGACGTAATTTCCCGTTGGCGCTCCAGACACAAATTCCTTGGCTAGGGATGGATGATTACACTGGTCTTCGCCACGGCCTTTGTCGAGAATTTCTTTTTTATTCGCATCCATAAGTTTCTTCGCCTAATTTTTGAAAGTGTCATTCAAAGCTTATTCAATCCAGCGCCCCGCAATATCGGTTAAGTAAATTCTGATTAAGTCCTTCGACAGGCTCAGGACGAACGATACACTGTTGATTCCGTTCACGGTCAGCCCTTCGGCTTCGCTCGGGAGCGCCTTGTCGAGCCATGAGCGGAATCAACTTGTTCAGAGTTTCCCTAAGCCACAGGCAAATTTAGGGGGGTTTCCAATAACTATCCGCCGCCCACCCTATGTGCCTGTTCTGGCGCATAGGCATATAGATAAAAGCATAGCAAATAAACATTACAGCTCTATAACAACCCAATCAAGGTTTATTCCTGGTGAGAAAAGCGCTTGCGCTCCTCGGCGCTCTTGCCCAAAACCTTGGCCATCCAGGGCGGCGGAGCGTCGAATACTTTCTGGAATTCGCTTAATTGCTGGTCGACCTCGACCACGTCCGGCACCTTGATCGGGTATATATCGGCGCGTATCACCTTGGCGGCGGCCGGACCGCCTATGGATTGAACGAACAAGACGTGGCAATCCTTGATCAGATTGGCGCGGAACAGGTTGCGGTCGTCGGAGCTATCGGCTTCCACCGTGGAACGGATGTCAACTAGCCGCATGTCGCTTCTGCTCAACTGATAGACCAGGAAGCGAATGCAGGAGCCGAAATGGCCGTTGAGCGAAGAGCCGCTGTTGGAGGCGATGGCGACGCGGATCGATTCCGGCATATCGCCATCCTTATAAGGCAAGATTTCCGGCAGACTTTCATCGCCTTCTTCCTCGCCCCATAGATAGCGTACCGCAAGTTTGATGTTTTCCAGGCCGATGCCGATGTCTTCGCCGTCTTCCTCGCCATCCAGGCTGCCGATGCCGGTTTTCAGGTTGGTCACGGTAATTGACTTGAGTTTTTCATCGTCCAAGGGCGATCCGACTTTCTCGTGCAATACTCCGATCAACTTGGGTACGTCGACGCCTGGCAGTACGCGTGTGGCCAGCGCGATGCGCAAGGCCAAATCTCTAGTTAATTGCTGCATAACGCTACCTTCATGCTGTGTGATGTTCTTTCCAGCCGGCGAAACCGCCGGCCAGGCTGTAAACTTGCTTGAAGCCGAAATCGCCAAACATCTCCGCCAAATGCTCGCTGGCATGGCCGTAGTAACAATAGATCAGCAAGGCTTTTTGCTTATCGCCCTTTTGCAGCAGCAAATCGCGCAATTGCTCATGAACGTGCATGGCATTGTCGATATGCCCGGCCCGATAATCCTTGAGATCGCGGCAATCTAGGATCATCGGTTGCTGTTCGGCGATCAACTGTTCCGAATCGGCGACGGAGATGGTTTTAAAATTTTTCATGCGATTTCACCCTGATGACAGACTATGCGCCCCTACACCGGTCCGACGGCGGCATCTTTCTTGACTGCTATGGTTTGAGTCAATGCCGTTTCCAGACTGATGGGTTCGGCTTTGCTTTTGTAGGCTTTGGCGGCTTCGTACATGGTGACGACCTTGTCTTCTCCCGATTGCCCCTTGAGATCGGCTTTTTCGATATAAAGCAATTCCAGGGTTTCGTTCCAGATCATGCCTTCTTGGTGAGGCACCAAATTGAAGGTAATACCGTCGATGACGATCTGCATCGGAGCCCCGATGTTTTCAACATAGAACAGCGCTACCGTGTCCGGAGTCAGCGCGTCTTTATATTTTTCGACAAAGATCGGCAGATGTTCCAACTTATAAAACAAACCGTTGACGAACAGAATCTTGTCGCTGTCGGCCAATACGGCGGCCTGATTGATCACCAACTCCGGGGTTTTCCGGTCGCGGATATTGTTGGAACCTTCGCGCAGGGCGCCTTCGATCAACACCAGGTCGCCGCGAAACGCGGATACACCGGCTTTGCTGGTTTTGCCCACCAATGTGGTGATCCACAAAAGCGCCTGGCTGTCGTATTTTTCAAGTAGCATCGGTTTTAATCCCCTTTTAACGTTATGAATGAAAGAATTTAAACGCTATCAAGCAAAACACTTGCCAGGATTCTTAAAACCTTACATAAGCCATGGTTGATAAGGGCTTAGGCTATTTCGCCTCATCGGGATAGTTATGGAAAACAGCTGGTTTGGCGGCATCACCACCCGACAATGTCGCAAACACGACAATTATCGACTTCCTAAAAAAACAGTTTTGTAGGATTTGCAACGAAGGCGCTAGGGTAACGGTGCTTGCTCGGTATCAAGCGGCATCGCGCCAAGTATCACCGCATTGCTCTTAAACACCGCGCTGACCTTGCTGCCGCACTTAATCGCCATGGTTTCGGCGCTAAGCCGGGTCACGGTGGCGGCAACGGTTTCGCCGCTGGGCAGTTGGATAATCACTTCCGAATCGACGGCATCGTGCTGAATGCGGATCACGCTGCCTTGCAAGCGATTGCGAGCCGATACTCGAGACGAGTCTTGGTCATCGACGACCAAGATAATATCCGGCGCATTAATCAACAACACCGCATCGCCGCCGACACCGATGCCGAGATTACCGAGCGACGCCAACGTCACGCTTGCCACCACTTGCTCGCCGCCTTTCAGCGTCACAAACACTTCGGCATTCACCGCGCCTGGTTGTATCGCGGTGACTTTGCCGAATAGCTGGTTTCTGGCGCTGGTTTTGATCACCTGCCGCTTCAGCAGCAACATCATTTCCGGATCGGCGGCCAGAGTCTGATTGAGTTGCCGCAAAAACTGGCTGTGTTGCAGTTCCAGCCGGGTAAACAGCTCCAACAAGGATTGGCCGGCGGCGGTCAGACTGGTGCCACCACCCTTGCTACCGCCGGTCGCGGTGGCGATCAGCACCTTGGGCGCCAGGTTGTTGGCCCGTTCGATGATTTGCCACGCTCCCTTGTAGCTCAAACCCACTTGCTTTGCGGCCTGATTGATGGAGCCAGTCTGCACTATGGCCCGTAGCAAGCCGATCATCCGGCTATCCAACATGCCGGCCAGCCGCAATTCGGCCTCGACATAGGCAATTGGACTCGTGTTTTGATTTGAATGATTTGTCATAAACGTGTGTACACCTGAAAGCTATTTCCCATGACGAAACAGCCTATTTCCAATTGTCGTTATTTACTTACGTACATAACCAATTAAACTAAGCCTGCATTCCCTCAGGACTACATCCCATCAGTCCTGTTTGTGTAACCCATAACCATTTGATGTGGAAGCAATGCTCGTGCTAGCGATTATAGGCTATCCAAGCCTATGCCGCGCGAGCCAATGAGCTTTCCAAATCCAAAAAACTTGGCAGGTAAATCATGCGCACCCACGCTCTATTATTGGCGATGACGGCTTTGTCCCAGATAGCACTGGCCGACGACGATGTCTTTCAATTAGGCCTTGTCGAAGTTGACGCGAAAGCCGATCAACAAGAACTGACCGACAAGGAAACCCTCACCTCCGAAGACATCGGCCGCAACAACCGTAACGACGTAGCATCGGCCTTGAACCTGTTACCCGGCGTCTCGGTACAGAATCTGGGGGCGCGCAACGAACGGCTGATTTATGTGCGCGGCTTCAACTCCCGGCAAGTGCCGCTGTTTATCGACGGCATTCCTGTGTATGTGCCTTACGACGGCAATGTCGATCTCAACCGCTTCACCACCTTCGACATCGGCCAGATCGACGTCAGCAAGGGCAACGCCTCGGTGCTGTACGGCCCCAACACCCTGGGCGGCAGCGTCAATCTGGTCAGCCGCCGTCCGACCAAAGCCCTGGAGGCCAAGTTGATGACGGGCATGGGCATGGATTCGCAATTCGATGCCAATTATTACCAAACCGCGCTGAATTTCGGCAGCAATCAGGGATCGTGGTATTTGCAGGGCGGGGCTTCGTATCTGGATCGGCAATTCTGGCGCTTGTCCGACGACTTCAAGCCGACATCCACCGAGAACGGTGGCATCCGCGAAAATTCCGGCAACACCGATTACAAGGGCAACATCAAGCTGGGACTGACCCCGAACGACACCGACGAATACGCCATCACCTACAGCAACCAGAGCGGCCGCAAGGATACACCGCCTTACACCGGCAACGATCCTTCCAATTCCGCTCGATACTGGCGCTGGCCCTATTGGGACAAGGAGAGCGTGTACTTTTTGTCTCGAACCGAGTTCGGCGACGTGCATAGCGTCAAATTGCGCGCTTACCACGACAAGTTTCGCAACAGCCTTAAGTCTTATGACAACGCCGGCTATAACAGTATTACTCGACCGTATGCCTTCGACAGCCATTACGACGATTACACCTTCGGCGGCGGCCTGGAATACGGCAATACCTGGCTCAAACACAACGAGATCAAGTTGGCCTTCAGCTACAAGCAGGATGTGCATCGGGAGGTCAACAACACCAGCCTGCCACAACAACGTTTTGCCGACGAACTGTTTTCGTACGCGATCGAAAACAACTATACGCCGACCGAGGCACTGAAATTTGTGGTCGGCGCCAGTTACGAACAACAACGCCAACTGCAGGCACAAGACCTAAACTCAAATCGCGGCAAAATCGTGCCGTTCCAGTTAAACGGCACCAAGGATGCCTATAACATCCAGGGCAGCGCCTTTTATCGCCTCAGCGACATCCTGCAACTGCACGCCAGCCTGGCGCGCAAGACCCGCTTTCCGACCATTAAGGATCGATTTTCCTACCGGCTGGGTACCGCTTTGCCCAATCCCACGTTACAGCCGGAAACGGCATTGAATTACGAGCTTGGACTGGATGGCAGAGCCTTGGGCTTGCTGGATTACGGCGCCAACCTGTTTTTCAGCCAGATCGACAACACCATAGAAAGCGTGACACTTCCAATCCAGCGTTGTGTTTCGCCAACAAATCCGGCTCCGAGGTCGTGCTCCCAATTGCAGAACATCGGTAGCCAAGAAAACTTAGGCATAGAGCTGTTCGCCACTGCCCAAATCACCGATCAATGGCGGGCGCATGCCAACTACACCTGGCTGGACCGCAACAACATCAGCAGACCGGACATTTATCCTCTGGACACGCCGAAACACAAGATCTTCACCTATCTGGAATACCAGCCGCTTCAATATCTACGCCTGCTGGCCAGCGCCGAATACAACGACAAACGCTATAGCAACAGCACCGGCACCAGGGTGGCGAAGGACTTTTTGATCGGCAATCTGAAGGCCACCTTCATCGCCACCAAGCAAATCAACGCCGAATTCGGCGTCAACAATGTCGCCGATCAAAACTTCGCCTACGAAGAAGGTTTCCCCGAGCCGGGCCGCAACTACTTCGCCAACCTCAATCTTAGCTACTGAAATCAAGGAGAGACCCGATGACAACTTTACCAAGAACGCTGGCTTGGCTGCTCGTTGGATTGATGGCCTATCCCGCCCTTGCCAAGGAAAAATTGACGGTATTGACGGCGTTCCACGAAGACGTGGTGTCCCGTTACGAAACCGCCTTCGAGCAGCAAAATCCTGACATCGACGTGCAAATCCTATGGCGCATGCCGCATGACGCGCTGCCGTATCTGAGTCAGCCCCAACAGGGAGGCGTCGATGTCTATTGGTCTGCCGCACAGCAGAATTTCAATGTATTGAAACAGCATGGCGCCTGGCAAAAACTCGGCATAGACCGCAACGGCCTGGCCGACCGTCTCGGTGCGATGCCCTTGGTCGACCCGGAAGGCACGTTTTGCGTCAGCGAGATGGCCGGTTACGGTTTCGCGGTGAATCCCGATTATCTGCAAAAACACGGCCTGCCGTTGCCTAAAACCTGGCTGGATTTGGCCGACGCCCGCTATCAAGGCCATCTGGCCTTGCCGATTCCCTCCAAGGTCGGCTTCGCGCCAATGATGGTGGATAGCGTCCTGCAGCAATACGGCTGGGAACAAGGCTGGGCGGTATTGGCGGGCATCGTCGCCAACGCCCGCCTGGTGGATTCCGGAGCCACCTTCATCACCGACATCATAGGTTCCGGCGAGCGCGGTATCGGCCCCGCCATCGACTTTTTCACCGCCTCGGCCATCGCCAACGGCGCGCCGCTGCAATTCGTCTATCCCGAGCCGGTCGCTTATTCGCCGGCGCATATTGCGATTACCGCCGCCAGCCAACATACCGAAGCGGCCAGACGTTTCGTAAACTTCGTGTTGTCGGAGACCGGCCAAAAAATGCTGTTTCATCCGGACATCCGCAAACTGCCGGCGCGCCCCGGCGTTTATAAAGATAAACCGGCCGGCTATTTCGATCCCTTCTCCGCCTCGGCACAGCATCCGGTGGTTTACGACCCCAACGGCGCAATTCCGCGCTTGGCCTTGAACAATGTCCTATTCGACCGGTTGTTCAGCGATCATCCGCAACGCCAGCAGAATCTCTGGAACGGCTTGCGAAAGCAGGAACAGCGTGCCGACGCCGCTAAGGCGGCTCGGCTGGTCAAGTTAAGGCAATTGTTGACGGCGGCGCCCATAGCTGCGGCCAAGGCTCAAGAGCCAGCCTTGCAAAAGCTGTTCGCCCGGCGCGCCGACGAGGCCCAGGCCGAAGCGGAAGCCAAGTCTCTCGAACAAGCCTGGGCCAAGGACATCGATCGGCGTTATGCCGAGGCCGAAAAGCTGTTGCTGGAGTTGGAACGATGAGCGCGCGACTGTCCCACCTGTTGTTGGGCTTGAGCTGTTGCCTGGCCGGCCTGCCTTTAGCGCAAGCGGAAACCGGTTTCGAAGTCGCCGATGCCAGCCGGGAAGCCTACTCGCGGATTCATCCAGGCCTACCCCAGGCAAAATCAGAGGAAGTGTTTCGCGGACGTGGCCTGTTCCGGCAAAGCTGGGTGATACCGCCGGCAAAGGACATCGAAATCGCCGGCCTCGGCCCGCTCTACAACCAGATTTCCTGCCTGTCCTGCCATCCCAAAAACGGCCGCGGCCAGCCGCCGGAAACGCCGCAGCAAGCCATGCGTTCCATGTTGATACGTTTGAGCCTGCCAGGCGAGGATGAGCATGGCGGACCGCTGCCGCATCCCGTTTACGGCGGGCAGTTAAACGAACAGGGCGTACCCGGCGTGCCGGGCGAAGGCCGCGTCAGCGTCGATTATCGCGAACAAACAATCAAGTTGGCGGACGGCGAAACGGTAAAGTTAAGGAAGCCTATATACAGTTTCGTCGATCTGCACTACGGCCCGCTTCCCGCCGACATTCTGTATTCCCCACGCGTCGGGCCTTCGGTTTTCGGCCTGGGCCTGCTGGAAGCCGTCGACGAACAAACCATCAGGCAAATGGCGGAAGACGGCAAGCGCCAAGGTTTGCACGGCCATCCCAATATCGTCTGGGATGCCGAACGTCAGCGTAACGTCATCGGCCGTTTCGGCCTGAAAGCCAATGTCGCCACGCTGAAACAGCAAATCGCCGGCGCGTTCATCGGCGACATGGGCATTACCTCGTCACTAAACGCTCAAGAAAATTGCAGCGCCGCGCAAACCGCCTGCCAACAGGCGCCTTCGGCCCGGCAACCGGAGCTGAGCGATAGCCAGCTCGACGCAGTATTGTTGTATCTGCGGCTGTTGCAAGTCCCGGCGCGGCGCGATACCGGCGACCCTCAGGTTAGGCAAGGCGAAAAACTGTTCGCCGAAATCGGCTGCGCGGCTTGCCACACTCCGGCATTGACCACGGGCGAATTTCCCGAGCTACCGATGCTGTCCAAACAAACCATCCACCCCTACACCGACCTGCTGGTGCACGACATGGGCCAAGACTTGGCCGATGGCCGGCCGGACTTCCAAGCCGGTGGCGGCGAATGGCGTACGCCTCCGCTGTGGGGTATAGGCCTGGTCGAACGCATCAACGAACACAGCTATTTTCTGCATGACGGCCGAGCGCGGAACTTAGCCGAAGCCGTGTTGTGGCACGGCGGCGAAGCCTTGCCGAGTAAACAACGATTTGCGGATTTATCTTCCGGGAAACGGCAGGCGCTTATCCGCTTCTTGGAGTCTTTATGACGCCGGGTCGTTATACCTACAGAACATAACGAAATGTCTGAAACACAACATTGGTTCATGGCTAGCCGTAACGACAATAAACAATACGATTCAACAACATACCAACCATATCAGCAATTGGCACACCGCTTGCTGAATAGAAATTGTCATCGCTGCGTTATATACTTGCATGCGTTACGGATCGAACCGGAGTCAGTTCTCTTTAGCTCTCCGAACCGGTTATGTACGCATAGCCGTACTAATGCCGATGACAACCCCACACTTGCGATTAATAGGTGATCAATGATAGACAAAACACCTCTTGCCAGCGTTGCCGCTAAACCCATCCTCGGCCTGTTCGTCGCTGGCGGTCTCTATATCGCCGGCAGCGAGCCTATTCAGGCCGCGGAAAAGAAAAGCTACACCAGGGCACCGTTTGCGGCTTTCGAAAGTCAGATGTCTGATGCCTTGTTGGGCAGCGACAAGTACGAAAAACCGGTCTGGAATCTGCACGACGCGCTGAACTTGCCGAAATGGCTGTCGCTTTCGGTCGAGCAGCGTACCCGTTACGAAACCATGGACGGCCAATTCAAGGCCAGTGGCAAGGGTGGTGACCAGCAAATCCCATTGCAAACCGACTTTTGGTTGGAAGCCAATTTGGGCAAGTTCCGCGCCGGTGCCGAGTTTTTGGATGCGCGCGCACTGGGTACCGACAGCGGTTCCGGCGTCAATAACACCCACGCCGACACGGCCGATTTCATCCAGGGTTATCTAGCCTGGGCCAATCAGAATATTTTCTACAGCGGCATCGGCGCCGAAGTGATCGCCGGCCGGCAAACCCTGAATTTCGGCAGCCGCCGCCTGATCGCCAGAAACGCGATGCGCAACACCATCAACAGCTTTACCGGGGTCAGGCTCAGACTGGTCGATTACAATAGCTGGCAATTCAACGGCTTCGTGACGATGCCCGTCAACCGCTATCCGACTGCGGCCGCCGACATTCTCGACGAAACCCACGAGTTCGACGAGGAAGATACTCACACCTGGTTTTCCGGCGGTATTCTGGAGGTCAGCGACCTGTTCTGGGGCATCAACAGCGATGTTTACTTGTATCATCTGGACGAAGGCGACAGCCAGCGCAACCAGACCCGCAACCGCCGCTATTTTACGCCAGGCATGCGTTTTTACTTGAAACCCAAGAAGGGGCAATTCGACTTCCAAACCGAAACCATGGGCCAGTTCGGCACCGTGCGCTCCAGCACCGCCGCCAGCAACGGCAGGGATCAGGATCATGAAGCCTGGTATCAGCATTTGGATGTAGGTTACACCTTCGACATTCCTTGGTCGCCACGCCTGGCGCTGGAATACGATTATGCCAGCGGCGATCACGACCCCAACGACAATAAAGACCAGCGCTTCGATACCTTGTACGGTGCGCGACGTTTCGAGTTCGGCGCGACCGGCATTTACGGCGCTTTCGCCCGCAGCAACGTCAACACGCCAGGTTACCGCATCACCGCCGCGCCGCGTTCCGACGTGCAACTCGGGCTTAGCCACCGCTTCTTTTGGCTGGCGGAGGACAAGGACAGCTGGACTACGGCCAATCTGCGCGACACCAGCGGCAGAACCGATAACTTCATCGGCCAGCAACTGGAAATGACCGCGCGTTGGGATTTCAACAGCAGCCTGAATTTCGAAACCGGCTGGGCGCATCTGTTCAAGGGTAGTTTCGCCAAGGACACCGCCAATGCACCGGCCAAGGAAGATGTCGACTATTTTTACGTGCAGAGCCAATTGCGGTTTTAGTTGCCGTCTTTCCGGCAGGGAATGCCGGAAAGACGGCATACATATCCACACCTGATGTCGAATCAACTAACGTAGGTTACGAATCAGGTTTGGTTTTTGCATAAACTTAACCGAACACCGTATTTTATTTTGGAGGTAGTCAATGTCATCTAACGCTTTACGCCGTATCTTGCTAATCCTGTGTCTGGTTTCGCTCAGCGCGATAACACAAGCCGCAACCACGCTGGTCGCCGTGGCCGCCAACTTCACCAAACCGATGGAGGAAATAGCCGCCGAATTCCAGAAAGCCACCGGCCACGAAGCCAAACTATCCTTCGGCTCGTCCGGCAAATTCGTTTCGCAAATGGAAAACGGCGCGCCGTTTGAAGTCTTCTTGTCGGCCGATGAAAGCAACCCGCTGAAGCTGGAGCAAAACGGTGCGACGGTCGCCGGCAGCCGCTTCGTTTACGCCCTTGGCAAATTGGTGTTGTGGTCGGCCAAGCCGGGCTATGTCGACGATCAAGGCCAAATCCTGGCCAAGGGCGGCTTTCAGCATTTGGCGCTGGCCGATCCCAAGCTGGCACCCTACGGTGCGGCGGCGTTGGAGGTGTTGAAAGGCATGGGCTTGCAGGAAAAATTGCAGCCGCTACTGGTGCAAGGCGAAAACATCGCCCAAACCCAGCAATTTGTCAGCACCGGCAATGCCGAGCTGGGCTTCGTCGCCTTGTCGCAAGTCATCGAAAACGGCAAGATAGCCAGCGGTTCCGGCTGGATCGTGCCGTCCAACCGCTATGCGCCGATCAAACAAAGCGCGGTATTGCTTAACCTGGGCGCCGAAAACCCGGCCGCCAAGGCCTTGCTGGACTACCTGAAGTCAAAACCCGCTTTGGCAATCATCGAAAAATACGGCTACGATCTGCCTAACTAACCGATCGTGACCGATATGCTCTCTCCCGCCGACCTTGATACCCTGATGCTGACCGGTAAAGTCGCCGGCATCGCCACCTGTTTGATGTTGCTCATCGGCACGCCGCTGGCCTGGTGGCTGGCGCGCACCGACTCGCGCTGGAAAGGCATCTGCAATGCGCTGGTGGCCTTGCCGTTGGTATTGCCGCCTTCAGTGCTGGGTTTTTACCTGCTGGTATTGATGGGGCCCGCGGGGCCGGTCGGCAAATTCACCGCCTGGCTGGGCCTGGGGACGCTGCCTTTTACCTTCGGCGGCCTGATCGTGGCATCGGTGTTGTATTCCCTGCCTTTCGTGGTGCAACCCTTGCAGGCTTCGTTCGCGGCGATCGGCCGTCAACCGCTGGAGGCGGCCGCCACCTTGCGCGCCGGGCCTTTGGATACATTTTTCAATGTGGTGATACCGCTGGCTAAACCCGGCTTCATGACCGCCGCCATCCTGGGCTTTGCGCATACCGTCGGCGAATTCGGCGTGGTGCTGATGGTGGGCGGCAATATTCCGGACAAGACCCGGGTAGTGTCGGTACAAATCTACAACCATGTCGAAGCCATGGAATACACGCAAGCCCATTGGCTGGCCGGCGCCTTGTTGCTGTTCTCATTCACGGTGCTGTTAGTGCTGTACAGCGTTTTAAAAACCCAGCCTGTCGCCCATCAACTGAAATGACCAATCCCATCATCGCCCGCTTCCAACTCGGCTACGAAAGCTTTCAACTGGCCGTCGACCTGTGCTTGCCTGGATCCGGCGTCACGGTGCTGTTCGGCCACTCGGGCTCCGGCAAGACCACATTGCTGCGCTGCATCGCCGGCTTGCAACGGACGCCGAACGGCTTTTTGCAAATCAACGGCGAGGTCTGGCAGGACAGCGAAAATGGGATTTTTCTACCCACGCATAAACGCTCGCTGGGTTATGTGTTTCAGGAAGCCAATCTGTTCCCGCACTTGACTGTAGCCGGCAATCTGCGGTTCGGCTTGAAGCGCAGCGGCCGATCCCTCAGCACCGATCTGACGCATATCCTGGAATTGCTGGGCATCGCTCACCTGTCGGAGCGGATGCCGGACAGACTGTCCGGCGGCGAACGCCAACGAGTAGCCATCGCCAGGGCATTGGCCTTGAATCCGCAAATTCTACTGATGGACGAACCACTGGCGGCGCTGGATTTCAAACGCAAACAGGAGATCCTGCCGTTTCTCAGCCAACTGCACCGGGAGCTACACATACCGGTGCTCTATGTCACCCACTCGCAGCAGGAAGTCGCACAGCTGGCCGACCATCTGGTGGTGATGGACGAAGGCCGGGCGCTAGCCTCCGGCCCGTTGTCGGAAACCTTGAGCCGGCTCGACATGCCGCTGGCCCAGGATAGGGATGCCTCGACCGTCTGGCAGGTCAAGGTTGCCGGCCACGAAGCCGCTTACCATTTAACGCATGTGGCGTTTGCAGGCGGCACCATCAGCCTGCCGAGCTTTGCGGCGGAAATCGGCACGCCGCTCCGGATACAGATTTACGCCCGCGACGTCAGCATCACCCTGCAGGAACCGGCCGCCACCAGCATCCTGAACGTGTTGCCGGCCACCATCACCGGCATCGCCGACGATGACAGCGGCCACAGTGTGGTGGGTTTATTGGTCGGCGAGCAGCCCTTGTTGGCCCACATCACCCGCAAATCCGCCAGTTTGCTGGGCTTACGCGTCGGCATGCAGGTTTTTGCGCAAATCAAAGGCACATCGATATTGAATTAATCAACCCCAAGGAGAAACACCATGAAAGCTAGTGCACGTAATCAATTCACAGGCACCGTCAACGACGTTCAGATCGGCGCCGTCAATGCCGAAGTCCATCTCAGCCTGAAGGGCGGCGAAACCATCGTCGCCTCCATCACCAAGGAATCGGTCGAAACCCTGGGCATCAAAAATGGCCAGGAAATCATCGCGCTGGTCAAGGCACCGCAAATCATCCTGGTCACCGATTTCGGCGGCTATAAGCTGTCGGCGCGCAACCAGTTGCAAGGCACCGTGACCGAAGTCAAACCCGGCGCGGTCAATTCCGAAGTCGATATCGAATTGAATGGTGGCGAGAAAATTGCGGCCACCGTGACCAACGACAGCGTCGAAACCCTGGGAATTCGCAAAGGCCAGTCGGCCACGGCGATATTCAAGGCTGGCGCAGTGATTCTGGCCGTCGCCGGTTAAAATGCTAACGACTCGGCCGTAAACCGCCGTTAGGTTGCGGCCGAGCCATCCGGACCATGGAGGCAGCTATGCTGCTGGAAATGAATGTAAAACTGCGGCGCGGCCATTTCGATCTGGCCACGCAATTATCGGTCAACGATACCAGCATCGGCCTGTTCGGCAGCTCCGGCGCCGGTAAAAGCACGGTGCTGGGTTTGATCGCCGGCACCCTGCAACCGCAAAGCGGGCATATCGTGCTGGACGGCAAGATATTGTTCGACAGCCGCAAAGGCATCGTCATGCCGCGCGAACAGCGCCCCGTCGGCGCGGTATTGCAAGCCGATTGCACCGATTCGGCAGAGACCGTATGCGACAATCTGAGCGCCGCCTACCATCGCACCCTGAAACAACGCCGCCTGTTCAAACCGGACTATTTGGTCGGGCTATTGGAGTTGGGGCCCATCCTCGATCATGCCATCGAACTGCTCTCCGCCGGCGAACGCCAGCGCGTGGCGCTAGCCCGTTCGTTGCTGAAATCGCCGAAACTGTTGCTGCTGGACGATATCTTCGCCACCATCGGCAACGCTTACCGGATGCAACTGCTGCCTATACTGAAACGCCTGCAGGACGAATTCGGCCTACCGGTTCTGTACGCCAGCCAGTCGTTGGGCGAGATATTGGAAGTCACCGACCAGTTGGTGGTACTGGAACACGGCCAGGTTCTGCGTAGCGGTTCCTTGCGCGAAGTCGCCAAGCAACAAGGCATCCTGCGTTATCTGGGCATACGCCAGATCGACAATATCCTGTCGGTCCACATTCGCGCTCACGATTACCAGGCCGGTTGCAGCCTGGCCGATAGTTTCGGCCTGCCGCTGGCCTTGCCGCTGAGGCCGCACTTTGCGGTAGGCAGCCAGACCCAGGTCTCGATACGCGCCAACGACATCGCGCTATCCCGCTATTACATCGAAGGCATCTCGATCCAGAACCAGATCAAGGGCCGCATCTGCGCGCTGATTCCCAGCGGCGACAGCCTGATCGTGCAAGTCGATTGCGGCGCCACGCTGCTGGCCGAAATCACGCCGGGCGCCTGTCGGTCCATGGTTTTACAGGAAGGCGACGCTATCTATTGCCTGATCAAGACCCATTCCATTACCTATCTGACCGAGCTCGATGCGCTGCCCTATCAACGGGTGGTCAGCCATGGCGACGGCTATTACTACCTGAGC
This sequence comes from Methylococcaceae bacterium, assembly GCA_028748685.1. Classification (GTDB taxonomy): domain Bacteria; phylum Pseudomonadota; class Gammaproteobacteria; order Methylococcales; family Methylomonadaceae; genus Methylomonas. The sequence goes on from JAJRDU010000128.1 coordinate 14,507, forward strand.
GCCAGCGGTCTGGAATCGGCCGCCTTGGGACACGGTTAATCCCCTTTTGCCGGATTCCCCGGCCCGCATAGCTCCGGTTAGTGCAACGTAATCGGAGCTATGCTCTAGGATATTGAATTACCTTATCTTATATGTTAGAAAGACACGCGATGTTTTAGTTACCGCTTGGACGCTTGCTTATCATCAAGCGCCCTTTGCGACTCTCTTCCGACCCGGTTCAAAAGCATAATCTTTCCGCTCAATCCAGGTTCTCCCGAATGGCGAATCGAAACAGATTGGCTACCGATTGATAACATCCCTCTGCCACAGGAGTATCGATATGTCAGAAACACGCTTAGCTTCACTCAACCTTAGCCAACTCACATCGGGCGTAGCCTATTATAAATCCCCCACGGCCTGGGAGGATCAAGTCCTTTATTTCCTGATGCTGGACCGCTTTTCGGACAACAAGGAAAAGGGCTACAAGGATGCCGACGGCAAAGCCATAAGCGGCGGAACCACGCCGTTATTCAAGGCATCCGATAATAAAAACGCCATTCAAACCACGGCCGATGAGGACAAATGGCGGGAGGCGGGCAGCAAATACGTCGGCGGCACCATCAAGGGCTTGAAGAGCAAGCTGGGTTATTTGAAACGGCTGGGCGTATCGGCCATCTGGATCAGTCCGATTTTCAAGCAGGTGGAGTTTCAGGAAACCTACCACGGCTACGGCATACAGGACTTCCTACAGGTCAATCCCAAGTTCGGCAGCGATCAGGAACTCAAGGAACTGGTCGAAGCCGCGCACCAGCAAGGGATTTTGGTGATACTCGACATCATCCTCAATCATTCCGGCAACGTCTTCAGCTACGGCGAATCCAACCCGTATTGGGAGGGCAGAGTCCGAGGCGTCAGCGGCTTCAACGACAAGACCGGCAAGCCCACTATTCCTTTCCTGCGTACCGACCCCGCAAAACCCGCCGCTTGGCCGGATAAGGACGGCGCAGTCTGGCCGCTGGAATTCCAAGACCCTAATTATTTCACCCAAAAAGGCTACATCAAAAATTATGATTACGATCCAGAATTCCGGGAAGGCGATTTTTGTGACCTGAAAGACCTGCACCACGGCTATGGCACTGTCGACGGCTATCAAGCCTCGCCGGCCTTGCTGTCGTTGATCGAAGTTTACAAATACTGGATCGCCTACGCCGACCTCGACGGCTTCCGTATCGATACCGTCAAACACATGGACGACGGCGCCACGCGGATATTCGGTTCGGCGATCCACGAATTCGCGCAAAGCATAGGCAAGGACAACTTCCTGCTGGTCGGCGAAATCACCGGCGGCCGGGAAAGAGCTTTCGACACGCTGGAAACCACCGGTCTCGACGCGGCCTTGGGCATAGACGACATCCCCGCCAAGCTGGAATTTCTGGTCAAGGGCGGCAGCAATCCCGACGACTATTTCAGCCTATTCCGCAATTCCTTGTTGGTCGGCAAGGACAGCCATACCTGGTTCCGCAACAAGGTCGTGACGATGTTCAACGACCACGACCAAGTCGGCCGCGCCAAGGCCCGCTTTTGCGCCGATGCCGACAAGGCCAAACTGGTGCTGAACGCCCTAGCCTTGAACATCTTCACGCTGGGCATACCCTGCCTTTATTACGGGACGCTGCGATACGCAGCGCCCACCCCGCCTTGCGCCGCGGCCGCCAATACCTGCGCCCGATTTCCGGCGACGGCCTGCATTTCGGCCTGCCGACGATGATGGGCGGCAAACTCCTGTCGCTAGTGCCCTGGTCGCGCATCCTCAGCGACAGCGAAATCGTCGTCGCGCTCAATACCGACCCGGACTCCGAAAAAGCCGCCTGGGTCACGATAGATGCCGGTTTGCACAAGGCTGGTGACTCCTTGACGTGCCTTTACTCCAGCGACCCCGGCCAGATCGGTTCTACGGCGGTTGTCGAGGCTAGAAACGGGTTGGCGGTGAGGCTGACGGTGCCGGCGGCTGGGGTGGTGGTTTTTAAATGAGAGGGCAGTACGCATGGGATGCTGCCGTTAGGCGCATCGTTCGCGATCGTTGCGCCTCGCATGGCTCGGCACAACCTATGCGGTTTGCGCATCTTATTGCGTTGGACTTATAAGCAAGAAAAAAATACTGGAGTGGAAACCTTATGAGTGAAGAATATTCAGACTGGGAGTTGCATACCGGAAGATTGATCGTCTCATTTGGCGATATTGAGCTTCTAACATACAAACTATTCGATTCTTGGATTAAAGATAAGAAAGCCAGACGATATACTCTTGGCGATCGGCTGGATAAACTAATCGGCTGTGTTGAAAGCGCCCCAGATCAAAGTGGTGAACTGGTTGAAATTAAAACTTTACTAAAAGATGTAAAGGAACTAAACGAAATACGCAATTTGGTCGCTCACAATCCAACGATTCTCAAAAATTTCGATGATATAAATTTGAAACCACTCCTGACTGACCTTCGTGAAGAAAAAGAGCCTTTAAGCCTAGAGCAGCTCCATGAACATGCTAATAAGGCTCTTTCATTGAAAGCGAAACTTTTTATTAAGGTAAGTCAATACACCAAGATAGGTATCGATCAACTCTTTAGTTAACATAAGTTCGTAAGGTGTAGTCGGTAGGGCGCAATAGGCGAAGCCGTATTGCGCCGCATGTTGGCCTTTAATCATTCGGCGCATTACGCTACTTCTAATGCGTATATTGACTCCTCCAGTTTTGCAAAGATTATCGGCAGAATGTAATGAAAATATATCCATCTCAATTCCTAGATACACTGCTTTCCTATATGCCACTACAGAAGCTAACAGGGTTATGGCTATTCCTGAGTACAGGAATATTATCTCTCGAAACATGGCTTCCAGGAACAATAATACAAACGGAATCGGTGCAAAGATTGTTGGAATTCCGATGGGTTGGCTTAGGGCTATTATTAGTACTCTATCTTTGCGCCGCATACATTCTCGTCTTAAATCATCTAAAAATTTCATCATCAAATCCTGATGAAGTAAGAGAATTGTTAGCGGTAGTATTTAAGGCTATTTTAAAT
>JAJRDU010000129.1 GCA_028748685.1 Methylococcaceae bacterium
TCCGGGTCGCCTTTTCTTTGGATACTTTCTTTTGGCGACGCAAAAGAAAGTATCGCGGTTGTCGGTCCGCGAACCGACTTCAAATAAACGGCGCTATAGCGGCACAAAACTTTCAAGCCGCCGGTTTCCAAGCCGGAGCTTGGCAATCAGAAAATAAGACCGGGCTACAAAACCGCTCTGTCCGCTCGAATCGTAAACACCATCACCAGTTCTTCGTCCTTAACCAGCGTCAATGGTGTCGGCAGGCCATCCTGGGCCGGATGATTGCCGACAACCGGTTCTATGCAGACATACTCATGTTTTTTATCACTCCAGACACCAAACACAATAGAGAGATTTTCGGATATTGGCGATAGGCTGCAATTCATTGATACGGTGTAATTGGCGGTGGTGAGTTTGACCGCTTCGGATAACGACTCTGCTTCAAATTTTTGCAAACTATCGTGCGGCAGCGAGGCTATGTCTACCCGAGTAGCCCCTATATCGATAAAACTGTTTGGCGTAATCGAAAAGTAGGGGTGAAATCCCGGCCTAACCAACGCCGTATCTGATATTGCCCGAATGGTTGTAGTCACTTTCAGTGATTTGCTATTTTGTTCTTCGATTTGTTCCCAATCGGTAATTACATCGACATTTCCCCAGTCATTTTCGGCGGGCGCTGAAAGATTTTTTTGGTGCGGCAACTGATTATCGCAAACCGTTGTTCGATATTCGCCGTGTTTAATATTAAATGGCGGGGATAGCTCTTCAAAATTGGGTATGCAAAGATAGACGCCGCCGCGAGTGCCGCCGTCTTCTTTGTCATGCAGCGGCTCGACGATATTAATATCATCTAATTGCCAATTTATTAGGGTGCCTGTATCGGTGAATTTCATAATAGAGAGTAAAGAGTCTTAGTCGAGTAAAGAATAATCCGGGAACGATGACTACTATCGTTTCTGATGATTGCCTTCTCATGATTTTGTTCGTCAGTGCCAATTTCCAACCCTGAAGGACGTAAGTATGGCGTTCCGTCGAATGGTAGGTATCGTTTGGCGGATCACCTAACGGCATCCGCCCGAGTCCTGCAAATTTTAAACGATTTCGAATTTCGCCAGCCGGGTTTTGTGCTGTTATGCCGCGCCGAGCTCGGGGGGATGGACCGAGCGATTCAAGCGGCATGCGAAGCAAGCGCCGCGATAGCGACACAAATCCGAAATCGAAACGTGGAAATTCAGCCCGAAATCAACGGCCAATCAGACCCTTAACCACAATAAAACGCATCAACTCCTGAAGGTTAGGCTTTCATCCTCCGCTTTGTTAAAATCCGCCGACATTGAAATCATTTAATAGGGCGATCGGCCGCTACTGGCTACGCCCGATCACCACATTCCCAACATGCCAAACCACCCGCTCGCTAAACTGTTCCGCCCCGAAGTCCTTGCCATGTCGGCCTACCATGTCGCCGATGCCAGTAATTACATCAAACTCGACGCGATGGAAAATCCCTACACTTGGCCGGAAGACATTCAGCAACAATGGCTGGAATCCTTAAAGACCTGTTCCATCAATCGCTATCCCGATCCCGAAGCGCAAACCCTGGCTTCGGCCTTGCGCACCAGCAATGGCATTCCGGAATCGTCGACCATATTGCTGGGTAACGGTTCGGATGAAATCATCCAGATATTGATGACGGCCTTGCCCCAGGATTCCTGCGTGCTGGCTCCGGAACCGGGTTTCGTGATGTATAAGCAAGTCGCGCAAAGCCTGGGTCTGCACTATCGCGGCGTGCCATTGCTGGCCGACAGTTTCGATCTCGATCTGCCGGCGATGCGGGCGGCCATCGAAGAACTGCAACCGGCTCTGATTTTCCTGGCCTATCCGAACAATCCGACCGGCAATCTGTTCGATGCGCAAGCGATCAAAACCATCATAGAAACCAGTCCCGGACTGGTGGTGGTCGACGAGGCTTACGCGCCTTTTACCGATGAAAGTTTTATCGCTCAACTCGGACAATACGCTAATCTGCTGGTGATGCGCACCGTTTCCAAGCTCGGCTTGGCTGGCTTGCGGCTGGGTTTCCTGGCCGGCAAACCGGAATTGTTGGAACAACTCAACAAGATTCGCCTGCCCTACAACATAAATTGCCTGACTCAGGCTACCGCCACCTTCGCGCTGAGTCATGGCGAATTCCTGCTTCAACAAACCCAGGAAATCCGCCGACAACGCACGGTGGTACTCGATGCGCTGCAGGCTCTCGGCAACGTCAAAGCCTATCCCAGCGCCGCCAACTTCATCCTCTTCAAACCCCTGAACATCGGCGCCGACCGGGTGTTCGCCTCGCTGAAACAACAAGGCGTACTCATCAAGAATCTGTCGCCTCAGGGCGGCCTGCTGGAGAATTGCCTGCGGGTGACGATAGGCACCCCGGAGGAGAATCGGGCCTTCCTCTTGGCTTTGCAAAAAGCGCTCAATCCCTAACGGCAATAGCGCTCTTGCCGCGAGGCAAGCGTCTCACCTACTGAAAGCTTCTATAAATGCGGGCAGTAAGGTATATTTGCGAAAAATTATAATAATTGATGCACCGTGACATGCGTCAAATCACCATCAGGAGCATTACTCATGAATCAAGAAGGCGTCGATCAATCAAAACGCCAGTTTCTAACCTCTGCACTGTCAGTGGTTGGTGCCGTGGGTGCGGGTTATCTGGCCGTACCTTTCCTCTCACAAATGCGCCCGAGCGCCAAAGCCATGGCGGCAGGCGCTCCGGTCGAAGTCGACATCAGCAAGATGGAGCCCGGCCAGTTACTGCGCGTGGCATGGCGCGGCAAACCCGTCTGGGTCCTGAACCGCACGCCGGAAGTACTGGCCACGCTAGTGACTCTCGACAGCAAGCTGGCCGATCCACAGTCGGGTGAATCCATCCAGCCCGAAACCAGCAAAAACTCCTTGCGCTCCATTAAGCCCGAGATTTTCGTTGCCGTCGGTCTTTGTACTCACCTCGGCTGTTCGCCAACCTTTCGCCCCGAAATCGCCCCGAATGATCTGGGACCGGACTGGAAAGGCGGCTTCTTCTGCCCTTGCCACGGTTCCTGGTTTGACTTGGCCGGCCGTGTCTATCGTGGTGTTCCCGCGCCTACCAATCTCGAGATCCCGCCCTACCGGTACGTCACGGACACATTCATCATCATCGGCGAAGACAGCGAGGCTAACAAGGCATGAAACAAAGATTCAATATCCTCTCGGATTGGTTCCTGGAACGCTTTCCGCTTTCCGATCTCTGGAATGAGCACATGGCGCACTACTATGCGCCTAAAAACTTCAACATCTGGTATTTCTTCGGCTCATTGGCGCTGTTGGTGCTGGTCAACCAGTTCATCACCGGCATCCTGTTGACCATGAACTACAAGCCGGACGCCAAACTGGCGTTCGACTCGGTCGAATACATCATGCGCGATGTCGACTGGGGCTGGCTGGTGCGCTACATGCACTCCACCGGCGCCTCCGCCTTCTTCATCGTCGTCTATCTGCACATGTTCCGTGGCCTGCTGTACGGCTCGTTCAAGCAACCGCGCGAACTGATTTGGATCTTCGGCATGCTGATCTTCGTCTGCCTGATGGCGGAAGCCTTCATGGGCTATCTCCTGCCGTGGGGCCAGATGAGTTACTGGGGAGCGCAGGTTATCATTTCCTTGTTCAGCGCCATCCCGGTGATTGGCGACGAGTTGTCGCTGTGGGTGCGCGGCGATTACGTGGTGTCCGACGCCACATTGAACCGCTTCTTCGCCTTTCACGTCATCGCCGTGCCGCTGGTCCTGTTGATTCTGGTGTTCCTGCACATCGTCGCCTTGCACGAAGTCGGCTCCAACAATCCCGACGGCATCGAAATCAAGGAAAACCTCAACTGGAAAGGCCATCCCGTCGACGGCATTCCATTTCACCCCTATTACACGGTGAAAGACATCGTCGGCGTCGGCGTATTCATGTTTTTCTTTGCCACGGTAATTTTCTACATGCCGGAACTGGGCGGCTTCTTCCTGGAGCACGCCAACTTCATTCCGGCCGATCCTCTGAAAACACCCGAGCACATTGCTCCTGTCTGGTATTTCACCCCGTTCTACGCCATCCTGCGCGCGGTACCCGACAAGTTTGCCGGCGTGATCGCCATGGGCGGAGCTATTGTGGTGCTGTTCATGCTGCCTTGGCTGGACCGCAGCCCGGTCAAATCGATACGTTACCGTGGCGGCATGTTCAAAAAGGCCTTGCTGCTGTTCGTGATCGCTTTCATCGGTCTTGGCTATCTGGGCACCCAACCCGCCACACCGGCGGCCACCACCATGGCCAGGATGTTTACCGCCGTCTACTTCGGCTTCTTCCTGCTGATGCCGCTCTATACCCGCTGGGAAAAAACCAAGCCGCTTCCCGAGCGCTTGACCGATCAGCCCACGCTGGAAGACCGCATCCCTTGCGTGATTGCATTGGTTAATGAAGTGACCGACGTTCAACAAACGACCGACGCGACGGGCGCGAGAATCACCAAAAGAAGGCCGAATCCGGCCGGCATTAAAGCCGTGCTGTTTCGATTTGCAAAAAACTTAAAAGAAAGCCTTGATTAAGCCATGAAAAGAATTCTATCGACTCTTTTGTTTTTGCTGTCATTCAGCGTAAACGCCAGCAGTAGCGGCATCGAGCTTGAAGAAGCGGATATCGATCTATCCGACACCGTTTCCCTGGAACGCGGCGCCAAGCACTATGTCACCTACTGCCTGGGCTGCCATTCCGCCAAGCACATCCGCTATAAACGTATCGCGCTGGACTTGCATCTTGACGAAGGTGAAATCCTGAAAAATGTCGCGCCGCTGGGCGCCGGCATTTACGACCAGATGCACTCAGCCATGAACGGCCACGACGCGGAAAAATGGTTCGGCACGACTCCGCCGGACTTATCGCTGATCGCCCGTTCGCGCGGCGCCGACTGGTTGTACACCTACCTGAAAGGCTTTTACGCCGAACCCGGCAAGCCAACCGGCGTCAACAATACGGTTTTCAAGGACGTGGCAATGCCGAATGTCTTGTGGCAACAGCAGGGTACGCAGGTTGCCGTCATCAAGAACATCGACGGCCATGACGTGGTCACGGAATTGAAGCTGGAACAACCCGGCCAGCTGAGCCCCAGGGAATTCGACAGAATGGTCAACGATCTGGTCAACTTCCTGGTTTATGTCGGCGAACCGGTGCAACTGGAAAGACAACAGATGGGCAAATACGCCTTGTTCTTCATCCTGATGTTCATCGTTCTCGCTTACCTGCTGAAAAAAGAATACTGGAAGGACATACACTAAGTCTTTTCGGGCGGAACGCCATCGGCGTTCCGCTTCTTCTCTCGCCGTTTCGACTCCGCCCCACTCCCCCAAATCCGCGATCAACCGTGATACAATTCGCGCCGTTCCGAACCCCGTTACTCAAAGAGGTTATTCTTCGTGGCAAACATCACCAGCCGAAAATCCGCAATGACTCTTTTTTCATCGCCAACTTGTATCATGAGCCATTGTGCCCGCCTAGTCGTTCACGAAAAAGGCGTTCCGGCTGACATTGAGTTTTTTGACCCGAACGATCCGCCCGAAGACCTGCGCGAGCTCAACCCATACGGCAACTCGCCGACATTCGTTGAACGCGACCTGGTTCTGTACGATGCCCGCATCATCATGGAATATCTCGACGAGCGTTTCCCGCATCCGGCCCTGCACCAGATGGACCCTGTCTCGCGCGCCAACGCCCGCATGCGTATCAAAATCATTGATAGCGAGTGGTATCCGTTACTCGAGGAAGTTCTGCTACACGGCGACAAAAAAGCCGCGAAGGCCAAAAAGCAACTTAAGGAAAGCCTAATGGCGGCCGCGCCGGCTTTCGAAGCCACGCCTTTTTTCTGTAGCGAAGAATACTCGCTGATCGATTGCGCGATGGCGCCTTTTCTGTGGCGGTTGCCCAGCATCGGCATCGACATTGCCAGCCTAGGCAAAGGCATCACGGCTTACGCCAACCGCCTGTTTTCAAGAAAAGCTTTTCAGGAAAGCCTCAGCAACCAGGAAAAGGAAATGATGCCGGCTCAAAGCAAATGACTCCACTCAAGCCTTATCTGATTCGTTCCATCTACGAATGGATCGTCGATAACAATCTGACACCACATCTGTTGGTCAACGCCGAACATCCAGGCGTAGTCCTGCCCACCGACTTTATCGAAGACGGCCGTATCGTATTGAACGTTCGCCCCGAAGCCGTTCAAGGCCTGATGCTTGGCAACGAAGAAATCCAGTTCAACGCCCGCTTCGCCGGCAAGGCCATGCGTATTAGCACCCCCACCAAGGCGATACTGGCCATTTATGCCAAGGAAAACGGTAAAGGCATGATCTTCGATCCCGAGGAGGGTGACGACGAACCCCCGCCGCCCCAGCCGGAACCTAAAGCCCCGCAAAGACCGCAATTAAGAGTCGTCAAATAATCCTGATCGCCATGAGCAGATTTGCTGCTCATGGCTCGAAGCGTAAGCAAAATTCCACCCACAAGCGCGCAAGTCACTGCAGACACCCGTAAATCAATTGCGTTAGAATGCCGGATCATTTTAACCGGGGGATAAAACCCATGACTGGCGAAACGCATCCGGCGATGAGCGAAGCCGAAATCACCGAGCGCCTGGCGATCGAATTGCCACACTGGTACTACGAAAACGGCTGGATCAGACGCAAGATAAAAACCAGCGGCTGGAAAGCGACCTTGATGGTCGTCAACGCCGTCGGCCATCTGGCGGAAAAAGCCTGGCACCACCCCGATCTAACGGTTTCTTACGCATTCGTGATCGTCAAACTGGTCACCCATGCCGCCAAGGGCGTTACCGAAAAAGACTTTGCGTTGGCTAAAAAAATCGAAGAAGTAGTGCTGTGGGATGCCGCGGCCGACTCCGACGGCATCTTTGAAGGCACGCCCGAAGACCCCCGTTTCAAATACATCAAAAAAGATTGAGGACCGCAAGATGACTGAAATCACAGAGATACCCAGCCCGTTCTGCGGTATCGGCACCGACGACCTGAGTATCCGGGTGGACGGCGTAGCTTTGAAAGTGACCGCCAACGGCTGCGCGGTGAATACCCCGGCATTCGAACAAGCAATCACCGACACTCAGCCGCGCGTGGCCGGTCAAGCGACCAGTCTGGAAACCGCCGTCGCCAAAGCAGCGGAATTGATGCGTAACACTCGGCAGCCGGTGATCGGCGGTTGCTCCACCGATGTCAACGGTATGCGCGCCTTGCTGGCCGTGGCCGACAAGACCGGCGCGGTGGTGGACAACATCAATTTCAATGCTGCTCGCCGCAATCTGCTGGCATTGCAGGATTCCGGCTGGATGAACACCACGCTGGCGGAGCTGAAAAACCGCTGCGACGTGCTGCTGGTGGTCGGTTGCGATCCGGAAGCTTTCGCACCGCGCTTCTTCGAGCGCTATCTGTGGAACGATGAAGCCATGTTCATCAATGACACGGCCAGCCGCGAAATCATCTACCTGGGCAAAGCCCCGTCCGGCAACGCCTCCACCTCGCCGTCCGGCCGCAAAGCCGCCGTATTGCCTTGTGCCGATGCCGATCTGCCCGAGGTGACTGCCGTCTTATCGGCCTTGCTGAAAGGCCGCCCCTTGCAGGCGCAAAGCGTCGGAGGCATCGCCCTGGCCGGCCTGCAAGCCATCGTCGACAAACTCAAAGCCGCCCAATACGGCGTGGTTATTTGGGGCGCGGGCGCTCTAGCTTTCGATCAAGCCGAACTGACCGTGCAAACCCTGTGCAACATCGTCCGCGACGTCAACCTGCAAGGCAACCGCTGCTCCGGTTTCCCACTGGGCGGCAAGGAAGGCGACCAAACCGCCAACCAAGTCTGCGGCTGGACCACCGGCTATCCGGCGCGGGTCAATTTCGCCAGAGGCTATCCCGAATACGACCCTTATCTGTACGACACTCAGGCCATGCTGAAAAACGGCGAGGCCGACGCCTTGATGTGGGTGCAAACCTTCAACACCGGCGCGGTACCGCCCGCAACTGCGTTGCCGACCATCGTCATTGGACGCTCCGGCATGAAATTCGACAAGGAACCCGACGTCTTCATCCCGGTCGGCACCCCCGGCATAGACCACGCCGGCCACGCCTTCCGTCTGGATAACGTCGTGGCGATACGCCTGAAAAAACTCAGAGATTCCGGCCTGCCCAGCACCGCCGAAGTACTGGCCGCCATCGAACAAGCACTTTAGGACCCGACACATGCTGATAAAACTCACAGGTGGAACCGTTTACGATCCGGCCAGCGGCATCGACGGTCAGCAACAAGATATTTACATTCAGGACGGCCGCATCGTCGATGCACCGACCGACGGCAAACCGGTAGACCAGGAATACGACTTGCGCGGCAAGGTGGTGATGTCCGGCGCCATCGACATGCACACTCACATCGGCGGCGGTAAAGGCAACATCGCCCGCACCCTGCTGCCGGAAGATCACCGCATGGACCCGGTCGCTCGCACCAGCGTCACCCGCTCCGGCAACGGCCACGCCATGCCCAGCACTTATGTCGCCGGCTACCGCTATGCGGAAATGGGCTATACCGCCGGTTTCGAACCCGCCGTCTTGCCGATCAACGCCCGCCAGGCCCACATGGAAATGGGCGACATGCCTATTCTGGACAAGGGCGGCTATGTGCTGATGGGTAGCGACGACTATCTGCTGCGGATGATGACCGCCAAGAAAGACCAGAAGGCTATCAACGATTACGTGGCCTGGACGCTGAACGCCGCCAAGGGCATAGGCATCAAGGTAGTCAATGCCGGCGGCATCAATGCCTTCAAATTCAATCAGCGCAAGCTGGATCTGGACGAGCAAAACGTGCATTACGAGGTCACGCCCCGGCAAATCCTGCAAACCCTGGCTCGCGCCGTCAAGGAAATCGGCCTGACGCATCCGCTGCATGTCCATGGCTGCAACCTGGGCGTACCGGGTAATGTCGACACTACCTTGAACACCATACAAGGTGTCGAAGGTTTGCCGATGCACTTGACCCATATTCAGTTCCACAGCTACGGCACCGAAGGCGATTTCAAATTCTCGTCCGGCGCCGCGCAAATCGCCGAGGCGATCAATAAAACCCCCAACATCACCGCCGACGTCGGCCAGATTTTGTTCGGGCAAACCGTCACCGCTTCTGGCGACAACATGCGCCAACACGCCAACCACAAGTATGCCAGCCCCAACAAATGGGTGTGCATGGACATCGAATGCGATGCTGGCTGTGGCGTGGTGCCATTCAAATACAAGGACCAGAACTTCGTCAACGCCCTGCAATGGGCGATCGGCCTGGAAATCTTCCTGCTGGTCGACGATCCATGGCGGATATTCCTGACCACCGACCATCCGAATGGCGCGCCGTTCACCAGCTATCCGCATCTGATCCGCCTGCTGATGGACAGAAGCTTCCGCAACGACATGCTGGCGACCATCCATCCGGAAGCGCAGAAGATGACCACGCTGGCGTCCATCGAGCGCGAATACACCTTCAACGAAATCGCCATCATGACTCGTGCCGGCGCGGCCCGTATCATTGGTTTGAAAGATCGTGGCGCGTTGGCTCCCGGCAACTGGGCGGACATCACCGTCTATACAGAGAATGCCGACCGGCAGGCCATGTTCACCAAGCCGGATTTCGTGTTCAAGGACGGCGAACTGGTGGTCAAGGACGGCGAAGTGGTCAAAGTAACCTGGGGCACCACCCATATCGTCAAGCCGGATTACGACCTGTCCGTCGAAAAAGACTTGCAGGCTTATTTCGACAAATACCTGACCATGAAACTCGGCAACTTTAAAATCAGCGACGACGAAATTACGGAAGACGGACGCGGTAGTTTGACCACGCATCCGTTGCGAGGTGCAGCATGATCATTAATGGCGTAACCATAGACCTTACCTTTGCCGAAGCCTTCCCGATGAAGGCGACGCGCGCCATCATCACCGCCCAGAACGAGAAATGGGCGATGATTTCCGCGCAAGCCATGACCGGCTTTGCCACTTCGGTAATCGCCTGCGGCTGCGAAGCCGGCATCGAACGGGTGTTGAGCCCGAACGAAACGCCCGACGGCCGCCCCGGCGTCGCCATCATGATTTATGCGATGGGCGGTAAAGGCCTGGCTAAACAGCTGGAAACCCGCGCCGGCCAATGCGTGCTGACATCGCCAACTTCGGCGCTGTTCGCCGGCATAGCAGGCGGCAAGCCGATTCCGCTAGGCAAGAACCTGCGCTACTTCGGCGACGGCTTCCAGATCGCCAAGAAAATCGGCGGCAAACGTTACTGGCGGGTGCCGGTAATGGATGGCGAGTTTCTGACAGAAGCCACGACCGGCATGGTCGATGCGGTCGGCGGCGGCAACTTCCTGGTGTTGGCCGAATCGCAACCCCAAGCCTTGGCGGCCTGCGAGGCGGCGATCGAGGAAATGAAAAAAATTCCCAACGTCATCATGCCCTTCCCCGGCGGCGTGGTGCGTTCCGGTTCCAAGGTCGGTTCCAAATATCCGGCGCTGGGTGCGTCGACCAACGATGCCTTCTGCCCAACCTTGAAAGGCATGACCAAGACCGACTTGTCGCCGGAAATCGAGTCGGTGATGGAGATCGTCATCGACGGCTTATCTAAGGAAGACATAGCCAAGGCCATGCGCGTCGGCATCCAGGCGGTCTGCGATCTGGGCGCCGCCAACGGCATCAAGCGCATTAGCGCCGGCAACTACGGCGGCAAACTGGGACCGTTCCACTTTCATTTGCAGGAGATCATGGCATGAGCGCGTTAACCTTTACCCTGAAACA
>JAJRDU010000130.1 GCA_028748685.1 Methylococcaceae bacterium
CGCGGTCCGGCTACGCTTCTTTACGGCAGCGGCGCGATGGGTGGCGTGGTCAACGTCATCGACAATCGTGTTCCCGGTCGCCAGTTTGATAAGTTGGTTGGCGCCGCGCTGGAACAGCGCTTCGATTCGACTTCCGATGAAACCAGTACCACGATGAAAGTGGAAGGCGGGCAGGGCAATCTTGCCTATCATCTGGACGGCTTTTACCGCCACCGCAATAACCTGGATATCGGCGGCAGAGGCATTGATGTCGCCAATGTGGCGATCACCGATCCGTCGCTGAATGTGGTGGACAATCCAAAGGGCTATCTGAACAACACCGGTGCCGAAGCGATCAGCGGCTCGGCCGGCGCGTCCTGGATTGGCGACTCGGGTTTTGCCGGTGCATCCATCAACAATATCAACAACAATTACGGCATCGCTCCGGACGGCGCCGGCGAGGAAACCGTGCGCATCGCCATGCGCCAGAACAAATACGATTTCAAGAGCGAGCTGAACAATCCATTTAAATTTGCCAAAAGTCTACGGACGCGGCTGGGTTACACCGATTATGAGCATACCGAAATCGCCAACGGCGAACCCGGCGCCTTTTACACCAACAAATCCTACGAAGGCCGCGTCGAACTGACTCATCAGGACATCGGCCCGCTGCGCGGCGTGGTGGGCTTTCAAGCCCAGGTCAGCGATTTCAATGCCATCGAAAAACTCACCGGCGACAGCATCGTGCCGCGTTCCGACATCGCCAGCTATGGCGTATTTGCCGTGGAATCCTTCGACATAGGGGCCGTGAACTATCAACTTGGCACCCGCGTCGAGCAAACCGACATCAATCCTGACGGTCTGAATGGCCTCAGCTATACCCCGGTCAGCGCCTCGGCTTCGGCCTTGTGGAAACTGGACCACCGCAACAGCCTGAATCTGGCCATCACCCGTTCCTCGCGGGCGCCGCAGGTTCAGGAATTGCTGTCGGACGGCTATCACGACGCTACTCGCAGCTATGATAGAGGCGACATCGGCTTGAAGGAGGAAACCTCCTACAACCTGGATTTGGGTTACCGCTTCAAGACCGACTGGCTGCGCGCCGAATTTGATCTATTCCACAACTGGGCCAGCGACTACATTTATCAACAGCGAAACGGCTTCGTCGACGTGGACGGCGTTCAGCGGCCTTTGATGATCAGCAGCCAGCAAGACGCGATCTTCAAGGGCTACGAAGCCAAGCTGATTCTGCCAATGATGGAAAACCATTTAGGCTTGCTGGAACTGACCCTGTTCAGCGACTACACAAGAGGCGAATTCGTCAACGGCGGCGACGTGCCGCGTATGCCGCCATTGCGCTACGGCCTGCAAGTCGATTACAACAAGGACAAATTATCCAGCTACCTGCGCTTCACTCGTGCCGATGACCAGCCGCATGCCGGCGACTTCGAGACTTCGACCGCTGGTTATTATTTGCTCAACGTCGGCGCCAATTATCAGCTCAAGGCTTTTCAGAATACCAAGCTGATGATGTTCGCCAAGGGCAACAACCTGCTCGACCAAAACATCCGCAACTCGACCTCCTACTTGCGCAATTTCGCGCCGGAAGCGGGACGCGGCGCGGAAGTGGGTTTCAGACTGAGTTATTAGCCCCGCACTGGCGCGGCGGTTTACCGTCCGCGCCTTTTTTACCAGAATCAATTGTTACAATATAACATCGCCATGAATATTTCCGACTCTGGCAAACTCCCCGTTACCGTATTGTCCGGCTTTCTCGGCGCAGGTAAGACCACCTTGTTGAACCATATACTTGGCAATCGCGACAATCTCCGGGTAGCCGTGATCGTCAACGACATGAGCGAGGTCAACATCGACGCCGCACTGGTCAAGAACGAAGTACAACTGAATCGAGGCCAGGAGAAATTGGTCGAAATGAGCAACGGCTGCATTTGTTGTACCCTGCGGGAGGACTTGCTGATCGAGGTCGGCAACCTGGCCAAGGAAGGCCGCTTCGATTATCTGGTGATCGAGTCCACCGGCATCGCAGAACCCTTGCCGGTTGCCGAAACCTTCACCTTCCGCGACGAACAGGGCCTTAGCCTGTCCGACATCGCCCGGCTGGATACGCTTGTCACCGTGGTCGACGCAGTCAACTTCATGCGCAATTACATGGAGGCGCTGATCCTGAAGGAAAGCGGCGAATCACTGGGCGAGGACGACGAGCGCAACGTCGCCGACCTGCTGGTCGATCAAATCGAATTTGCCAATGTGATTTTGATTTCGAAGATCGATTTAATCAGCACGGATGAAATCGTCAACCTGAAAGCCATCCTGCACAGCCTCAATCCCGACGCGGAAATCGTGCCCATGGTGATGGGTCGAGTCGACTTGAACAAGGTCTTGAATACCGGTCTGTTCGATTTCGAGAAAGCCGAACAGGCGCCGGGCTGGCTCAAGGAATTACGCGGCGAGCATACCCCAGAAACCGAGGAATACGGCATAGCCAGTTTCGTTTACAGCGCCCGGCGGCCCTTTTCATCCGCAGCGCTTCTACGACCATTTGCATTTCGGCGAATGGGAAGGCGGTACCTTGTTGCGTTCCAAGGGCTTTTTCTGGCTGGCCTCGCGGCCGGAGCATGCCGGCAACTGGTCGCAAGCCGGTGGCATCATGCGTCACGGCCTGGCCGGGCGCTGGCGGGCTTCAGTACCTAAACAGGAATGGCCCGAGGAGTATATGGACGATATTCAATCGCAATGGGCAGAGCCGTTTGGCGACTGCCGCCAGGAGTTAGTGTTCATCGGCCAAAATATCGATGCCGACAAAGTGCGCCAGGAATTGGACGGTTGCTTGTTGAGCGATGAAGAATTGTCCGCCGGTCGGGAGGTATGGCAAACCTACCGGGACGATTTTCCACCCTGGTTTACCGATGAACAATCATGATTTCTATGTTCATGTGATAGGCGTGGCCTTGCTAATCGGTTCGGGTTTATTGTCCCTCGGGCTTGAAGACCGGCGTCTGAAACACTGGGTTTCGTCATTTTTCGTTCTAGTGCTGAGCCTGTTATTGGCCGATGTCGTCCTGCATTTACTGCCGAATGCGATTGCTGGCTTCATTTATGGCTCGCGCTATCACTCTATTCCCGTAAACCTTCTGAAGGGCCATTAACGATGAATCTATCCTTTGAAATAGTGACGGGCGCTATCGGCGCCGGATTTTTGGTCAGCCTGATGTCGTTCAGCGGCCTGTTCGTGATCTGGCTGCCGGCGCAACGGCTGGCGATAGTCGTGCCCTATCTGGTGGCGCTGGCGGTCGGGGTATTGCTCGGCGACGCCTTCATACACCTGATACCGGACGCCATCTCGCGCCATGGCTCGGTCAGCGATATTTGCCTGACCGTGCTGGCCGGCTTGTTTCTGTTTTTCGTGCTGGAAAAGCTGGTGCGCTGGCGGCACGACCACAATGTCGATACCTCGGTAGCTGCGGAGATTCTGCCGCTGGCGAAAATGAATCTGATCGGCGACGCCATTCACAATTTCGTCGACGGCATCCTGATTGCGGGCAGTTTTTTGGTCGATCCGGCCTTAGGGCTCACCACCACGCTGGCCATTGTCGCTCATGAAATCCCGCAGGAACTGGGGGACGTCGGGGCGTTGTTGCGCGGCGGCTTTTCGCCGAGGCAGGCGGTGATGTTCAACTTTTACTGTTCGCTAACCGTGCTGCTCGGCGTCGTGTTTACCCTATTGCTAAGCCAGATAGCTCAATCCTCCTTGATTTTGCTGCTGCCGATTGCCGCCGGCGGCTTTATCTATATCGCCGCTTCCGACCTGATCCCCGTGCTGCACGAACGTTCGAACTTAGCCCATGTCAGCGGGCAGAGCGTGGCTTTCGCGCTGGGCATAGTCTTCATGCAATTCATCGTTGTTTTCGAACAGACCTTGCTGGCTGTTTAAGGAGTTTATTTATGTTTGCTCGGGTACCGTTTCGCCAAGCTATTGTCTCGCCACGAGTGATGTCCGGATCATTCCATCCCGTAACGTACAAACCGGCGACCAAGACCGTTATTTCCAACAATTTCGCCGATCTAACGCGCATCTATGAAGACGACGTCAACCTTTGCCTGATCGAACGGCCGCTGCCCGCCGCCATCGAAGGCTTTGTCCATAGCGCCTTGAAAAATCTCGGCAGCCTAGAAATCAGTCAAGCGGTCGATCCCGAATGGTTCGACTTTGCCGGCCTCTGGCTGCGGGTCAGCAAACTTGACGGCTATCGGGAATGGCTGGACGACGTGACCTTATTGGCCTCGGCGTTCTGCGAATTGTTCGATCGCCGACAAGCCGGCCTCCGCCTACAGACTTTGAACAACGCCATGTGCCAGCGTTTTCACGTCGACCGGGTACCGGCCCGGATGATTTGCAGTTACGGCGGTATCGGCACCGAATGGCTGCCGGAATATGCCGTGGATCGCGGCAAACTGGGCATGGGTGGCCGTGGTTTACCGGACGATCAATCCGGCCTGATCGCCGATCCGACCGCAATCCGGCGGATGCCGGCCTATGCGGTCGGCTTGATGAAAGGATCGAACTGGGAAGGCAACGAAAGCCACGGTTTGGTGCACCGCTCGCCGACGCCGACCGCCGTGCAACCGCGCCGATTGCTGTTGACGCTGGACATGTTGTAGGAACGGACTTGCTGATCAAATTGACTGGCGGATCGATCTACGATCCGACACAAAACCTGCACGGCGAATGCCGAGACCTGTTCATGCGCGATGGACTGATCGTCTCAGATCCCGCCCCGGACACGAAATTCGATGCGGTTTACGATCTATCCGGTCTGATCGTCATGGCAGGCGCCATCGACATCCATAGCCATATCGCCGGCGGCAACCTCAATACCGCGCGCCTGCTGTTGCCGGAACAACATCGCAACCATATGGCGCGGCGGTTAAACCACCCATATAGCACGGCAAAATGGTCAACTACCGACATCGGTTACCGCTACGCGCGGATGGGTTATACCACCGTGGTCGAGCCAGCCATGCTGCCGGTCAATGCCTTGGACGTTCATCTGCAAATGGCCGACATTCCTATCCTGGATGCCGCCGCGCTGGCGATACTGGGCAACGACGATTTGCTGCTGAGATTGATGCGCGCCAAAGCCGGCCAAGGCCAAATCAACGACTACGTGGCCTGGACGCTCAACGCCACCCGCGCACTGGGCCTGAAAGTCATCAACGCCGGCGGCGCCAATGCCTTCAAAAGCAATGTCCGCGAGTTTGGCCTGGACGACATCGTTCCCGATTACGGCGTCAGTTCCAGGCAAATTTTGCAAACCCTGCAGCGTGCCGCTTGCGAGCTGGGCGTGCCGCATCCGGTGCATGTGCATTGCAACAATCTCGGCATGCCCGGCAATGTCGACACCATATTGGCGACCATGGAAGCCGCGCAAGGCCTGCCCATGCATCTGGCTCATGTGCAGTTTTACGCCTACGGCAATGAAGGCGCGAGAGGCTTTTCGTCTGCGGCGGCGCGATTGTTGGAAGGCTTCAAGCGCCATCCCAATATCACCATGGACGTCGGCCAGGTCTTGTTCGGCCAGACCGTCACCATCTCCGGCGACGTGATCGCCCAATACAGCCGCCGCGACGATGCCAGCCCAAACAAATGGGTGATGTGGGACGCCGAATGCGAAGGCTCGGGCGGCGTGGTGCCTTACCGCTACCGGGAAACCAGTTTCGTCAACACCCTGCAATGGGCCATCGGCCTGGAGCTGTTCTTATTGGCCGAAGACCCGGAACGGCTGTTCTTCACCACCGATCATCCCAACGGTGCGCCGTTTACCGCTTACCCAGAGTTGATACGCCTATTGATGGACGCCGATTACCGCCGAGCCTGCATGGCGAGGATGAATCAGGAAGCGTTGGCGCTGACCTTGTTGCCGGAATTGACACGCGAATTCAACTTGAGCGAAATCGCCACGATGACCCGTTCCGCCGCCGCGCGATTGCTGGGATTGAACGATAGAGGTCATCTGGCGCCCGGCGCTATCGCCGACATCGCCGTCTACAACCCACGGGAATGCGGGGGGAAGGGCAAAACGCCGGTAGCGTTTGCGGCCCGGCCGCAAGCGGAGTGTCGGGCCATGTTCGCCGACGCGGCGCTGGTGTTCAAGCGCGGCCAGCTGGTAGTACAAGACGGCGAAGTCGTCTCCCGTCCCACCGGTAACGCCCAGGTAATCCAGCCGAATTACGATCATCGTATCGAGCACCATGTCAAAAACCATTTCGACCGGTTTTACAGTTTGAAATTGAGTAACTTCAAAATCGATGATGTTGATTTCCGACAACCGGACAGACAGCGCTTTCGTCAGGTTGCCGTCAAACCAGGCAAGGGTTTCGGTAAGTAATGGGAGCATCGCCGTCTCAAGACGCCAGACAGAAGTGTAAAGCCAGTCTGAAAACGGCGGCATGGGTGGCGCGAAAATACCGATGATCTTCGATTACCCAAGTGTAGTCTATTACTTGTTGACCCGTTTCAGTGTCACGGACAGCAGGCCGCCACCCTGGATCAAGGTGTCTTTGTCCGCTATTTTCCAGGCTTCCTCGGAGCCGTCTTCTTTCTTGAAGACCAGATATTTTTCGCTGCCGGATTCCCGAACGAAAATCTCCTTGAATTGGGTGCGTAATCCGTTCGAATCGGTGTAGTCGGGGCCTATGACCAGGGTCGTTTCTCCGGTGACCTTGGCGAAGGCATCCAGGAGTTCGTTGGCCGAACCTGCCTGCGCCTTGTATTCGCCTTCATAGCCATGTCCGCAGCCTGCCAAGATAACCGCAAGGCCTAGCAATAAAATTTTTTTAAGTTTCATGTTTTCTCCTTTTTACCGATTGTCTCGAATTCCTCGGCTAACAGCAATGCCGAAAGAGATAAAATCGCAAGCGGCTGGATTTTTCCAGTTTTCTGAAAATTGAATCCGCCACTGTAGAATCCACCAATCCGTTATGTTTGGGATAGAAAGAAAATCGCGCCAGTTCTATTGCTCAGGGTTATAATCGACCAAGGCGAAACAGTGTGGGTACTAGTGTTTTAAGCTGGGAATCTTGGTGGAAACGGCCTAATACGCTTCATAAGTAAAGTGGAAAAGTCGAGAGGTTTTGATCGATTTTTCAACGTAGTCATGGATGGTGAAGCCGTTTTTAAACCGCTTCTAAGTACTCTCCGCGACTTGTTGGTCGTAACAAATTCATCGCATCGACAATCACAAAAAAGGACAGAACGTGAAACTAATAAAAACTTCAACAATTGCCCTATGTTGCTTGGCTGTAACGCCCGCTGCTCAGGCTATCAATTTTAACTTCATTACCCAAGGATTTAGCAGCGATGCGGCGGCGGCCTTGGACCGGGCGGGGAGCCGTTGGTCTTCACAATTGCGGGATCCGGTGACGATCAATATCGCGGTCAATCTGCAGAATCTTAACGATACCCGCGTGATCGGTAATGCGGCATCAATGTCGCTTGTCGGTGGCTACACCGGTTTTCGTGATCTGTTGGTTTTAGATGCAGCTAATGAAACCGGTGACGACATCGTTAGCCATTTGCCCACCGTCAATCAGGCCAGCGCTTATTTGCCCGCCAATTTTAGCTTAAACAATCTGGCCGCAACCAAAGCCAACCTAAAGGCGCTTGGCGAATCGGCAAGCTTTTCCTCCCAATTGGACAGTCAGTTCGGTATCGACGATGGCATCATCAATTTTAATAGCGGTTTTGCCTTCGATTACGATGCCGGCAATGGCATTACGCTCGGCTCCATGGACTTTGAAACCGTCGCGGCCCATGAAATCGGCCATATTCTGGGCTTTGTTTCGGTTGTCGATGACATCGACTACATGTTGAAAAACAATCTGACTGGCGACGTGACGCCGTATTTGCTCGATCTGTTTCGGTTCGGCCCCAATGCCAACCCGGCCACATCGTCGGATTTCACCAATATGTCGCGCGATTTGCGGCCCGGCGTCACCAGTTATTTTGACGACCTTAGTATGCAAGTGGCGTTTTCAACCGGGGAATACAATGGTGATGGCAATCAGGCTAGTCACTGGAAAGACAGTTCTGGTAACTTGCTCGGCATCATGGATCCCACCATCGCTTTCGGTCAGATTTCGCCCCTCTCTGGGCACGATCTTAGGGCGCTGGATGTGATCGGCTACGAGGTCGCGGCAGTGCCGTTGCCCGCCGCGATCTGGTTGTTTGGCGGCAGCCTGCTGGCCTTGATCGGACTGGGGCGGCGGGGAAAGTAATGTTTTAGCGAGACTGTTGTAGGGGCGAATTTATGCGCGGCCGAGTGCTAAAAATCGCCCCAATATGCGGAAACAGTGTGGGT
This sequence comes from Methylococcaceae bacterium, assembly GCA_028748685.1. Lineage (GTDB taxonomy): Bacteria > Pseudomonadota > Gammaproteobacteria > Methylococcales > Methylomonadaceae > Methylomonas. Next base: position 8,358 of record JAJRDU010000130.1, read on the forward strand.
TTACAAATCCGCCAATACCTCTAATGCCTCTTGAATATTGCTGACCGCGTGTATCTGCAGATTTTTGACGGCTTCCTTAGGCTTGTTGGCTTTAGGGATGATGGCCCGCTTGAAGCCGTGTTTGGCGGCTTCGTTCAGGCGGGCATGGCCATTGGCCACCGGGCGGATTTCGCCATTCAGGCCCACCTCGCCGAAAAACACTGTGTCGTAAGGAATGATGCGGTCGCGCAGGCTGGAGACCACGCCGACCATGATCGCCAAATCGGTGCTGGTTTCCGAAACCTTGATGCCGCCCACCACGTTGGTATATATCTCGTCGTTGCCAGTGAAAATGCCGCCGTGGCGCGACAGCACCGCCA
>JAJRDU010000131.1 GCA_028748685.1 Methylococcaceae bacterium
TATGACCCTGGAAATCGAACTGGGATGCACCGGCGGCGAAGAAGATGGCGTCGACAACAGCGGCATGGATCATTCGGCGTTGTACACCCAGCCGGAAGACGTGGCTTACGCATATGAGCATTTGAGCAAAATCAGCCATCGCTTCACGATTGCTGCGTCATTCGGCAACGTGCACGGTGTTTATTCACCCGGAAACGTCAAGCTGACTCCGAAAATTCTGGATAACTCGCAAAAATATGTTTCCGAAAAATTCGGTCTACCACACAACGCATTGAATTTCGTGTTCCATGGCGGTTCAGGTTCGTCCGCTGAAGAGATCAAAGAATCCATTAGTTACGGCGTCGTGAAAATGAATATCGACACCGACACCCAATGGGCAACCTGGGCGGGTGTGATGGAGTTCTATAAAAAGAACGAAGGCTATTTGCAAGGCCAGATCGGCAACCCAGAAGGCGCCGACAAGCCAAACAAAAAATACTACGATCCACGCGTTTGGCAACGTGCAGGCCAAGTCGGAATGGTGACTCGCTTAGAGCAGGCTTTCCGTGAATTGAACGCTGTAAATACGCTTTAATTCGGCAAAAACTGCAAAGGTCGTTCCCGGCCTTTGCAGTACTTATCTTGCAAGACCCTGAACGGGTCAAAAATTTGACCTTTTTCCTTAGGTCTCTTGCCGCCCAAAGGCGTAAGATCTCTCTCGTTCTTGCCGCGCTGCCTTTGAAGTGTTGGCTATCTTATTCTTTTAAAACGATCTTTTTTCTTGTATTATCGGGAAAGGCTTTTCTCTTTCGTGGATTGGGAAGAACAGTGAGCGCGATTTGATGTGTGAATGTGATGTTGGCGTACTTTATGCTGGAAAATTCATAGCGGGTGAAATATGACTGAAAATCAGTCGGGGAATGAAGTAAAAAAATCCCCTAAAAAAATGATATTGATTGTCGCGATTGCAGTGCTGCTAATTGGCGGGATTATGGGCGGATATTTTTATATGAAGAAGGGAGGCGACGCCGAACATGCCCAAGAAGAGCATAAGGTGGATGCCGCCGAGCGCGAAGAAGTAGCGGAACCCGATGTGTATTATGCTTTGCCGACGCCCTTGATAGTGGATTTCCCCGCCGGCAGCAGTGCCAAGATCATAAAAATATCGTTGACGATACTGATAAAAGGCGAGGCGAATGTGGCGGTTCTGAAAAAACATGAACCCATGATACGTAACAATCTGTTGATGGCCATTAGCGCGATCGGTGCGGATAAAGCAAAAACCAAGGAGGGCAAGGAAGAGTTGCGTGCATCAATGTTAACTGAAATAGGCAAGGTATTGGAGAAAATGGCGGGCAAAAATACGGCTACAGATGTCTATTTCACTGAATTTGTGATGCAGCAATAAATGTCAACAGCAGATCTTTTATCGCAGGATGAAATCGATGCGTTACTACATGGTGTCGACGATGGCGATGTCGAAACCGAACCGCTAGACGACGAAGCCAGTCGCGGAGCCAGAAGTTACGATTTCAACAGCCAGGAGCGGATCGTTCGGGGACGGATGCCCACCCTGGAGATGGTCAACGAACGTTTTGCGCGCCATTTTCGGATCGCATTGTTTAATTTTTTGCGCAGGGCGGCGGAAATATCGGTTTCGGGCATCCAAGTTCAAAAGTTTTCCGAGTTCATCCAGGGTTTGTTCGTGCCGACCAACCTGAACGTGATTCGAATGTCCCCGTTGCGCGGGCGAGCTCTGATCGTCATGGAGCCGCGTTTCGTGTTTACGGCGGTGGATAATTTTTTCGGTGGCGGCGGTCAGTTTTACAATAAGGTCGAAGGCAGGGAGTTTACGCCCACCGAAATGCGGATTATTCGGCTGATTATCGACATGATTTTCAAGGATCTGACCGAAGCCTGGAAGCCGGTGATGGACATGGAATTTGAATATATCAATTCCGAAGTCAATCCACAATTTGCCAATATCGTCAGTCCTTCGGAAATCGTGGTTATCTCGACCATACATGTCGAACTGGAAGGCGGCGGCGGCGATATTAATATTGCCATGCCGTACACGATGATTGAGCCAATCCGCGAGTTGTTGGACGCCGTTACCAGTGATCGCGGTGAAGTCGATGGTCGTTGGCAGGAATCGCTGAGAACCGAGATCATGCGTAGCGAAGTGACGCTGAACAGCAAGCTGATAGAAAAGGAAATGACGATCAGTGAAGTGATTGAACTGAAGGTTGGGGATGTGATCCCTATCGAAATGCCGGAAACGGTGCTGCTGGAAGTAGAGAATGTGCCGGTCTTCAAAGGCAAGCTTGGACTTTCAGATGGTAATTATGCCATTGAAATTATTGACAAAATGACGCTGGATAATATATAGCGGCCGGGAAGGACTACCATGAGTGAAAACGACGAAATTGGCGACGATTGGGCCGCTGCGATGAACGAACAGGCGGGTGCTGAAGCCGATTGGGGTGACGCATTAAAAGAACAGCAGGCGGCTTCGAAACCCGGCGGCTACGAATCGGCCGAATTTCCCGAGTTTGTCGAACAGAAACAGCAAAGAGGCCCAAGTGCCGATGAGGTCAAGCTGGACGTGATCCTGGATGTGCCGGTGACGGTATCCTTGGAAATTGGCAGAACCAAAATCAATATCAGAAATCTGCTGCAGCTCAATCAGGGGTCGGTTGTCGAGCTGGATCGTTTCGCCGGTGAGCCGATGGACGTGTTGGTCAACGGCACCCTGGTGGCGCACGGTGAAGTCGTGGTCGTTAACGACAAGTTCGGTATCCGTTTGACCGACATCATCAGTCCGTCCGAGCGGGTTAGAAAGCTCGGTTGATGTTCAAGGCGCGTTTATTTACGTTTTGCGTCGGACTGGTCATGTCTTTAGCGGCGCTGGCTGAGACTACCGGAGCTACGCCTAGGCAGGCGGGTCAAATTGTATCGTCCGCCGATGTACTGCAATGGATGTTGGCCTTGTTGCTGGTGTTGGCGGTTTTTGGGGCGGTAGTCTGGTTGTTGCGTAAAAGCGGAGGTTTGGCGTTGATCAATAATCGCCAACTGGCAGTCGTAGCGGGTTTATCCTTGGGTATGCGCGAAAAGCTGGTGCTGGTCAAGGTTGGTGAAAAGCAATTGTTGCTGGGTGTTACCGCCGGGCGTATCGACAAGTTGCTTGAACTGGAAGGCGAACAGCGTCTGTTTCAGAATCAGGCGGGACAGGTTGAAACGGGTTTATTCGCGAAAAAATTGATGCAGGTTATGCAGGGTAAAGGCGATGCTTAGAGCGTTGTTTGGAGTCGCGGTTATTGCAATGTTGGCGGTGGTTTTTCCGGAAAAGGCATGGGCTGTGACGCCGGGCATTGATGCGATTACCGTAACCAGTAATCCAAAGGGCGGCGAAACCTATACGGTCACCATCCAGATCTTGGCGTTGATGACAATGATGACCCTGTTGCCGGCATTATTGTTAACCATGACAGCGTTCACCCGCATCATGATCGTGCTGGGTTTGTTGAGGCAGGCCATGGGTGCGGCTCAGGCACCCAGTAACCAAGTGCTGCTGGGTTTGTCGCTATTTCTGACCATTTTCATCATGATGCCGGTGCTGGAAAAGGTCAACGACAGTGCTGTTCAACCCTATCTGGAAGAAAAAATCGATACGGTGACGGCGCTAAAAAATGCGTCGGAACCCTTCAGGCAATTCATGCTCAAGCAGACGCGGGAAACCGACATCGATATGTTCGTCAGGATTTCCGGCAAGGAAAATATCAATAAGCCGGAAGACGTGCCGTTTTTCTTGTTGTTGCCGGCTTATGTGACCAGCGAGTTGAAGACTGCGTTTCAGATTGGCTTCATGATCTTCCTGCCGTTTTTGGTGATCGATCTGGTAGTGGCCAGCGTCTTGATGTCGATGGGCATGATGATGCTGTCGCCTATGATCGTCTCATTGCCATTCAAGATCATGTTGTTCGTGTTGGCCGATGGTTGGTCGCTGGTGCTGGAAATGTTGGCGGCCAGTTTTTACGTGTAGCGGGGAATTGCGGATATGACGCCAGAGACTATTTCGATGCTCGCGCAAAACGCAGTCTTGGTTTCCCTCAAGCTAATGGGGCCTATCCTGATATCCTCATTGATCGTCGGTTTGCTGATATCGATGTTTCAAGCCGCGACTTCCATTCAGGAACAAACCCTGACCTTCATCCCCAAGCTGGCGACCATCATCATCGTGCTGATGATAGCTGGTCCCGGCATGCTGCAGATGCTCATCGATTATTTTCAGGATTTGATGCGCGAAATTCCCACGTTAATAGGATGAACTTTACCGAAGGCGAGTTATTGAACTACCTCGCCTCGTTTATCTGGCCGTTCTTTCGAGTGAGTTCCATGTTTGTCACCGTCCCCGTTTTTAGTGTCGCCAGCGTGCCTGCGCGCTTGCGGGTGTTGACCGGTCTATTGATTACCCTGGCGATATTGCCGACCCTGCCGCCGATGCCGGCTATCGATGTCTTCAGCTCTCAAGGCTGGATGGTGACGATACAGCAGATCGCGCTGGGCATGACTGCCGGTTTCATTTTACAAATGGTGTTTTCGTTCATGATGTTTGCCGGACAAACCATTGCCTACAGCATGGGGCTCGGCTTCGCATCCTTGGTTGATCCGGCGACAGGCGTGCAAGTGCCCGTCATCGCGCAGCTTTTCGTAATTGCATCCAGTTTGCTGTTCCTGACGGTTGATGGTCATTTGCTATTGATAGAGATGTTGGCGCAAAGTTTTCATACCCTGCCGGTGGCAACGTTGGGCATGGATCAGGCTGATTTGTGGCGGATTATTGTCTGGAGTAGCCAGATTTTTGCCGGCGGCCTGTTGCTCTCGATGCCGGTAATGACGGCGTTACTGTTTGTGAATATCAGTTTTGGCGTGGCCTCAAAAGCGGCCCCGCAGTTACAGATTTTTGGGGTCGGATTTCCCATTACCATTTTGTTGGGGATGGTACTGATCTGGATCGGACTACCGACCATGCTCGAAGCTTTTACGGAGATGCTGCACGAGAGTTTTACCCTGATCAGCCAATTACTGAGATTGAATTAAATGGCGGAAGATTCCGGTCAAGATAAAACCGAAGAACCCACAAGTAAGCGGCTGGCCGATTCTCGTAAAAAAGGCCAAGTACCGCGCTCCAAGGAACTGAGTACGTTCGTGACTCTGATCGTCAGCTCGGCGCTGTTCATTTACATGGGGCGTTATATGGCGGATCAGCTGCTGGAGATGATGAGGCACCAGTTCCAATTGTCGCGAGAAGTGATATTCGATCCGGCGACGCCGGCGATTTATTTGAAGCAAGCGCTGATTGAAGGCTTTGAGGGGATAGTGCCTTTCATGTTGGCGCTGATGGTGGCCGATTTGTTGGTGCCGCTAATGATGGGGGGGTGGAATTACACCACCGAGGCCTTTGAACCCAAATTTTCAAAACTCAATCCGCTGGCCGGCATCAAGAAAATCATCGGCACTCAAGGGCTTGTAGAACTGATCAAGGCCATCATCAAGACGGTGTTGGTCGCCTTCGTAGCCTGGAATTTATTCAAAGTCTATTTCGATGACTTTATGGGCTTAAGCCGAATGTCTGTCGAGCAGGCGATTTTCCATGCCGGCGATATTATCGTTTTTTGTGTGTTGATTTTGAGTGCAACCTTGCTGCTAGTGGTGATGATAGATGTACCCTACCAACTCTGGCACTACAAGGAACAGATGAAAATGACTAAACAGGAAGTCAGGGACGAAGCCAAGGAAATGGAGGGTAGTCCGGAAGTAAAAGGCAAAATCCGCCGGATGCAGATGGAGGCGGCGCAGAGGCGGATGATGGAAGCGGTGCCCAGTGCCGATGTGATTGTCACCAATCCCACTCATTTTGCGGTGGCCTTGAAATATGACCAAAACAGCAGCGGTGCGCCACTGTTGGTTGCCAAGGGTACGGATCTGGTTGCCGCGCAAATCCGCAACCTAGCCATGGCGTCCAAGGTGCCGCTGGTCGCCGCGCCATCATTGGCCAGGGCCTTGTATTATTCCACTGAATTGAATCAGGAAATTCCGCGCGGTTTGTTTCTGGCGGTCGCGCAGGTATTGGCCTATGTTTTTCAATTGAGAGCCGCCAGTCAACAAGGCTGGAACAAACCGGTGCCGCCCAGCGATGTGCAAGTGCCGGACGAGTTCAGGCAATAATCCGCAAGAGCCGAACGATGGATTTCAAAAAAATTCTAGAGACATTTAAAGTCTTGACCAGCATGGGGCTAGGAGCGCCATTGCTGATTGTCATGTTGCTGGCGCTATTGATATTGCCGTTGCCACCCTTCGCGCTGGATTTGTTTTTTACCTTCAATATCGCCTTTTCGCTGATCATCCTGCTGGTGGTGATCTATACCATGAGACCTCTGGAGTTTGCGGCCTTTCCGACCGTGATCCTGGTGTCGACCCTACTGCGTCTGGCGTTGAATGTTGCTTCGACGCGGGTGGTGTTGTTAAGAGGGCATGAGGGTGGCGATGCGGCCGGTAAGGTAATCGAAGCCTTTGGCTCGTTCGTAATTGGCGGCAATTTCGCCGTCGGTATCGTGGTATTTGCGATTCTGGTGGTCATCAATTTCGTGGTCGTCACCAAGGGCGCGGGGCGTGTTGCCGAGGTCAGTGCCAGGTTTACTCTGGACGCGATGCCCGGCAAGCAGATGGCGATCGATGCGGATCTCAATTCCGGCTTGATCAATCAGGACGAGGCGAGGGCGCGGCGCGAGGAAGTCGCGGCGGAGGCCGATTTCTACGGTTCGATGGACGGCGCCAGCAAATTTGTGCGCGGCGACGCGGTGGCTGGCATCATCATCCTGTTCGTCAACATGATAGGCGGCTTGGCGATAGGCGTGGGCCAGCACGGTATGAGCTTTGCCGATGCCGCCAATGTCTACGTGTTATTGACCATCGGTGACGGTTTGGTGGCACAGATTCCATCCCTGTTGCTATCCGTGGCGTCGGCGATGGTGGTGACCCGTGTCAGAGGCAGCAAGCAGGATATCGGCAAACAGTTGTCTTCGCAATTATTCGAAGACCCCAAAACTTTGTTGGTGACTGCCGCGGTCATGGGCTTGCTGGGCATCATTCCCGGCATGCCCAATTTTGTGTTTATCCTGTTGTCGCTATCACTGGTTGGGGCGGCTTATTTGCTTGATAGGCGCAGCAAGCGGGAAGAGGAGAAAGCGCTGGAGATGGAGCGTATCGTGTCGCCGCAGCAACAATTAGCGAGAGCGGAAATCAAGGAATTAGGCTGGGACGACGTGATGCCGGTCGATACCATCGGTCTTGAAGTCGGTTATCGCTTGATCCCGCTGGTGGATAGAAATCAAGGCGGACAATTGATGACTCGAATCAAAGGCGTGCGCAAAAAACTGTCGCAAGAATTGGGTTTTCTAATTCCTTCGGTACATATTCGCGACAATCTGGATTTGTCGCCGACCGCCTATCGCATTTCGCTGATGGGTGTCACGGTGGGCGAAGCGGACATTATGCCCGAGAAAGAAATGGCGATTAACCCGGGACGTGTGTTCGGTACGCTACAAGGTAATGCCTGCAAGGATCCGGCCTTTGGCCTGGATGCCGTGTGGATCGAGCCGACACTGAGAGATCACGCCCAAACCTTGGGCTACACCGTGGTCGATCCCGGTACAGTGGTGGCGACCCATCTCAGCCATATACTGCAAAGCAATGCCCATGAGCTATTCGGCTACGAGGAGGCTCAGCAATTGTTGGACAATTTGAGCAAGGTGGCGCCGAAATTGGTCGAGGATTTAGTGCCGAAAATCCTGCCTCTAGGCATTGTCGTCAAGGTGCTGCAAAACTTGTTGCAGGACCGGGTTTCGATCCGGGATATGCGCAGTATCGCCGAAACTTTGGCGGAGTACGGCGTCAAGAGTCAAGATCCGGACATCTTAACCTCGGCGGTACGTGCGGGGCTTGGGCGCTCAATTGTCCATGATATCAATGGGGTACAGATGGAGATCCCGGTGATTACTCTCGATCCAGGGTTGGAACAGATATTGCATAGGTCATTGCAGACGGCGGGTGATGGCGGTGCCGGTTTGGAACCAGGATTAGCGGAACAAATGCACAATTCATTAGAGGAAAGTGCGCAAAGAATGGAGATGGAAGGTCAAGCAGCGGTATTGCTGGTGTCTTCATTCATTCGCCCTTGGTTGGCCCGATTCGTCCGTCATTCCATTCCCGGGTTACACGTGTTGGCTTATAACGAAATCCCTCAGGATAGGCAGATCAAGGTGATTTCGACGGTAGGCCAGCGTACATAATGATAGTGAGGATGCGCAATGAAAATTAAACGCTTTTTTGCAGCCGATATACGTCAGGCTATGCGTATGGTTAAAGATGAGCTGGGTGCCGATGCGGTGATCATGTCCAACCGCTCGGTGGATGGCGGCGTTGAAATCGTCGCGGCCCGCGATTTTGACGAGCAAGTCATACACAAAAACCTTCAGCAGCAACGCGAAGAAGAAAAATTGACGCCTAAAAAACTGGAATTGCCGGGTTTCGATACCGACAAAAAACCGGCACATCTGCTCAGCAGCGCCAGAAAGCGCGGTAATGAGGTAGAAAGTCCGGTGCGCCGTAATATCGATCAGTACATTGGTTATGCCGAAAAATTGCAGATCGCCAGCGTCGCGCCTCAAAAAACAGAGATACCCAAAATCAAATTGCCCGAAAAGCCGGCCTGGGCCGCGGGCGAACAGAAAATCAAGCCGCGGACGGAACCCGCAAAACCCGCGACGTCAATGGTATCCGCGGACAAGTTCATGGATGAAATGCGCAAGGAAATGAAGGATTTGCGAAGCCTGCTGGATAGCAAATTATCAGGTATTGCCAGTCAGCCGCAGCAAAGTATCCAACCAGCGCGGGAAGAGTTATTGAAATGCTTGGTTGAAAGCGGTTTTTCCATAAAGCTGTCGACCAAAATCGCCAATCGTCTGGGTAGCCATAAACAGTCCGATTTCGCGATCGTCAAGGCGCGGGAGATGTTGGCCAAGATCGTGCCGATTGCCGACGACGATTTGCTTGAACGCGGCGGGATTGCCGCCTTGGTGGGGCCTACCGGCGTGGGCAAAACCACTACTATCGCCAAGCTTGCCGCCCAGTTCATCCTCAAGCACGGCAGCCGTGACGTGGCTTTAATCACTACCGACAATTACCGGATTGGCGCCCATGAACAACTCGGCATCTATGGCAGGATACTCGGCGTAACCGTCAAGGTAGCCAACGATGCCGATGAATTGCGCCGCCATATCCATGATTGCGCCGATAAGCGGCTGATTCTGATCGATACCGCCGGCATGAGTCAGCGCGACATGCGGCTCGCAGAGCAAATCCAAACCCTGCGACACGACGATTTGCCGATTCGCTCCTATCTGGTGATGTCCGCTACCAGTCAATACAAATCCGTGATGGAGATTATGGATGCATTCCAGATATTAGAGCCACAAGCGGTTATACTTACCAAGCTCGACGAGGCGGTCAGCAAGGGCATGGCATTATCGGCCATTATCGAGCGGCGCATGCCATTGTCGTTTATCACCGATGGACAACAGGTGCCCGAGGATATTTACGCGCCCGAGGCGGAAACCTTGATACAGCAGTGTGTGACAAGTTGCGACGTGGAAAACGATTACAATGACGAGTTAAACCAAGGCGATTGGCTGGCGGAAAATTATGCATAAGCCATTCGACCAGGCGGCTGGAATACGAAAAATGAGACAAATGAAACCAGTGCGGGTAATTGCCGTTACCAGCGGCAAGGGCGGAGTCGGAAAAACCAATTTGTCCGTCAATATCGGCGTGGCCATGGCAAAGGCGGGGCGGCGGGTGGCGATACTGGATGCCGATATGGGCTTGGCTAATGTCGATATCTTATTGGGCATGTTTCCAGAGTTTAACCTGTCGCATGTCTTGAATGGCGAGAAAACCATCAGGGAAATCATGATGACGGGGCCCGCCGGCCTGAAGGTTATTCCCGCGTCTTCCGGCATTCAGCGCATGTCCGATTTGAGCAGTGTGGAGCAAGCTGGCGTGATCCGTGCTTTTAGCGAAATCGACAACGACCTGGATGTGTTGATCGTCGATACCGCGGCCGGTATTTCCGCCAGCGTCGTCAACTTCGCCCGCGCCTGTCAGGAAATCATCGTGGTGGTCTGCGACGAGCCGACCTCGCTGGCCGACGCCTATGCCTACATCAAATTGCTGAACCGGGATTACGGGCTCAACAGCTTTCATATCATTACCAATATGGTGCAATCGGCCGAGCACGGCCAGGCGCTGTTTAATAAGCTCAGCAAGGTGACCGACCGTTATCTGGATGTGGCCCTGCAGTTTGTCGGTGCGGTACCTCAGGACGAATATCTGAAAAAATCGGTGCAGAAACAGACGCCGGTGGTCGAAGCCTTTCCGCAAAGCAAGTCGGCGCTGGCAATTAAAAATCTGGCGCGAAAAATCGATCATTGGCCGATCAAGCCGCAAGCCGGCGGCTATCTGGAGTTTTTTGTCGAGCGCATGATTCAGTATAGCGCCAAAGAGAATGCCGCATGACGGGAGCGGCAATGTATGCTGCGATGCAAGCCCATGCCACCAACGAATTGGTGGTTAAGCATGCACCGCTAGTCAAACGCATTGCCTATCATTTAATGGGCCGCTTGCCCGATACCGTGCAGTTGGATGATTTGGTGCAGTCGGGCATGCTGGGATTACTGGAGGCGATCAAGCATTATGACGCCGGTCAGGGTGCCAGTTTCGAGACTTACGCCGGGATACGTATCCGTGGCGCGATGCTTGACGAGTTGCGCCGTGCCGACTGGACGCCAAGGTCGGTGCATAAGAAGGCGCGGATGGTTGCGGAAGCGATACGAGAAGTCGAGAATCAGCTCGGGCGCGATGCCAAGGATAGCGAAGTGGCAAAGCACATGGGCATAAGCATCGACGAATACAATCACATTCTGCGGGACAGTCTGTCGTGTAAAACCTTCAGCGTCGAAGAGCTTATTCTGGGTGAAGACGGACTGATCGAAGGTGTATATGCCACTACGGAGCAACCCGAAGAGTTGTTGGTTCAGCAAGATTTTCAAAAAGCCTTGGCGGAAGCCATCGCCGAATTGCCGGACAGGGAGCGCCTGGTTATTTCGCTTTACTATGACGAAGAGCTGAATCTTCGGGAGATCGGTAAAGTTCTCGAGGTTAGCGAATCGCGGGTCAGTCAGATCTGCAGTCATGCCATGTTGCGGCTACGGGCCAGGCTTGCGGATTGGTTGGAAGGAAAAGATAATGGGCAAAAAAGCTAATGTGCCGATATTACAGGAGTTTTTCGTTTTTTCGCTGTTGGAAGCAGTTGGCTCCTAAATTGATAAAGTAATCTGGGTGGAGATTATCCTTGGATAAAAACATGAAGATTCTGATTGTTGATGACTTTTCAACAATGCGCAGAATAATAAAAAACTTGTTAAAAGATCTCGGATTTACCAACACGGTCGAAGCCGATGATGGCAAGACCGCTTTGCCGATTCTTGAAAAAGGTGGGATCGATTTTCTGGTGACGGATTGGAATATGCCGGGTATGACGGGGATAGACTTGTTGAAGGCTGTCAGAGCCAATCCGCATTTGGCCAATTTGCCGGTATTGATGGTGACTGCCGAAGCCAAGCGCGAGCAAATCATTCTGGCGGCACAAGCAGGTGTCAACGGTTATGTGATCAAGCCATTTACCGCTGCGACCCTAAAAGAGAAAATCGAAAAGATTTTTGAACGTATCGAAGGCTGAGGCACGGGAAGATAACTATGAAAATTGATCTTCTGAGTTCGGCCAGAGACTTGGTTGCGGCGCTGGAAAATGGGGACGAAGCAAAGGCCGACGAAATACTCGACCAGATTGCCGGTTTACGCGAAACCCAACTGTTCAAGGAAGTCGGGCGCCTGACTCGGCAGTTGCACGACACGATGGTAAGCTTTACGGTCGATTCGAAAATCGCCGCGATGGCCGAGCATGATATTCCCGATGCCAAGGAACGTTTG
>JAJRDU010000132.1 GCA_028748685.1 Methylococcaceae bacterium
CTTGGGGTTACACCCAGTGGATGGCGGGAGGCGGTGTCAAGGCCGGTTACACCCACGGTGGTACCGACGAGTTGGGTGTGCAGTCCGTCAAGGGCACCGAGGTCGATACCTATGATTTGCACGCGACGGTGCTGAATCAGTTGGGACTCGATCACCTGAAACTGATTTACAAGTATCAGGGCCGCTCCGAACGTCCAACCGTGGTTTACGGCAAGGTGATCAAGGAACTGATTACCTGATTCAGATGCTTAGCGAAACACGCCTTGCCCGGAAGCCTTGTGCTTTCGGGCGAGGCGTCTGGTTTTGCGCAAGGTAAATTCAAACAGTTGCGGGCATCTTTAAAAAATTCCTTCTTCATCAAGCGGGTTTTTGCGATACGTTGAAATTAAGTAAGCATTGTTTCGTCAGGGTGCATTGGATTCCAGACGCCGGGGTGGTTCGGGGTTCCAGATTATTCGCACCGCTGGCCGGCGTGTGGCTTCGATTGACAGTATTCGGTTTGAGTTCTTTTGACGGAGAGGGAATTTTTTAAGATGCCCTTAAAAATGATTCAACGCGGTGTTAGACGCCGTTACAGGGCTAGAAATATGCGAAAGACGGTTAATTTTTTCGGAATTCTGTTGATACTCGGCAGCAGTGTGGTCTCTGCCGAGGCCGAATTCGATTTCGAGGAATTGATGAAAGATGTGGAGACCAAGATTCAGGAGGTGCAGAACAATATAGCAGCCAAGGATGCGGCGACTGCGGCGACTCAAGCCAAGGAATTGCAGGGACAGTTCAAACTGGTCGAGGGCTATTTTGAGAAACGAGGCGATGCCGCCGATGCGGTGCATAACTCCAAGGAATATCAGGACAAGGCGACGAATATTCAAGCCGCGCTGTCGGCAGGCGATTTCGATACCGCTGCCAGCGCCGCTAACGATTTTTCCAAACAATGCCGCGGTGCCTGCCACGATAAATATAAACCCCTTTAATGGAATGACTATGAAACGACTTTTTTTAAAAATTTTGCTGCCTAATCTGCTGGCGGTGTCGGCGATCGCCGCCTTGCCGGAAGGCCATCCGGCGCCGGATTTTCAGACTCAAGCCTCTTTGGCCGGCAAGGCTTTTAGCTATTCGCTGCAGGACGCGCTGAAAAAAGGCCCGGTAGTGGTGTACTTCTATCCGTCGGCTTACACCGGGGGCTGCAATATTCAGGCGCATAGTTTCGCGGTCAATCATGACAAGTTCGCGGAGGCCGGTGCGTCCATCGTAGGTGTGTCCTTGGACAATATCGAAAGGCTAAACGATTTTTCCGCCGATCCCAATTATTGCGCCAGCAAGTTCCCGGTGGCTTCCGATGCCGACGGCAAGATTACGAAGTCGTACGATCTAACGGTGCGGGAAGCCACGCCCGGCAAGACCGATAGCCGTGGCGTCGAAATCAATCACGGTTTTGCCGAGCGTACCACCTTTATCGTTACTAGCGACGGCAAAATTGCCGCTACCGTGGGCGGTGTGAAGCCGGAGGAAAATGTGGCAAAGGCACTGGAAACCGTGCAACAGCTCGCGGCAGGGCAACAAAAGGCGAACTGAGGATGCGATTGTCCAACTGGGCTGCGATTTGCAAAATCGATGCGGCCAATAAACCGCAGTTCAGCCAATACAGACACTTGACTAGGCGAGGGAGGAAAAGCGCCTGGCTGGCCGTCGGAACCTTGGCCTTGCTGGCATCGGCCAAGACCGTGATTGCCGAACAGGGCAGTGATGTAGCGTTGAAACGTTTCGGAAGCGGCAATCCGGCCATAGGTAAACAGAAGGCCGACGCCGAACGCTGCCTGGAATGTCATGGTACGGACGGTAATAGCGGCGATGCCAGGATACCCAATCACGCCGGTCAATTTGCCGGCTATTTGATGAAGCAGTTGGATAATTTTCAAGGCGGCGAGCGCCAGCACGGAACCATGACGGTCATGGCGGCGGACCTCGGTGAAGCCGACAAGGCCGACATAGCGGCTTATTTTGCCAGTCAGAAAATCATGCAAGGCAGCAGTATCGGTCACTATCCACTGGCGGAGAAGTTGTTCGCCGACGGCGATCAAGCCAGGGAGATACCAGCTTGCGCCAGTTGCCACGGCGAAAGCGGCAAGGGCAAGATTGCCGATAACGTGATTTATCCCGTGATCGGTGGGCAGCGCAAGGTTTATTTGCGCACGCAACTGGTCAACTGGAAACTGGGCGACAGAAAAAACAGTCCGCAAGCGGCGATGAACAAGGTGGCAAAGTCGCTGAGCGACGATGAAATCGAAGCCTTGGCTAATTATATTTCCGGGTTGTAGTAAAAGTTGGGGCGATAGCCGTACTTGCTGGCCGATCAGTTGGGCCGGCGTTTCACCGGCAAAGCAGGCGCATGAATAAGGAATGGAAAAGGGGGGAGGCTGAAATGAAGAGTTATTTAAATTTAACTATTTCCTCAATTTTGAACGTTTGAGAGGGCAACGATGAAGTTTTTGAATTGGTTGTTATACGAGGTCCATCGCTGGTTAGGCATAGGGCTGGCCTTGTTTATGTTTGTCTGGTTTTTTACCGGCGTGGTGATTATGTATGCCACGCCGACTACGCAGAATCGCAGCCAGCAGCTCGCTCATGCCGAAAGCCTGGCCCCCGAAGCCGGCTGGTTGAGCCTGGGCGAAGCGTGGGATCGTAGTGCCGAAGCTCGCAAGGCCGCTGCCGCGTCACGCAAAGCCAAGGCCCCGGCGATGGGTGAGGGTGGTGCCAAGCAAAAAGGCGCCGAAATTCCGCTGGGCATAGCCGACGCCCGTTTGGTGCGTAGTCTCGGCGAACCTTTGTGGTTGGTCGAGGATACCCGCGGTCAACGTTATGCCCTGTCGGCAATCGATGGTTCCCTACATGAGATATCGGCGGATCAGGCGCTGCAAATTGCCGAAAACTGGTTTAAAACCAATAACGATGGCGATGCGGTCAAGGCCAGTTACCTGGAGTCGGTCGATGCCCCCATCATTCTGCGCAATCAGGATGCCTTACGGCCGTTCCACCACGTTGCGGTCGGCGACGGCGACGAGTTGTTGATCTCGGCGCGTACCGGCGAAGTCTTGCATGCCTCTTCGCGTATCGATAGGGCGTTTTACTATGCGGGCAACTGGCTGCATTTGTTCAAACCTTTGGACTCCCTGGGTTTTGGCGAGATTCGTCACGACGTGCAATTATGGTCTGGATTGTTTGCCACCATCGCTTGCCTGACCGGTCTGATTATCGGCTGGTTGCGCTGGCGGCCCGGTTTTGGTGGCAAAAAGACTTATTCGGAAGGGCGTACCCAACCTTATAGGGAGTTTTGGTTCAAATGGCATTTCTGGACCGGTTTGATCGGCGGCAGCGTGGCGCTGTGTTGGGCGCTCAGCGGCTTTATCTCGACTAATCCTGGGAAATGGTTTTCAAACGGCGACTATACGAAAGAGGAATTGAGCCGTTATTTAGGCGCCGAATTGCCGGAGGCTATCCGCAATTGGCGGCCCGCACCGTTGACTGTCATGGCGGGCAACGCTAGCAATGTTGTCGAATTGAGTTGGCGGCGTTTGGGTGGCGAAGCGCTGCTATTAGCCACTACCCGTGATGGACAACGCTTGCCGCAAACGACCGAGCAAAGCGGGGCTCAGTTCAGCGAAGCGTCTATATTGGCCGCCGTGCAACGCTTAGCCGGCGATGTGGAAGTGGAAAGCCAGGAAGTGTTGAAGGAATACGACAGTTATTACTATCCCAGACATCATCAAGGCTTGGTGGAAAAACCGTTGCCGGTGGTACTGGTTCAACTTGGCGATGACGCCGGCACCCGGATTTACTTGGATCCGGAGGATGGCCGTTTGTTGACCAAGTTGGATCGTAGCCGCCGGGTTTACCGCTGGCTGTATTCGGCACTGCATCACTGGGATTTCGGCTGGCTTCATTACCGGCCGATCTGGGATGTCTGGATGCTGGTTTGGGTTGCATTCGGCTTGGTGCTCGGCGCCAGTTCGCTGGTCATCGGTTGGCGGCGGCTGAAGAAAACTTTTACGCCCAAGAAAAGACGCACCGTTAGCAGTGGAGCGGTTCCCGAACCCCAGTTGGCAACCGAGACAGCCGGTAGCTAAATATAGCGTAAGTCTTTCCGAGCAGTTCATTCCTCTTGGAAAGACATTTTATGAACATAATGATTTTTCAGAAAAAGAGGAGAAGACAATGGGTTTTAGTGTTCCGCATTTATTGGTGGTTTTAGCGATCGTCATTCTGGTGTTTGGCACCAAACGCCTGAAAACCGTGGGTGGTGATCTGGGCGATGCGATTAAGGGCTTTCGTAATGCGATGAAGGATGGCGAGCAGGGCGATGCCTTGGTTGATCAGCAGGACAATGTGCTGAATGACGTTGGCATCCAGCAAAAACAAACCAGCGTCTAACCGGCTTATGTTTGACGTGGGTTTCTCGGAGCTGCTGATGGTCGGATTGGTGGCCTTGCTGGTGATAGGGCCGGAAAAACTGCCGAAAGTAGCGCGTCTTGCCGGTTTTTGGCTGGGCAAGGCGCGTGGCACGGTTGCAGGTATTAAGGCCGAAATCAAGCAGGAGCTTTATGCCGAGGACCTGCGGCAACAACTGGCGATGAATCAGGTAAAGCAAACTCTGGACGACGGCGTGGCGGCGATGATGGACATCGATTCGGCCATGGATGCCATTGCAACGGAACTGCGGCCGTCACTCGATACCGATTCGTGAAGATTTGCCTATAAGGCGGCTTTACAGCGGTTTGTGAGCCGTCGCTTCGGAATGATGCGACGGCTTTTTTGCGTCGAAATTAGCTTGCGCAAATGCTCGGCTTAATACGCCCATCAAGGATTAATCTACAGTTAGTTTCGAGTCTGCATTTTATGAGACAGCAATTCACCGATAAAATATCGCAGATAGGATGGCAAATAGAGCTGTTTCAAGTAGGCTATTTTGGTTCTGGACCGCGGGATAAGGTGCGACAAGTCGAGCGCTTGCAAGTCATTGTCGTTATCGGGTTCGTAGGAAGTGCTGGCGATGATGCCGACACCCAGCCCCAGGCGAACATAGGTTTTTATCACGTCCGAATCGGCCGCCGAGAGGGTGATATCCAACTCCAGTCCGGCGCTATTGAAAGCCTTTTCGATATTGGAGCGTCCGGTATAACCCGGCGAATAGGTCAGGGCTGGAAACGATGCCAAGCGCTCGAGGGTAATGTCACCTTCGAGCAAGGGATGATTCCGTGGGACGACCGCGACGTGGTGCCAGTCGTAACAAGGCGTAATGACCAATTTTTCGTCGGCATCGAGCTTCTCGGTGCAAATGGCGAGATCGGCCTGGTGATGATGGAGCAGGTCGATGATTTCGCCGGGCGAAGATTGCACCATGTAGATCTTGATGCCGGGATATTTAAGGCGAAAATTTCGGATCGGAGTGGGGAGGAAATACTTGGCCTGGGTGTGGGTGGTGGCGATATGCAGGGTGCCATTACGATTGTCCCGGTAATCATCGGCAATGGTTTGCATATTGCGGCGCGCCAAGTCGATGCTTTCGACTTCTTCCATCAGTTTGACGCCCAGCGGCGTATAGCCGCCGATTTTCTTGCCATGACGCAACAACAGGGGTGAACCCAGCTCTTCTTCCAGCAATTGAATTTGTCGACTGGCGGCGGATTGCACCACACTCATTTTTTCCGCCGCTTTGGATAGATTGAAATCGGTTTCCTCAAGCAGGCGTAATAATTCAAGCTGGCTGAAATTCATGGTTGCACACTCCTGTGTTTCGGAAAATTTCGATCAATTAAACCAATGCGCATGTTTGATTCTCAGCGTGACGTGCTCGCCTTTTTGCAAGGCCAATTCCTTGAATTGCTCGTTGGGCATTTCCGCGTAAATGGTTGTCGCCGGACTGTGATTGCCGTTGCGTTGCAACTCTAGGCGTATCGTGCCGCCGAGGTGTTGCCAATCCTTCAGGTATACCGGAGAATTGGCTGGATCGGCGGTTTTTTCGACGCTGATGTTGTGAGGGCGAACATGGGCGACGATGCCCTTGGGATCGTCAACGATGATGCCGGTACTTTTCAGCCAGCCGTGATCGTCGTCTTCGATATGAAAAACATTGGTCTGGCCGATGAAACGCGACACGAAATCACTCTTGGGTTGATCGTAAATCTCGCTGGGCGTGCCTTTTTGTTCGATCTTGCCATGATTGAGCACCACGATCTGGCTGGAGACTTCCATCGCTTCTTCCTGATCGTGGGTGACGAAGATACTTGTGACATTCAACTCATGGTGCAAGTGCCGCAACCATAGGCGCAAGTCCTTGCGTACGCTGGCATCCAGCGCACCGAAGGGTTCATCCAGTAACAATACCGAGGGTTCTACCGCTAGCGCGCGAGCCAAGGCGATGCGTTGCCTCTGCCCGCCGGACAGTTGATCCGGGAAGCGGTCATGCAGCCAGTCCAGTTGCACCAGTTGTAATAGCGAATGCACCTTGTCCCTGATCTGGGCTTCGCTAGGCCTTTGTTTGCGCGGCTTGACCCGCAGACCGAAGGCGATGTTGTCGAATACGGTCATGTGCCGAAACAAGGCATAGTGCTGAAACACGAAGCCGATCTGCCTGTTCTTCACGGGTTGATCGGTGACATTGTCGCCCTTCAGGAATACGTCGCCTTGATCGGCTTGCTCCAGTCCGGCGATGATGCGCAGCAAGGTGGTTTTGCCGCAACCGGAAGGACCGAGTAGGGCGACCAATTCGCCTTCGGGAATTTCGAGGTTGATGTTGTCCAACGCTTTAAAAGTGCCGAACTGTTTGCTGATCTTATGTAAGGTAATACTCATGACGTTTCTCGCAAAATTCGTGGTCTTATCATCATTCGGCGGCTTGTCTTGCCGCCTTTAAATCTTGTTTTTGCTTCCATTCCAGGAAGGTTTTTACGACCAGCGTTACCACCGCCAGTCCCGCCAATAAAGAGGCGCTAGCAAAGGCGCCGACGAAATCGTATTCGTTGTAGCTGACTTCGACATGCAATGGCAGGGTGTTGGTCAGGCCACGGATATGGCCGGATACCACCGAAACCGCGCCGAATTCGCCCATGGCCCGGGCGTTGCAGAGCAATACACCGTACAACAGACCCCACTTGATGTTGGGTACGGTGATCTTGAAAAACGTCTGCCAGCCGCTGGCGCCCAGCGACAAGGCTGCTTCCTCTTCTTCGTGGCCGATTTCCTGCATCAAGGGTATCAATTCGCGGGCCACGAACGGAAAGGTCACGAACAGGGTGGCCAGCACGATGCCGGGTACCGCGAAAATAATTTTGATGTCGTGATCGGACAGCCATGGGCCTATCCAGCCCTGGGCGCCGAAGATCAGCACATAGATCAAGCCGGCAATCACCGGCGATACCGAGAACGGCAAGTCGATCAAGGTGATCAACAGGTTTTTGCCTCGAAACTCGAAGCGGGCAATGGCCCAGGACGCCGACACGCCAAACACGGTGGTCAGCGGTACGGTGATGGCGGCCGTCAACAAGGTCAGCCGCATGGCGGCCAAGGCGTCGGGTTCCGATAAACTGGCCGCGTAAGTCGACCAGCCTTTGGCGAAGGCCGCGATCAACACTGTGGCTAAAGGCAAAATCAAAAACAGACCTATGGTTAGCAGGCTGATAACAACCAGGGTATGACGTACCCAAGCCGAGTCGTTCAAGGTCAGCGGCTTGGCGCGGTGGCTAAAACTAGGGTTCATGGCGCTCATATCGATTCCTCTTATAATTGACCGTTACGGCGACGCATCCACCATTGCAGGCCGTTAATCAATAACAGCAATACAAAAGACAGTACCAACATGATTAGGCCGATGGCGGTGGCGCCGGCGTAGTCGTATTGTTCCAGTTTGGTGATGATCAGCAGTGGCACGATTTCAGAGACATAGGGCATGTTGCCGGCGATGAAGATGACCGAGCCGTATTCGCCGACACCACGGGCAAACGCCAGCGCGAAACCGGTGATCGCCGCCGGCAGGATGTTAGGCAGTATTATCTCGATAAAGGCTTGCCAACGATTGGCGCCGAGACTGGCGGCGGCTTCTTCCATCGCGCTATCGAATTCCTGCAACACCGGCTCGATAGTGCGCACCACGAAGGGCAGGCCGATAAAGATCAACGCAAACACGATGCCCAGCGGTTTGTAGGCAATCTGGACGCCGATGGCCTCCATCACCCATTTGCCGATCCAGCCCTTGGGCTCGTAAATGGTTGCCAACACGATGCCGGCCACGGCGGTCGGCAACGCAAACGGCAGATCGATCAAGGCATCGAAGATTTTTTTACCGGGGAAGGGGTAGCGTACCAAGCACCAGGCGATCACTGAACCTAATACGGCCGCTATAGCAGCCGCTATCAAGGCCGCGCCAAAGCTGACCTGGAATGAAGTCAACACCCGCCGGCTGGTCAAAATATCGCAGAACTGGTCCAGATTGAGTTGCAGGGTTTTCAGCAGCATTGCGCTGAGCGGGATCAATACGATCAGCGCCAGATAAAACAGGGTGAAACCGAGCGCCGGACGGAATCCCGGCATGATGTGGCTTTGTGGCATGGAGTTGATCTTGGGTTAAGTTAAAAAACAGCGGTGTTATATCTCTCATCCGTTTTTTGCACGCCAACCTCTCGGTCAGGTGAAACGCGGGGTAATTAGCATTGCCAACGCCCCGCGCTAACAGGATGGATTATGGCGTGTAGATTTGATCGAAGTTGGCACCATCGTCAAAATGCACTTTCTGCACGTTGGCCCAGCCGCCGAACTGATCGTTGACGGTGAAAAAATCCAGTTTTGGGAAGCGTTTCAAGTCTTCTGGATCGGCAAATTCAGGATGCGCTGGTCGATAAAAATTCTTGGCCACCAGTTTCTGGCCTACTGGCGTATACAGGTATTGTAAATACGCTTCCGCTAAGTCCAGATTGCCATTTTTCTTGGCGACTTTGTCCACCACGGTCACCGGGGTTTCGGCCTTGATGCTGACCGGCGGCACGACGATCTCATATTCGCCGGCGCCATATTCTTTCAGGGCCAGAAAGGCTTCGTTTTCCCAGGTGATCAATACGTCACCGATGCCGCGTTGGATAAAGGTCGTGGTCGAGCCTCGCGCGCCGGAATCCAGTACCGGTACGTTTTTAAAGATTTTTTTCACAAAATCCTTGGCGGCGTCCTTGCTACCATAACTTTTTTCGCCAAATGCCCAAGCGGCCAGATAGTTGTAACGGGCGCCACCGGAGGTTTTGGGATTGGGGGTGATTACCGAGATGCCTTGTTTGGCAAGATCGTCCCAATCTTTGATGGCTTTAGGATTGCCCTTGCGCACCAAAAACACGATGGTCGAGGTATAAGGCAGGCTGTTGTTGGGCAGGCGTTTTTGCCAGTCTTTGGGAAACAGACCCGCTCTTTCCGCGATTTGATCGATGTCACCTGATAAGGCTAGAGTGACCACGTCGGCTTCCAGGCCGTCGATCACGGCTCTAGTTTGCTTTCCGCCACCGCCATGCGATTGTTGGACGTTGACGTCTTCGCCGGTTTTTTCTTTCCAGTACTTAATGAATTCCTTGTTAAACTCTTGGTAGAACTCGCGCGTCGGGTCGTAGGATACATTGAGTATGGTTCTATCCGCCAAGGCGCTACCGCTGAGCAATAGAGCTAAACCGAACAGCAGTGGTTTTACAGTTTTTGTTACTTGCATGACTCCTCCTGAGTTGAAGTCTAAATGGGTAAAAAATTGAACGAATGGGTTGATGGCTGACAGTCTAAACAACTCTTGATGCCATAAATAACGATATATTTAGATTTATATATCTTTAATTGAGATACGTAGGGGTAAATACAGGCAAAGGATCAAGTTTGATCAAAGATCGAGGAAGACTCGATCCCTTGCCCGTTGGTGTTGATTATTTGTATTTCGGCTTACCGTCACCAAAGGCATTCAGCGAGACTTCGAAGTAGAAGAAGTTGCTGGGCTCAGAGGTAAAAGGTACTGCCGATGAGCCGTTTGTTTGAGACACACCCGCTTGAGAAGTGGTGTACTCGCCTGGCGTAAAGCGGGCGTAGCTAAGGCTCCAGTCCACGTAAGGATTGAGCTTGTGCCGCAGGCGGATATCGAACTCATGGCCCAAGAAACTTTCACCATTGGCACGTCTTAAACCGGCGCGATTCCAGCCTCCGGTATCGCTAGCCATCCAATAGGCGTTATAGCCGGTATCGATTTGCACATCCTTATAGGGCGTAAACTCCAGCCGTGCCTTGGGGGCGTGAATGTTATCCCAGGAAAAATAATCGTTGCGCGACCAGGGCTGGTTAAAACCATAAAAGGTATCGAAACGCTGATTTAATTTATCTCCGGAGTTTTTGTCGCCGCTGCCATAGCCGTAATACAAACTGGCTCTAGGCTTCCAGTCATGATCGAAGGAATAACCCAACTCCAAGGAGTAAGCGATGGCATCGTGTTGCTGTAGCGTTTGCGTTGTGGAATTTGTGGCGCGACTACCAAACCTACCAAACTGTTTGTTGAAGTCGGCATCGAAATCGAAACCGCTATCCCAAAGCAAACCATAAACACGTAAACCCGGCGCATAGATATCCATATCAGGTTTACGGTTGGCTTCGACCCCGTTTGTGGGATCGCCGTCTTGCTTACGACCAAGGAAATAAGGCTGAATCGTGATGAATTCCGACCATTGCTTCAAGCTGAGTACGGCGCCATAAATCCAGGTGTCTTCATCGGGCTGGTCGAACTCGTTCATGATGCGATCAACCGGTTGCAACGCGAAGGTATCCAGGTCCCAATTATTTTGCTTCTTACCGAAGCGCACCCGATAACCCTCGAAGTTATTGGTGGTGTTGCGGAACTGATTGTTACCGATCAGGCGTCGATCCAACAGTTCCAGGCTTTGTCGGCCGGCCCGAATGCTCAATGGCCGGTTATGGCCCAAGGCATTCTCGAAATACAATTCGCCATAGCCCTGGATCAACTCGAATTCGTTGACCTCGGAATTGGTTTTCGCATAGAGGCTGTTGTAACTGCGCGAGTCTTGGAATTCCACCGCGAAGCGCAGGGGATCGAGTATGTCATGGATGCCGAGATAACTCCGGGTCCTCAGCAACCAGATATTGTCGGGCTCGGCTTTGAAACGGGAGCCGGTGGGCCGATAATCGTTCTCGCGATATTCATAACGGCTCCGAAAATCCAGGCCCACATCCAGCCAGTCAATGTCTCGAAATTGTTCGAATTGAGTTTTGCTCAATTTGCGGACATAGCTCGGTGCATCGGTCTCCGGCTCGACGCGATAACCGTTGGTGTTTAGGTAGTAGTCCTCCGCATTGACTCATTGCGGTAATAACAACAACGCGCCCGCCAGCCGCGCCTTGGTGGGTGTTTTGAAAAGTTGTAGCTTCATGTTTGACCTTTCGAGTGGAAATTAAGGTAATCAATTAGTGTTAATCACGGTTACTTCCGGTGGTCCGGTCAGTTAGTTGTTTATGTTTTTGTATCGCCGATTTTTCGGTGGACACGGTTAATGGGTAGCCGAATCGTTTTTGACTCTAAATTTTTCGTGTTTATCGATCTGCACGATACGCCCGTCATGAACCACTATTTCAATCGATCCGAATCGTATATCTTGCAGGATGGCGACAATGTGTTGAG
>JAJRDU010000133.1 GCA_028748685.1 Methylococcaceae bacterium
GCGTCAAGGGCAGCGCATTTATCCAGGACGACGATCCTTTGCTGGCGAACTGGCCCGAAGCGGAATTGATCGTGCGGGTGCAGTTGAGGGAGATGTTCCCCAATTGCCCGCGCTATATCCACAAAATGACCCTGGTCGAAGAGTCGGCATTCGTGCCGAAAGCGCATTGCGAAACGCCGGCACCAGCCTGGAAAAGCCTGGAAGTGGTCGCCGACGTGTTGCCGCCGCGCGATGCGCATCTGGCCGGACACGAGCAGGATGCCGCGGCAGCCTTAAATCGCGATTAGAAACCCGCCGGCTATAACTTCATAAAATCAACAGCCGAAAATTACCAGCCTATCCGCTCTGGCCGGCGGCAATATAGGTTACTGGTCCCCATTCGAAGCGCTGAATCAAAGAGTAATAATGCATCTACGTCACATAGCACTGGCAGTATTGGTAGTGGCCATTTGGGGATTCAACTTTGTGGTCATCAAGATGGGCCTCAAGGAAATTCCGCCTATCATGCTTTGCGCGATCCGCTTCCTGCTCGCCGCATTCCCGGCCGTATTGTTTATCAAGCGGCCAGCCGTGCCTTTTCGTAAGGTGATAGCCTTCGGATGGGTGATGTTCACGCTACAGTTCGCACTGCTATTTTCCGGCATGCAGGCCGGAACAACGGCGGGCCTAGCTTCTTTATTGCTTCAGGTTCAAGTATTTTTCACGGTCGCGCTGGCCGTGGTATTTCTGGCCGAGCAGCCGTCGGTTTGGCAAATTATCGGCGCCTTGACGTCTTTTTTAGGTCTAGGGCTGGTCGCGGTCAATATCGGCGGGGACGTCTCGATTCTGGGCTTAGGTTTAATCCTGGCCGCCGCGGCCGTCTGGGGGATTGGCAGCCTGATGACCAAGAAACTCGGTAAAGTCGATATGCTGGCACTGGTGGTTTGGGGGAGTCTCGTTGCCTGGCCGCCACTATTGCTGCTGTCATTCTTCCTGGAGCCCAATGCCTGGAACCTCGACGTCATCACCCATCTTTCATGGCTCACTATTGGAGCCGTTGGCTACATCGTTTATCCGGTAACCCTGTTGGGTTTCGCGGCGTGGAGTTGGCTGATGAGCCATTATCCGGCGGCGACGGTGGCGCCGTTTACCTTGCTGGTGCCTGTATTCGGCTTCACAAGTTCGGCACTGGTGTTGGATGAGCCGCTCTATCCGTGGAAAGTCGCGGCCGCCATGCTGATTATTGCGGGGCTGTGCATCAATCTGACGGGGGCTCGCTTCGCCCCGCGCATCCGTTCCGCATAATTATGGCGAATTTGTTTTTCGCGATTAGCGCGGGTTAGGCAGCACAAAGCGAAACCCAGCCAGGCCGCCGCTTTATTCGGCTGATTGCCAGCTAACAATTTGCTGCCTGCATATCTCCCAGCTTTTCCAAGCCCTTTTCAACCTATCCGTCCACGGCACTGCTGATGAAGTTGCCGTGTTTTTTGTTGGCGTCGAACGGCGGATTCTATGCAATTGGCTGATTTTAAAAAGTTATGTGACTCGCTTTCGCCGTTTTTCACTCGCGGCGGCCTTCATGAAAATGTCATCTAAATGTTAATGAGCTGTAACAATCGGCCGTTATGCTGCATCCCATGTGAAGCTCATGGGAGTTGATATTATGAAACTGCACTATCGTTCGATCTGGATTTCCGACACTCATCTAGGCACCCGGGGTTGCAAGGCCGAATATTTGCGGGATTTTTTGGATAACAGCGAATCCGACTATCTGTATCTGGTCGGCGACATCATTGATTGCTGGAAATTCAGGAGCGGCTTTTACTGGCCGACGCTGCACAACGACATCGTGCAACGCATCCTGAAAAAGGCCAAGAACGGCACGCGGGTGGTTTACATTCCCGGCAATCACGACGAGTTGTTCCGCAAGCATGCCGGCATGCATTTCAACGGCGTCGATATTCAGCTTAACGCCGTGCATACCGGCAAGGACGGCCGAAAGTTCCTGATCCTGCACGGCGACGAATTCGACAGCATCGTCTGTCACAATAAGAGTCTGGCTTATATCGGCGGCGAGGCCTATGAGGTATTGTTGTTCATCAACCGCTGGTTCAACGCGCTTCGAACCCGGCTGGGTTACAAATACTGGTCGCTGTCGGCGTTCTTGAAACACAAGGTCAAGAATATCGTCAGCTTCATGGATAATTACCAGCACATCCTCAGCCTGGAAGCGCAGAAGCGTAAGGTTGATGGCGTGATCTGCGGACACATTCACCATGCCGACATCAACGAGATGGAGTTCGGTAAAATCTACGCCAATTGCGGCGATTGGGTGGAGAGTTGCACTGCGCTGGTGGAAGACGCGGAAGGGCAATTGGCTATAGTCCGCTGGTTGGAAGATAGCCAAGTGTTGCTGGATAGTTTGCTGGAACAGGAGCAGGAGGCGGAAGTCGGTTACGCGCAGGCCGCCTGATTTTTCTGAATTGATTCGGTTACCAGTGACTCAGGCGCGCAAACAGTAATAAGGCCAGTAATCCGGCAAAAATCAACGGTTGGGTCAGGTCCTTCTTTACCAGCCAGGCGAAATGCACCACGCCAGCGATCGCGATCGGATAAATCAGCCGGTGCAGCAGGCGCCAGCGTGCGCCACCCAGTTTGCGGATCATCGCGTTGTTCGAGGTGATTGCCAGTGGAATTAGCAGCACGAAGGCCGGGAAGCCGATGGTGATATAGGGCCGTTTGATTATGTCCTGGGCGATGGCGGGCCAATCGAAAAACTGGTCTAGTATCAGATAGGTTAGAAAATGTAGGCAGGCGTAAAAAAAAGCGGACAAGCCCAGCATGCGCCGCAGCCGAATCGGCCAAGACCAGCCTGAAAAATGACGTAGCGGCGTGGCCGAGAGCGTGATCAGCAGGAATGTCAATGTCCAGAAACCCGTGATGTGGGTGATTTTTTCGATGGGGTTGGCGCCCAAGTTGTTTTGGAAGGCGCCGACGATCAATTTGACCAGCGGCAACAAGGCCAGCAAGAAAGTGATGATTTTAAGTCTGGTCAGA
Organism: Methylococcaceae bacterium; assembly: GCA_028748685.1. Taxonomy (GTDB): domain Bacteria; phylum Pseudomonadota; class Gammaproteobacteria; order Methylococcales; family Methylomonadaceae; genus Methylomonas. The sequence continues at coordinate 3,037 of JAJRDU010000133.1, forward strand.
GTCCTGTCGTCGATGGCTTTCATTAAAAATATTTGCTCAAATCCATGCCGGCATACAGTGGTGCAACCTGATCGGCGTAGCCGTTAAAAGCTAGGGTAGGGCGTTTGAAAAATTCGCCGATGCGGCGTTCCTTGGCTTGGCTCCAGCGGGGATGGTCGACGGCCGGGTTGACGTTGGCATAAAAGCCGTATTCGTTAGGGCCGGCTTTCATCCACGAGGTGACGGGTTGTTGTTCGGTGAGGCGAATCTTGACGATAGACTTGGCGCTCTTGAAACCGTATTTCCAGGGAATCACCATGCGCAGCGGAGCGCCGTTCTGATTGGGCAGCATTTCGCCATACAAGCCGAAGGTTAGCAGGGTCAAGGGATGCATGGCTTCATCGATGCGTAAGCCTTCGCGGTATGGCCATTCCAGCACGGTGGTTTTTTGTCCGGGCATTTGCTCGGGATCGTGCAGCGTGATGAATTCGACGAATTTGGCTTTGCTGGTGGGCTCGACTTTTTTAAGCAGTTCCGACAACGGAAAGCCTATCCAGGGTATCACCATCGACCAGGCTTCCACGCAGCGCAGGCGGTATATGCGTTCTTCCATCGGCGCCAATTTCAATAGTTCGTCGATGTCGAAGGTTTTGGGTTTATGGACTTCGCCTTCCAGGCTTAATGTCCAGGGACGGGTTTTCAGGCTGCCGGCCAATCGGGCGGGATCTTCCTTGCCGGTGCCGAATTCATAAAAATTGTTGTAGCGTGTCACGTCTTCCAACGGAGTCAACTTGTCGGTCAAGCCGTATGCCGATGATGTACCGGCGGATAGCTTTTCGGTAGCGAAAACTTTGGATGCCAGGAATGCAGCGGAAGCGCCGGCAGCCATTTGCATGAAGCGGCGGCGATTGTAAAACAATTCGCGGGGCGTGATTTCCGAGGCGGGAATGTTGCCGGCAACAGGGTTTTTCATGGTTGATTCCTTCGTTGAATGAAATTAAGTTGGATATTCGAAACCGGCGATGGGCAATCGGGTTGCCGCTTGCTAGCGTTGCAGACAGTGGCAGTGGAAGTAAAATTCCTTTTTCCAAAAAATTAAAGGGATGCGGCATCATGCCGCACCCCCTAACGCTTATTCTTGCCGAATAGGACGCCGTCCGGC
>JAJRDU010000134.1 GCA_028748685.1 Methylococcaceae bacterium
GACGGAAGCCTGGGACAAGGAACTGGTGATCAAGGTCAAGGAACCAACGGAACCCGAATATCAATATCTGAAGCAACAGATCGTCTTTACTTACTTCCATCTGGCCGGCGTGCCCTGGGGGCTGACAGAAGCCTTACTGAGCGGCAAGACTAGCGCCGTGGCCTACGAAACCCTGGAAGACGCCAACGGCAGACTGCCGCTGCTGGCGCCAATGAGCGCGGTGGCCGGCAACATGGCGGTGCAAATGGGCTGTCATTATCTGGCGGCCTACAAGGGCGGCAAGGGCGTTATGTTGGGCTCGGTGCTCGGCAAACGCCACGGCAAGGTATTGATACTGGGCGACGGAGTGGTCGGTTCGCACGCCGCCAGAACCGCGATTGGTCTGGGGGCCAATGTAGTGGTGGCCGGGCTGTTCGCGGAAAACGGCGCCCGATTGCGCCGCGAGATTTCAGAGGAAATCGAGTTTTTCGTTTCCGAACCAGCGGCGATCGCCAAACATCTGCTCGATACCGATCTGCTGGTTGGCGCGGTACTGATGCACGGCGCCCGTGCATCGCATCTGGTCAGCGAAGCGATGGTCAAAACCATGCAAGCGGGCTCGGTGCTGGTCGACGTTAGCATCGACCAGGGCGGCTGCATAGAAACAGCCCACGCCACCACGCATGCCGACCCTGTTTACGTCCAACATGGCGTGATCCATTATTGCGTCAGCAACATGCCGGGCGCTTACCCTAGAACCTCGACGCTGGCCCTGACCGACGCCACCCTGCCCTATGTGCTGAAGCTTGCCGACAAAGGCCTTACGGCCTTGGCGGACGATCCAGGCTTCGGCAAAGCCTTGAACACTCATCAGGGGTTCATCACCTGCAAGCCGGTCGCCGAGTCTTATCAGTGTTTGGATCGGTACAGGGACTTGCCGTCAAATTTTTCAGACTGAATTAATTTGGCCGAAAGCTCGGCGTACCTGGTTAGAAACGGGTACGCCCCCAACCCTCTCATGAATCCTGGATTCGCTTCGCGGCCCACGGCTCCGGCAATCCATGCCGGAACGACGATTTTTGAAGGCGATCACCGTCCGCCATGCACCCATCTAAATAACGCAAATCCTGCAAACATCGCTCCGGCAAACACATAAAACCCAGGCAAACCGTTCGTCAAACCGACTATCGCCGGCCCCGGACAAATACCCGACAAGCCCCAGCCGATGCCGAAGATGGCCGCGCCGGCTATCAGCCTGGCATCAATTCCGGCTTGCGGGCTATCACAAGCTGATAGCTGCTGTTCGTCATCGGATTCCGGCTCGGGAGATACACGAATCAAACGCTGCGACACGCCCAGAATGAGCAAGGCACTGGCCATCACCAGTGCCAAACTGGGATCCCAGTCCCCCGCCACATCTAGGAACGCCAGCACCTTGCCGGGGTTGGTCATCTGGGCGACGATCAAACCCAGGCCGAAAATCAAACCGAAAACAAACGCGAAAATACTCTTAGCCATGTCTACACCACTTAAAATACATGGCGAACCAGATAAACCGACAAGCCGGCGGTCAGCATGAAAACCAGGGTCGCGACGATGGAGCGCACTGAAAGCCGAGCGATGCCGCAAACGCCATGACCGCTGGTGCAACCGCCGCCCAGCCGCGTGCCGTAACCGACCAGCAATCCGGCTGCGGCCAGCACCATGAGCGGCGCATCGAGACGCACCGGTATCGAACCGATTGTCAGCCGATAGAGCGGCGCACTGACGATCAATCCCAGCAGAAACCACAACCTCCAGCTGCTTTCCGCGTTCCAGGGTGGCAGAATGCCGGCGGCAATACCGGAAATACCGGCTACCCGATTATGCTTAAACAGCAGCATTGCCGAAGCCAGGCCGATGATAGACCCGCCCGCCAATGCCGATAAAACCGTAATTTCCGCCATATTCAATTGTCTCGAATCAAAAATCGTATATTGAATCAGAAACGCTGCGTCCGCGCGAATTGCAATGTAATTTGCACAGTACCCGCAAAGCGGAGCGGGAAGACCCGATCCCAACGCGACCTACAACCTAAAAATATAATGCAACAAAACAGTTGCTTTTTTCAGGATGCGGTTTCATACTTCAACACGCAACCATTTGATTGCCTATATGGAGTCAACTCATGATCCATTACCAGCACAATTTCGTCGTCGAGACCGGCGGCGGCACGCCCTACGAACTTGCATCGGCAGCCGCGCGGCGAAACCAGACACCAGGAGCGAACAGAATATGAATACTACCTCGGACACAGGCAGCATCGAACGCAGTATCGTTATCAACGCACCGCGCGAGCGCGTGTGGCGCGCCCTCTCGAACGCCGAGGAATTCGGCACCTGGTTCGGCGCGAACCTCAAGGGCCAGATCTTCGCGCCAGGGCAGCGTGCCCGTGGGCAGATTACCATTTGCGGCCACGAGCACGCGTGGTTCGACGTGATCATCGAGCGCATCGAACCGCAAGATCTGCTCTCTTATCGATGGCACCCCTATGCCGTCGATCCGGCAGTGGATTACACGAAAGAGCAGCCGACGCTGGTGACCTTCACGCTGAAAGATACGCCCGGCAATGGCACGCTGCTAACGGTGGTGGAATCCGGCTTCGACAATGTGCCACCATATCGCCGCCAGGAAGCGTTCCGCATGCACCAACAAGGCTGGGAAGTGCAAATCGACAACATTGCGCGCCATGCCAGCGCTTAGCGGCAAGGAAAAAGGGGCAGACCAGCGCGATACTGGTCTGCCCGCGATCGCCCAATCGACCGAATCACTCGCGCAGGTCTTCGCGGCATTGGGCGACCCCACGCGCCTCAAGCTCATAGCCGTGCTCTGCGCGGGCGGCGCTTTCTCGATCGCGCAGCTGACCGCTAACACTGACATCAGCAGGCAGGGAGTCACCAAACACCTTCAGGTGCTGGCCGATGCCGGCGTGGTGCGCGACGTGAAGCTGGGACGGGAACGACTCTGGCAGTTGGAACCCAGCCAGATCGAGGAAGCGAAGCGGACGCTGGAGGCAATTGGCAGGGAATGGGATTTAGCGTTGGGAAGACTCCAGACATTTGTCGAATCTGGCCCCCCTCCCAGTTTGGGTTAAGCGCGCCTAGCTGGAGTTTTGCCGAAGTGCCTGCGGCCACAATAGCGATATCAAAGGAATCCAGTATTCGTAGAATTCGCGAACGGCGGAAAATAACCGGTAGAGCCGGTTCGGAATTAAAATGGATAAAACCGACCATGTCTCGCACATTGGTCCAATACCCCCGCCGGCATGTGAGGCACTAGCCGGCGGGGCTCGACAAATCGAAACGGAGACTGAAATGATCCAAGGTTCCTGTCACTGCGGTGAAGTCAAATGGCGGTTCGAAGGGATACCCGAATCGGCCACGGCATGCAATTGCACCATCTGCCGCCGTTACGGCGTGCTTTGGGCTTATGGCTTTGAAGGCGAAGGCATTCATGTCTCGGGTTCGACCCAAGCCTACATTCGGGGCAAGTCTATCGGGTTTCATTTCTGCCCGGTATGTGGCTGTGTAGCATACTGGCGATCGCTGGAACACGACAATGTGGGGCGCCGCCGGATCGCGGTCAACCTGCGGCTGACGGAACCGGAGGCCGTGGCGCATATTCCCATTGACCATTTCGACGGGCTGAAGAGCTTCGAAGACCTACCGCCAGATGGTCGATGTGTCGCGGATTATTGGTTCTGAACTGTCCTTACGGTATGCCTTTGAGCTTTTTAGCGCGATCCGCCTGATTTATTCAACAGCGCCCAACCTAATTTCTCAAATGACCGTTTCCGTAGGCGACCCACTTGTAGCTTGTCAACTCAGCGGGTCCAACCGGCCCCCGGGCGTGAAGTTTGTCCGTGCTGATGCCTATTACCGATCCCAAGCCATAATCGCCACCGCCCGACAATCGGGTTGAAGCGTTGATCAATACCGATGCGGAATCAACCTGCTGCTCAAATTTTTGAGCCCTATTCAGGCTTTGTGTGACGATGCCATCGGTATGTTTCGACCCATAAAAATTGATATGCCCAATAGCCTCTTCAATACCGTCAACAATCTTTATTGAAAGAATCGGCGCCAGATATTCGGTATGCCAATCGCCTTCCGAGGCCGGGGCAATATCCCGCAATATCTTTTGTGTGTTTTCGCAACCGCGCAGCTCGATATTATTCGAGTCAAATGCCGTCCGTAGCAATGGCAATAGCTGTTCGGCACATTTTTTATCGATTAATAACGTTTCAAGCGCATTACAAACCTGGATACTTTGGCATTTCGAATTAACCGCTATATCGACGGCTTGCGCTGGATCGGCGTCTTCCGCGATATAGAGATGACATATGCCATCGTAATGTTTGATTACGGGAATTCGGGTGCCCTCGGCAATTCGCTTGATCAATTCCTTGCCCCCGCGTGGAATTAATACATCCACGTATTCATCCATTTTCAGCAATTCATTGACAGCCTCATGCCCCGGCGTACGGATGATCTGTATCGCATGTTCTTGAAGTCCGGCGTTTACCGCGCCTTTAATCATGGCATCCGCTAACAGCATGTTGGTTTGCAGCGCTTCCGAACCGCCCCGCAAGATGACGGCATTACCGCTTTTAATACAGACGCCGGCGGCATCGGTGGTGACGTTGGGCCTGGACTCGTAAATGATGCCGATGACGCCCAGCGGCACCGATTTTTTGTAAACCCGTAGTCCGTTGGGATTGGTATGCCCTTCCAACACTCGATTCAGCGGATCAGGAGTCTGGGCCACTTTTCTTAGCCGCGAGAGCATGTACTGGAATACTTTATCGTCTATAGTCAGCCGTTTAATCATCGCATCCGACTGGCCATCCTGCCGCGCTTTCAGCACATCTAGGGCATTCATTTCAAGCACCTGGGATTTAACCGATTCAAGCGAGTCGGCCATTTTCGAAAGCGCAAGATTACGCAGCTTTTCAGGCGTCGATGCCAACTGGCTTGCCGCGACTCGACTTTGTTTGGCAAGGGTTTGAACGATACTCGTATTCATATTCTCAACAATATAGTTTGGATGGTCTGTAAACACTGGTCTTCTGAATGACGGCCTTCATTTCCCTGGAAATATTGATTTCAGCGCTATCGCCATTCTTAAGCCGGGTGACGGTGTGATTGGCTTCTTCCTGCATGATGTCTTGCCATGAGCCGATGGCTTCATCCCCATGTGTTACCGATACCGTTGAGCCATTTCGGCCAATGGAATGGCTTTGATTTTATCAGCGTGCCCGGCGGAACCAAATGCTTCGTAACGCGCCTGACAAAGCGCCTTCATCGCGTCTCTGGCTGCTTGATAGGTTTTGCGGGCATCCAGTTCGGACGCATTTTCCGGCTGAGCCAGGAATCGGCGCATGGCTCCCGTGGAAGCCATGCGCAAATCGGTATCGATATTGACTTTGCGGACGCCGTATTTAATCCCTTCCACAATTTCCGCAACCGGCACGCCGTAAGTTTCTGGAATCTCGCCACCGTATTCATTGATGATTTTCAGCCAGTCTTGCGGCACCGAACTGGAGCCGTGCATTACAAAATGGGTATTCGGCAGGCGTTGCTGTAATTCTTTCAAACGGCTGATCACCAACACTTCGCCAGTAGGCGGCTTGCTGAATTTATACGCGCCGTGACTGGTGCCGATGGCCACCGCCAAGGCATCGATTTGCGTCTGTTTGACAAACTCGACGGCCTCGTCCGGATCGGTCAGCAACTGGCCGTGATCAGAATTCCGCAGGTTTTCCAACGAACCCAGGCAGCCGATTTCGCCTTCAACTGATACGCCGCAAGCATGCGCCATCCTGACCACCGCGCGGGTCACGTCGACGTTGTATTCAAAAGAAGCGGGCGTTTTCATGTCCTCCAGCAAAGAGCCGTCCATCATCACCGAGCTGAAGCCGGATTGAATGGCTTGCGCGCAAATGTCGGGCGAGGGCGCATGATCGCGGTGCATCACGACCGGAATATGTGGATATTGTTCGACGGCCGCCAGAATCAAATGGCGTAGAAACACCTCGCCGGCATAGCGATTCGCGCCCGCCGAGCCTTGCATGATCACCGGGCTATCGCAGGCGTCGGCCGCTTGCATGATGGCTTGCACTTGCTCCATGTTGCTGATATTGAATGCAGGCACGGCAAAGGCATGTTCCGCCGCATAATCCAAAACTTGTCGCAATGACACCAAAGCCATAATCGGCTCTCCTTGTTAACTGGGTTTTATTTTGGGGCTTAGTTTATCACCAGACGCCATGCTCATTTTCGGTGTATGACTTGAAGGGAAAGTGGTGTGGCCGGTTTGGTTAAGATCAATCCGGCAATATGGGGAGACACCGCGATGAGGCATAGTAATTTCATTAAGCCGAATAAGCCATGCTGGTAGGATACATTGCAGGTCGTCTTGCGATAAGTCGTCCGTAAGGTAAGACTTTAGAATTTTATGCCAGGCTGACTGAGTACAGTCGACCCCTTGCGGTCTCCAAACCGGCCAGTCAGCCAAATCCAGATTCTGCGAAATGGAGGGCTACAAAGCAGCCGTTCAACTCTTATAAAGCAAATCAATATCTCAAAAAGCCTGTCAGCTAGTCCGCGGCAAAAATACACGAAAGGAAGTGCCCTTACCGAGTTCGCTCTTCACCTCTATCCACCCATTGTGCTTTTTAACAATCCCATAGGATAACGATAGACCCAGGCCTGTGCCCATGCCGACCGACTTGGTGGTAAAGAACGGATCGAAGATTTTTCCGAGCTGTTCGGGCTTGATGCCCTTGCCGGTATCCTCCACCTCAACCCAGACATTTTTCTCGTCATGGCCGGTGCGAATCGTAATTCGGCCGTGATCCTCGATCGCTTGCACCGCATTGATCAGAAGGTTCATGAACACCTGGTTGAGTTGGGACGCGATGCAGTTGACCTCAGGGATTCCTCCATATTCCTTGACGACTTCGGCTTTGTACTTGATTTCGTTCCAAACCACGTTAAGCGTGCTATCGAGACCCGATTCAAGATTCGCCGGTTGCTTTTCCAATTCGCCGACGTGAGAGAAATCCTTCAGATCCTTAACGATGCGCCGCACTCGCTGCAAGCCGTCGAGGGATTCCGCCAGAAGATCGCCGATATCTCCGCGCAGATAGCCGATATTGATTTCTTGCTTCAGATGAGTGATATCTTGCAATGCCTCATTGACCAACGTACCTTCGGTCTGTTCGTAAGCCGCCAGCAGTCTGAGCATCCCATCGACATACTCTTGCAAGGTACTCAGGTTGGAGTTGACGAAGCCAATGGGATTGTTGATCTCGTGGGCCACTCCGGCAGCGAGCTGGCCAATCGAAGCCATTTTTTCGGATTGCAGCAGTTGCATCTGGGTTTCTTCAAGTTGCCTGATGAGATCCTCTTGACGGGCCTTCTCGGCCAGCAATTGCGTATTCGCCATTTGCAGGGAGGCGGTGCGCTTTTGCACCTGCTCTTCGAGTTGGTCTCGGGAATCACGCAAAGCTTCCTCTGCCCGTTTGTGTTCGGTGATATCGTTGAATCCGAAGACGCGGCCGATGATGTGCTCACCCAGATATTGCGGCCGCGATCTGCATTCGAAAATCCGGCCATCCTTGAGACTAAGGATATCTTCGGTTTCCCTGTTGCCGACGATCTCCTGCAGGCGGGTACGAAATGCTTCCGGCTCGACGACAAGCCCGGCAATGAACTCGAGAATATCCGTTTCCTCCCTCTCCAGCAGCAAGTCGTCCGAAATCCCCCACATGCTGCTGAACTGGCGGTTCATGTTGGCGATCTTGCCATGCCAATCGATGACCAAAATGCCGTTGCCTGTCGATTCCAGCGTGGCCCTCAGTTGGGACAATATTTGAGCCAGGGCATCCTCGGCCTTGTGCTCGTTCTGTACATCCCTGGCCTGTATCAAAAGCAGCGGGCTCCCCTCATGGTAAACGACCTTGACGGATTTCGTCACCGTCAGCATCGAACCATCGGCGCATTGATAAAATCCATCCTGGGTCTCGATATCGAGATATTGGCCGTTACGCACGTCTTCCCAATAAAAGACGTCTTGCAATGAACTTTCGATATTCGTGATGGCCATTGCAAGCAATTCCGCTTCCGAATAGCCAAGCAGCTTCTCTGCAACCTGGTTGGCGACGATGATCCGCAACTCACCGGGTTCAACCAGCAACATCATATTCTGGCTGTAATCAATCATCAGATGTTCGAGGCAGTTCATCCGGCGCTTTGCTCCTGTCCGGGTTTGCTCGGATCGAAATAATAACTCACCCGTTTGCGCGGACTGAGATAGTTGTATATCTCCCACGGAACCTGCGCCGGCCTGATCGCCTTCGCGATATTCGCATCCGCTTCGTGCTCCATGTCCACCAGAATCGCTTCATCCCGGGGAATATTCGCGTCGTAAATGAGCACCAGCGGTTTCATCGGCTTGGCGGTATTGACGGTGACGACCATGCCCATCACGCCATTGGAAAACTGCACGATCGTGCCGGGCGGATAAACCCCAAGACAACGGATGAAAACCTGGAGCAATTTCTGATCGAATTTGTTGCGCAACTTGGCGAACATCGTCGACAAAGCCTCGTGAGGCGTCAGCGCATCGTTAATATTCACCGGGTTGCAAAGTTCATCGTAATGGTTGGCAATGACAACAATGCGGGAAAGCAAACCGATAGCTTCGCCTTTGAGTTTGCTAGGGTAGCCAGTCCCGTCGAACAATTCGTGATGTTCGCGGATGATGGCCAAGACAGCCGGTGTAAGCCCCAGCCGCTGGCCGACGTCGACGCCGTACTGGCAATGCATTTCGAATAAATGGCGCTCAGCCTGATTGAGCGGGTCCTTTTTCATAAGGATCTTGGCTGGAATCTCCTTATGGCCGATATCGTGGAAAAGCGCGCCCATTCCCAAGGTACTGACCACCTCTTGGGGCAACTGGATGTCGCGCCCCACCATCAGCGAAAGCATAGTGACATTCAAGGAATGAAAATACATTTCCTCGGCACCCGCCTTGCCTATCATGACGTGAATGGCAAGCTCCGGGGTGGGAAGAAGCGAGTCGATAATCTGGTCCACCAATTGTCTCGCCTTGCGCACGTTTTCCGCCGGCATGCTAAACAGGTTTTTCTCGATGTCGTGAATCGTTTTAGCGGAATTGACAAAGGCATTTTCAATCCGCGCCGCCGCCTCTCGCTGTAGCTGGATTCGCTCGACCAGCGCGAGCTTGGTCGCCAACACCGGCGAAATATCCGGCTTGGCTTCTTCCTGTGCCTGCTGTATCTGCTGTGTCTTTTCAGGTAGCGGATTGAAATCGCTGAGGACCGGATCGTAACGAATCGACTTGAGTCCGAGGCTGCGGATGGTCTTGATCTGTGCCTCGTTCTTTATCTTGAAATGGCTGAACGAGAAAGGGTGCTCGAACCACTTGAGATCGAGGTGGATATACAACCCGATCCGAAGCTGATCCATGGTAATGTTGAAGTTATCTTTCATCGGCATCGACAGTCCGATCTACTTTTGTCAAATGGAAAAATGCGGAATTCATGCCGTCTCGACCAATATCCGCCCCCCGGCCACGCGAAGTTTTGCGATCATCATTAAACGGATGTAGGCGCCGCCTCAGTGTGTTTGACCGGAAGCGTCTGCGAAATGTGGTACCGTGACCGGGTTTGCTCTCCAAATTGATGTGCCCGTGATGATTGGTTTTGTCCCATTAATCTATGCCGCAGAGCTTATATTAAGCTGGCCACTCATTTTTCTGGCAAATAAATGTGAAATGCTGAAACCTAAGGTTTGCGATTTCCGATAAAGGTCATCTGGAGTTCATTCTCCGTCAACGCAGCTTGAACGCTATCATAACAACGCAGCAGTCACAAGGGATTTGATGGGGCGATAACGATAATTCAACATCGATTCATGAAGTAGTGCGCAACAGGCTCGCCGATCTTGCCCGTCAATTTGCTCGCCGAATACCGGACATCCAACTAGGTCACTGGATGCCTTAACTATTGAAATTGGATAGTTAGCCCGACGGCGGGTATTGGCCGATGACTACCTTTCAAGCAATCCATATCTCGTTGGTCGAATGCTGTCTCGTTGGATTAGTTTTTCCATGAATTCTCGGTAGGTGTGGCTAGGAAAGTTCCATGCCCTTTCCACCAATGAAAGAGGAAGCCACGGAGAAGCCGAAGCAATAACTCAACCGACGCTCCCTTATAGACTATCGGCAAAATCCGCCTTGAAACTTGCCCAATCGGACTCGACTTGCCGGCTATAAGACAGCGCATAATCCAGTAGAGGCTGTTTCCAAGATTTTTGCCGGCCGAAGTCCTGCCATTGATCGGCAATCGCCGAACCCTGCCAGCCGCCGGTGCGGATGTGTTGCCACGCCGTTAGTTCCGCCATGGCATGAACGACTTTTTCCAGGCGATTTAACTTGCCGTGCCAGAGTTCCAGATTCAAGCGGTCCTGCTGAGGCATCAACTCCTTGAGCAGGAAAGAGCGTTTGCCGTCGGTTAGCGCGGAAAGGAACGCCGGCGCGATGGCCTGGCCTCTGCGCTGCAACATCACGACGCGTTCGGCTTCGCTACGCCAATCTGGCTGAGGCGCGCGCAGATAGGGCTTTAACGACGAACCCGGCTGATGTTTAAGATCCAGCAGATAGTGCTGATTTCGGCCATTTCCGTAAATAAGGATCACGTAACGCTCTAGACCGAGACTACTTGTACCAGCGATGCGGCGAGCCACGTCCAACACCTTAAAGAATTCGGGGTTGCCTTGTCCGGCGGCAAATTCATTGATCAACGCGGTGACGCTTTGCTTTTCGGCCTCGCTTGCCGGTAGCGCCTTGCCGCCATCTACGTCCAGCATCCGTTTGCCGTGCCGCTTGACGGTTCGTTCCTTCAGCAGTTCGGCTCGCGAGCGCCGTTTCAGGTTTTTCAACAAATCCCGAATCATGCCGGACGCCGTGGCCCGTTCGATCCAGCGCGCCTTGCATTCGCCAAGTTCCCGGCTATAGGTATCGACAAAGCCTTCGCACAACTGCAAAGCTTGCGGGTGCTCAATGTCCAAGGTTTTTGCGGCGACCAATAGACTACATAAAAATCGCGCCAAATCCCAGGTACAGGGCGCTAAGGCCGCTTCGTCGAAGTCGTTGATGTCGAAATAGCTCAGCCGATTGTCGCCCTTGTAGCTAACGAAATTTTCCAGGTGCAGATCGCCGCAGACCCAAGCCAGTGGCGCATCGTTAAGCAGGGAATCCCGCGGCCAGTCTTGATAAAACAGATGAACGGTTCCGCGCAGAAAGGCAAAGCTGTCGCGACGCATGGCCCGATACTTCAATGCCAGGCGTTCGGGGTCTCGTCCCCGGTTGAAGCGCTCGATCCTTTCCCAAACGCTAGCACTATTCTGATTCATACGTCCTCCACGCCTATAGGCGTCAAAAATTGTTCCAACGCTTCCCGTCCGTCCGCCGATGCGCCACTGCCAATGATCCGTGGCTTGCTATTGCATTTCAGGGCTGCCTCATGAGCCTTACCGGTGCCGCGACTCTAAGGATTTGGTTGAAAATAACTTCCCCACTCAGGGCGCATCGTTCCCATGCTCTGCGTGGGAATGCCGCCTGAACCGCTCAGCGGTTCGGGACGCTGGAGCGTCCCCGAGCAGGTTCCCACGCAGAGCATGGGAACCATAAGTGGAAGTTAATTCTGACGAAATCCTAGGCAAGATAAATCTGGAATAGCTGATGGGTAAGCTAGGAGAATTCAGCATTCGCATCGATTAGGTTGAGAGGCTTGTGGATACTATCACTTAAACATTTTGCGGGCCGACGGCAACAAGGAGCTGGTGGTGATCGAGCAGGCATTTTCGTAGCGTATCGATATCCACCGGTTTGATTAGATGTTCATCAAAGCCGGCGGCTTTTGATTTTTCTCTGTCCTCGGTGCGGCCGTAGCCCGTCACGGCAATCAGTAGCGGTTGGCCCAATTCACGGCGCCGTCTTATCTCTTGTGCCACCGAATAGCCGTCCATCCCCGGCAACCCGATGTCCAGTAGCACGACATCGGGGTGTTCGACCCTTACCATTTCCACTGCGGTCGGGCCATCGTAAGCTGTCCACACTTTGAACCCTTCGGTTTTCAGCAGCAGCGAGAGACTTTCGGCTACATCTAGGTTGTCGTCCACGACCAGAATGCGGAGTTTTCTCCAAGTCGGTTTTGGACCCGAAGCCGTAGAAACCGACGTGGATGACGGATGGTCTCGTTGCGGCAGACGAACCACGAATTCGCTACCTTTGCCCAGGCCTTCGCTGAATGCCAACACTTTGCCGCCATGCTTTGCCACCAGATTGTGGACAAGAGACAAACCGATGCCCAATCCACCTCGGGAACGGTCAAGGCTGCGGTTGGCTTGGTAAAACAGATCAAACACATTAGACAACTCCGTGGGGTCAATACCGCATCCGCTGTCGTATACACGGATACAGACAGAGTCGTCGGACGGCTCCGCTGTCAGTCCTATGTGCCCGCCTTCCTGAGTAAACTTGCTTGCATTGTTGATGAGGTTCGATACTACCTGAGTCAGTCGAATCCGGTCGCCTTCTACCCACACATCATCCGGCGGCAGCATAAGGCGAAACTTCTGCCGTCGAGCGTCGATCAGAGGCTGACAGGTTTCAACGGCCGGCAGAATGAAGTCCCGTATCGGCAACGATTCCGTCTTGAGTTCGATCAAACCACGGCTGATACGGGATAAATCAAGCATGTCATCCACCAGCCGGTTCAGTTGTTCGACTTGACGGTCGATGATCT
>JAJRDU010000135.1 GCA_028748685.1 Methylococcaceae bacterium
TCTCTATCGGTGGGTTATGGTCGAGCCGAAGACGACTCAAGGTTGCCTGCCAGAAAGCTGCCATTCGGTGTAGATAGGGATCAAAAATTTCGCTGACATCGTCAACGGCCGGTTTTGGCCGATTGGGTGAGGTCGTCAACGACTGCTTTCTGGCCATCCTTCGTAGAATCTGATTTTGGCTGACTGGCCGGTTTGGAGAAACGGGACAGGCCGGTTTGGGTCGATAGCGACAGTTCGCTACTTCCAAAAGCCGTCATTCACTACTGGCGTATTCGTATCTGAATTGGTGGCGGTTTTGCGATTGGAATCGGTGGCTGGTTTGGGGTGGAATATTGTAAGAGAGTACTCACCTACACCACAGGCGGGTTAATGTGGTACGTTGTGAGCAAAAATGCTGCCGTCATCAACCTCAAAGGTGCCTTTGTAGCCAGCGGCTTTAATGGCATTGTAGGCGCGGTCTAGGCTAGTGTAGTCCTTGTTTTTTTTGTCTCGGCTAGAATTGATCACGCAATGCCCAAAGGCATAGACGGATGGCTTACCGTAGGCGGCGATTGTCCAAACCATTTTGCCGGATGAGCCAGCATTGCCGTAAAATCGGATAAGTTCTACATCTTCGGCTTGGATAAGGTTCTTAAGTTCGTCGATTGTCATAATTGCTCTCCGGTGAGGTGAGCTTATTATATGACAAAGTTACAACTTTGTTAATACAATACATATTATATGTAATAACGTATTCATAATTTTGCATCAGTTGGGTAGAAATTTGGCCAGAATCTACTACTTTCATGATGGTATTTCTATTGTCTGAATGTCGCATGACAAAAATGTCATGCTCGGGTTCGGGGTTAACAAAACCCTTAGGTTTAGTGCATTTTCAGCACTAGAGTGGACGAATTGTATTCATGCTTCTGTTCGCTGAATCCAGCTTGATTCACGCCGCCATACCCATGTAAGCCAGGCGAAAACTTGATAACGCGAACGGCTCGTGACTGACAGATAACGGACTTTCAAAAAATCGTTTTTAGTGAGTGGCGAATGACTGGAGTTGGCCGATCCAAGGCGTTCAAAATCTGGCTGGGTTTGAATCAGAACCGGTGGCGGCTTTGCGACCGGAATGCCTAGCGGTTTTGAAGTCGGAATCAGTGGTGGTTTTGATCGGAATATATAGCTATCTTAAGCTGTCCACTCATCGATCATATCTGCCCAGTCTTGCGACATTGCGGTTCGCTGCTCGCGATATTCGGCTTTGTTGTAGACAGCCCTCACTCCCTTTTGCTCATGCGCCAGACACTTCTCTATCCAGTCGGTGTTGTATCCAGCTTCATGCAGCAAGGTACTGGCCGTTCGTCGCAAATCGTGCGGCCCGAACTTGGCAAACGGCTGTCCTTCTTTCTGGGCTAGCTCGTAAGTCATTGTCATGACCCGATTAAGCGTAGCACTACTCATAGGTACGTCAGAATCGTAACGCGACGGCAGAACATACTCCGATCCACCGGAGAAGGTTTTCAAGGCGATGAGGATGTCCATGGCCTGCCGGGATAGAAACACCAAGTGAGGGTTTCGCCGCTTCATTCGTTCTTTTGGAATTGTCCAAAGTGCTTCACTAAAATTGATCTCGTTCCAGGTTGCATTGGTCAGTTCACTTTTACGCACCATTGTCAACAACAGAAGCTTGACCGCTGCCCGAATCGATGGAGATGTACCAATACGGCCCAAATATTGGAACATCAGCCTGATTTCCTCAGGCGTTAAGGTACGATCTCGCGGCTCAAACCTGGCAATGCTCGCTGGTCTCACCAAGTCTGCAGGATTCTCGACCTTCTGGCCTCGCTCAATCGCCCAGCGGTATACCTGGAGTACAATCTCACGCGCATGAACCGCCGTAGCCGGAGCTCCCCGCGCCACAATGGCGTCGGTCAACGCTCGCAAGTCTTCGTGGGTGATTTCTGTCAGCTTTTGATTGCCAAATTTCGCCTCCAGCTCTCGCGCATAGACCGAGCGGCGCATATCACGGGTAGAGTCGGCCATCTGGTAACCGCGTAACCACTTTTCCGCCCAGGCTGCAAAAGTTTCAGCCCCTTTCACTCGCGCCTTATCACGAGCCTTTTCCTTGGCAGGCGACTTCCCATCGGCGACCATCCGCTTGGCTTCACCAAGTCGCTCACGGGCTTCTGCCAAAGTGATGCCACCAACGCCGTAGCGACCAAAGGTGATCGTCTCTTGCCTGCCGTTGATTGAATAGTTGTAACGGAATGAGATGGAGCCGGCAGAGGTAACAGCCACATATAGGCCATCCCGGTCATTCACCTTATAAAGTTTGTCCCTCGGCTTGAGGTTGCGCAGCTTGGTATCGGTCAGCAAGAGCCTTATCCTTCTTCAAGTTCGATACCATACTGAAAATCACCAAAAAAACAGGTAAAAATACCAATAAAAACATTTATTTATAGCATTTTGATACCATGAAAGCATAGAATCAAGCAGCATGGTATCGGCTATCACTCATGGCATCATGACTAAATAATACCACCTTGAATACCACACGCAAGTGATGCTTCCCGCTGCTAAAAGTTGCCAGACAGTGCCAAATACAAAAACAAAAAATCCCATGAAAACATTGGCTTATTGGTTATTTGTTGCCAGTTAATGCCTTCTGGTGCCTAACGCGCGATCATTCCCACTCAATCGTAGCTGGTGGCTTGCCTGAAATATCATAGGTCACGCGGGAAATGCCCGCCACTTCGTTGATGATCCGTCTTGAAATCAAGTCCAGGAAATCGTAAGGCAGATGTGCCCAGCGGGCGGTCATGAAGTCTATGGTTTCCACCGCGCGGATGGCGATCACGTAGTCGTATTTGCGGCCGTCGCCCATCACGCCAACCGATTTCACCGGCAGGAATACCGCGAAAGCCTGGCTAACCTTGTCGTATAAATTGTGACGGTAGAGTTCCTCGATGAAGATCGCGTCCGCATGGCGCAACAAGTCGGCGTATTGTTTTTTGACTTCGCCGAGGATGCGCACACCCAGGCCAGGGCCGGGGAAGGGGTGGCGGAAGATCATGTCGGCCGGCAGGCCCAGCTCCAGGCCGAGCTTGCGCACCTCGTCCTTGAACAGTTCGCGCAAGGGCTCGACCAGTTTCAGGGTCATGTTTTCCGGTAGGCCGCCGACGTTGTGGTGCGATTTGATTAAATGCGCCTTGCCGCTCTTGGCGCCGGCCGATTCGATCACGTCCGGATAAATCGTGCCTTGAGCCAGCCACTTGGCGTCGGTCAGTTTGCCGGCCTCCTCGTCGAAGATTTCTATGAATAGGCCGCCGATGATCTTGCGCTTTTGTTCCGGGTCGTTGACGCCTGACAAGGCGTTCAAATAGCGGTGTTCCGCATCGACGCGGATGACTTTGATGCCCATGTGCTGCGCGAACATCGCCATCACCTGATCGCCCTCGTGTAGACGCAGCAAGCCGGTATCGACGAAGACACAGGTCAGCTGGTCGCCTATGGCCTTGTGCAACAGGGCGGCGACCACCGAGGAATCGACGCCGCCGGACAGGCCCAGAATCACCTGGTCGTTGCCGACTTTTTCGCGCACGGCCTTGATGCTGTCTTCGATGATATTGCTGGCATTCCACAGTGCCTGACAGCCACAGATTTCCAACACAAAACGGCTCAAAATCCGGCCGCCCTGCTTGGTGTGAGTGACTTCAGGATGGAATTGCAGCGCATAAAAGCCCTTGTCTTCGTCGGCGATGCCGGCGATTGGCGCGCCATCGGAACTGGCGATCAGTTTGAATCCGGTGGGCAGTTCGACGACCCGGTCGCCGTGGCTCATCCAGACGTCCAGCAGGCCAAAGCCTTCCGGCGAAGCGTGATCTTCGATATTCGAAAGCAATTTGGAGTGGCCACGGGCGCGAATCTGCGCGTAACCGAATTCGCGGTGGTCGGACGATTCGACCTTGCCGCCCAATTGCTCGGCCATGGTCTGCATGCCGTAACAAATGCCCAGCACCGGGATACCCAGTTCGAAGACAATTTGCGGCGCGCGCGGCGTGTCGCTGCTGGTCACTGTTTCCGGGCCGCCGGAGAGGATGATGCCTTTTGGGGCGAAATTTTTGATTTCGTCATTACTGCAATCGCAGGAATAGATTTCGCAGTAAACGCCGATTTCGCGGATGCGTCTGGCGATCAGTTGGGTGTATTGCGAGCCGAAATCGAGAATCAGAATTTTGTCGGAATGGATGTTGGTCACGGGTGGGGCCTTCAAAAAAGCGTAGGGTGGGTTAGCGAAGCGTAACCCACCGTTGATGGCTTGATACGTTGGGTTACGCTTCGCTAACCCAACCTACATGAATCGGTTAATTCAAATGATAATTTGGTGCTTCCTTGGTGATGGTCACGTCGTGAACATGACTTTCCCGCATGCCGGCGCTGGTGACCCTGACAAATTGGGCGTTTTCGTGCATCGCGGCGATGGTCTCGTTGCCGGTGTAGCCCATGCTGGAACGGATGCCTCCCAACAACTGGTGAATGATAGCCAGCACGCTGCCTTTGTAAGGGACTCGGCCTTCGATGCCTTCCGGTACCAGTTTTTCGACCAGATCGGTTTCTTCCTGAAAATAGCGGTCGCTGGAGCCTTGTTGTTGCGCCATCGCGCCCAGCGAGCCCATGCCTCTATACGATTTATAGGAACGGCCCTGGAACAATTCCACTTCACCCGGAGCTTCCTCGGTGCCGGCGAACAATCCGCCCAGCATCACCGCGTGCGCGCCAGCCGCCAGCGCCTTGGCGACGTCGCCGGAATAGCGTATGCCGCCGTCGGCGATCAAGGGTACGCCGGTACCTTTCAGGGTGGCTGCGACGTTGCTGACGGCGGAAATTTGCGGCACGCCGACGCCGGCGACGATACGGGTAGTGCAGATGGAACCGGGGCCTATGCCCACCTTGACGCCATCCGCACCGGCTTCGACCAAGGCCCGTGCCGCTGCGGCGGTGGCGATGTTGCCGCCGATCACCTGGACTTGCGGAAAGTTTTGTTTGACCCAGCGCACCCGGTCCAGCACGCCTTGCGAATGGCCGTGGGCAGTGTCGACGATGATCACATCGACACCGGCCTCGACCAGCGCCGCAACGCGTTCTTCTGTGCCGGCGCCGGTGCCGACCGCCGCGCCGACGCGTAGTCTTTCCTGCTCGTCCTTGCAGGCCAGCGGGTTATCCTTGGCTTTTTGAATGTCCTTGACGGTAATCATGCCGCGCAGCAAAAAGGCGTCGTTGACCACCAGCACTTTTTCGATGCGGTGCTTGTGCAGCAGGGCGATGGCCTCCTTGTGGTTGGCAGATTCGTTGACGGTTATCAGCCTCTCTTTCGGGGTCATCACCGAACGGATGGATTCGTCGAGGCGAGTTTCGAAACGCAGATCGCGGCTAGTGACGATACCGACCAGTTCTTCGCCGTCCACGACGGGTACGCCGGAAATGTTCTTGGCGCGGGTCAGTTCCATCACTTCACGCACGGTGACATTCGGCGATACGGTGATCGGATCCTTGATCACGCCGCTTTCGTATTTTTTGACCCTGCTGACTTCGGCCGCCTGTTGCTCAACGGTCATGTTCTTGTGAATGATGCCGATGCCGCCTTCCTGAGCGATGGCGATTGCCAATCGGGCTTCGGTGACGGTGTCCATGGCTGCGGATACCAAGGGAATATTCAGGGTGATCGTTCTGGTGAGTTGTGTTTTTAGCTCAACCTCTCTCGGCAACACGGTGGAGTGGGCGGGGACTAATAAAACATCATCAAACGTGAGTGCTTCTTGAATGATTTGCATGATCACACCTAGGGCTAATCGTAAATAAGCCCGTCATTGTAACGCCTAACCCCCCGTCCCATAAAGTGAAAATAGCCGCGGCAATCCG
Organism: Methylococcaceae bacterium; assembly: GCA_028748685.1. GTDB lineage: Bacteria > Pseudomonadota > Gammaproteobacteria > Methylococcales > Methylomonadaceae > Methylomonas. The sequence goes on from JAJRDU010000135.1 coordinate 5,905, forward strand.
CAAGGCCTAGCTGTTTTCGCCGTTAAGTGCCTGACTGATCGCCAGATATTCGTCCAGGTTCGGTTTATGCAAAAAAATACCCAATGCGGCCAGCACGCTGAAAATGTACAAGGTATTGAAATCATCTCCCAGAATGAACATCAAAAGACCGAAAACGCCGACCGTCTCGATCAGCGCCAAGGTAACCACCACGGTCAGCATATAACGTTGGCTGGCGGGCTTGTCTCCCGGCATGGTTTGATTGAGCCTGAGCAGGATGTGTCGTAACAGATTGGCCAGCGGAAACAGAACGATCGTCACTCCATAGAGTATGGTTCTGATCAGTATTCTTTGCGGTTCGTCGAGATTTATCCTTATCTCGCCGCCCCAAACATGGCAGACGATGTTATAGGCGATTAACAACGCCAACAAGGCGGCACAAACCAGCCAATGCGGAACGAGGTCGGCATGCGATAATCGAGGTTGTGGTGTCATTAAACCAGGCTTCATAAATTGTTACGATAATTGCGGAGGATCACGACAAAGGCCACGAAGTCATACAGCGAATGAATAACCATGGGGATCAGCAGATTCCGTTCACCGCCGTAGTCGAGGCATAACCCAAGATACAGGCCAACCAACATCGCCAGCAGCGCATATAAAGGTGTTACCGCGTGTACCAGCGCAAAAATCAAATTACTGGCAACCAGCCCCGCCGTCATATTCCAAGCGTTTTCCAACCACGGCTGAAGTACGCCGCGAAACAGCATTTCTTCCGAGAAACCGGCGATGGATGCCAAAATTAACAGATCAGTCCAGTGTTGCCGATAAAGGCGAGGGCCCAAGGTTTCCAGGAGCAGGTATCTGATTTTTTGCAGCGCCGTGTAGGGCAATTGCTGCAACACAAAAAAAAGGATTAACAACGGCAAGGTCGCCAATAGGCCTTCGGCCAAGGCGGTTTCCGAAAAAATCAGGCTGGCGAAAGGGTCGACATCGGCTATCCAGCCTAGGCCAATGGCGACGATCACCAGCGAGCCTTCAAAATAACACGCGGCCCTAAAAAAATTTTCGGTTTTGATTGAGTGGTTTTTCATGCTGTACAAGCGGCGACACAAACTGGGCTGAAAATTCTAAACAAAAACCGCTAAAATTGGCAGCATTCGCTAGCAGGGAATACATATCATGCAATGTTTTATCTATAAGAGTCTGAAAAAAGACGAACTGTACCTTTATCTCGATAAGCGCGACGATTTTTCCTCGGTTCCGGAAGCCTTATTGCAAAGTTTTGGTCGTCTGGCTTTTGTAATGGAATTGGAGTTAAGCCCAAAACGCAAACTTGCTCGTGAAGACGCCGGCAAAGTCATTGCCGGTATCAGGAACAAGGGTTTCTTTGTACAAATGCCGCCAACCCTGATTCCACCGCCTCTAGCGGCAAGCAATCGGCATCTGCACTGAAAGCGCGCTCGCGCTAATAATCCGTGCTAACATGGGTGGTATTCGGTCGGTTCGTCCTTTTTAATCTCAAGCTGGGATATGTAACACATGTCAGACAATTCATACGCATTTGAAGACGCAAAGTCCAAAGGCATCCTCTGGGGTTTCGGTACGTTAGTAGGTATTGTCGTCGTTATCATGCTGGTATTGGGGGAATGGTGGAGCCGCGAGCCCGAACAATTCAACGTTCAGGATGAAGCCATTGAACGGATGAATGTGACGCACACCGACCAGATGCCGATTGGTTATGTTTATGCCAACACCTTGGCGCATATCGCCGACGTGATCCTTCACAAAGCCGGAGGCTATCTGACCAACGACGTGGCGCCACCCGGCCTGTTTTGCGATAACGTCCAAAGTTTCGAATACGGTGCCTTGGTCATGTTGCGCGATGCTACCACCGCGCTTCGCAACCACTTCGCGCGCGATCAGTCACAATCCGCGGAAGACCCCGATTTGGCCCGAGCGGAACCGTATTTCTACTTCGAGAATAATTCTTGGGCATTGCCCGCCACCGAGTCGGAATACGAAAAAGGCGTCGAGGCGCTCCACGCCTACATGGCGCGTCTGCAAAATCCGTCCGCCACCTCGAGAGCCGCGCAATTTCATTCCCGGGCCGATAACTTGTGGCAGTACACCGAAGTTGTGATCAAGCGCTTGGGAGGACTCAACACTCGGCTGGCGGCTAGTACCGATAAATTTTCCGGCGCGACTCATGGCGATCCTTCCAATCCGGTCGACATCAATATGCCAACCATAGGTCAAACCCCTTGGATGGAAATCGATAACGTATTCTACGAAGCACGTGGATCCTGCTGGGCACTGCTACATATTCTGAAGGCTATCAAACACGACTTTTCCGATATTTTGCTGGATAAACGTGCCATGAATACGCTGGATAACATGATTCAGGCCTTGGAGAATGCATTGACTCCGACACTGAGTCCGGTGGTGCTGAATGGCGATGGTTTCGGGATGTTTGCCAACTATTCGCTGGCGATGGCTAACTACATTGCCCGAGCCAATGCCGCCGCGCTTGACTTGCGGGACGTAATGAACAGAGGTTAAAACCATGCAGCAGGAGCAGATTAGCGAAAATCTGAAAAAGATCGAGACCTGGAAGCGCATCATCCTGATGCTGATATATGCGGTGATAGACAGCATGGTCAGGCTGTTATTGTGGTTGGTGATTTTGTTGCAAGTGGGTTCCGTGCTGCTGACTGGCAATACCAATCCGAACATCCTCGATTTCGGCCGTAATCTGGCGACCTATCATTATCATATACTGCTGTTTCTGACCTTCAGCACCGAGCAGTTGCCGTTTCCGTTTTCCGACTGGAACCTCATCCGCGACCTGGAATTGCCCAGCAAAGAGTAGGGCCTTATGGATGACTCGCCGCGTAAAATCATCCACATCGATATGGATGCGTTTTTTGCGGCGGTCGAGCAGCGCGACAATCCCAAATACCGTAACAAACCCATCATCGTCGGCGGTAAACCCGATTCTCGTGGCGTAGTCGCGACCTGCAGCTACGAAGCTCGCCAATTCGGCATCCATTCGGCGATGCCCTCATCCCATGCGTATCGACTTTGCCCGCAAGCGATTTTCGTCAGGCCGCGTTTCGCCGCATATCAGGAGGCGTCGGAAATAATACGTAGTATTTTCGCCCGCTATACCGAGCTGTTCGAGCCGCTGTCCTTGGACGAGGCTTATCTCGACGTTAGCCACAGTCTGCTTTTTCAAGGCTCGGCAACCTTGCTTGCCAAACAGATTAAAGAGGATATACGTCGGCAAACGCATCTGATCGCTTCGGCTGGCATTTCCTACAACAAGTTTCTCGCCAAAATCGCTTCGGATCTGGGCAAGCCGGACGGCCTGTATTTAATCACGCCGCGACAGGGTGCCGAGTTTGCGGAAAGCTTGCCGGTGGGCAAATTCCATGGCATAGGCAGAGCCACCGAACAGAAAATGCATGAGCTGGGGATACTGACTGGTAAAGACTTGAAGCAGCAGCCTTTGCCGGTATTGCAGCAGCATTTCGGCAAATCGGCGCGGTATTATTATGACATCGCCCGCGGCATTGATCATCGGTCGGTGAATGGCCGGCGGATACGCAAATCGATAGGGGTCGAAACAACCTTTGAAGAAGACATAGCCGATCCAGCTACAGTTACCCGGCATTTGCAGCAGCTTTTGCAAAAGACGCTCGCCAAGTTACGGGAAAAAAATCTGGAAGCCTATACCTTGACCGTCAAAATCAAATACCAGAATTTTGTGCAAGTCACCCGCGGCAAAACCCTGTCGCAGCCAATCAGCGACAATTCAAGCACTCAGCTACTGGTCACCGAGTTGTTAAAAAATACGGCCATTGGTGAAAAAAAAGTTCGTTTGCTGGGTGTAACGCTGTCGGGCTTGCGCGGCCGTGGCTCGAGTCATGGTTTTCAACAAATGGACTTATTCGATCGGGTTTGAAAATACTGGTGAGCTGTTTTGGTGCAAAGCGGGCGACCGCAACCTCCATTAGGCGGCTAAAGCCTTGAATCCACGAACACGGCATAAAAAGTGCTGATCGGTTTTCATCGCAACCTAATTTTAATCCGATCATGTCCGCAATGAGTCCCATCGTCGTTATCGAGCGCTACGAGGAGCACCGCTCCGCCATCCAGCGCTTATTGTTGTCCATCCTCACCTGTTTTGCCGACGGCAAATTATTCGAACAATCCCAGGACGAATTGACCGAAAGTTTGAATTCGTTGTGTAGCTATTATCCCTTCGTCAGTCTTCTGTATTTGCTAGATGCGGAGGGCAGGCAGGTTAGCAGTAATATTCCCGGCCGCTTCTATAAGGATCATCCGCGCATTGGCACGGGTGTGGACCGTGGCAAGCGGCCTTATTATCTGGCGGCTAAGCAAAGTGATGGTGCGGTGATTACCGAGCCTTATCTGTCCAGCATCAAGAACGAATTATGTTTGTCGGTCTGTTGTAAGGTTTTGGACAAGGATGGCAGCGTCTCTGGTTATATCGTTTTGGATGTTGACTTGGCGGCAACCCTGAATTTCCTCAGCGGCGAAACGATGCGCGCCTATTTCGAGCCGGGCTTGAAGGGCGTGTATTCCTTGATCGTGCTGGGTTTGTTCACGGTGGCGGCGATCTTGCTATACGCGGCCGGCAATGAGTGCGCACAGATTTTATACAAGGCCGTCACCCAGCAGGATGCCAAACTGATTCCTTTCGGCATGGTGATTTATCTGACCTTGGCGCTGGCGATTTTCGATCTGGCCAAAACCACGTTGGAAGAAGAAGTCTTGCTATACAAGGACATACTCAAACACAGCTCCACGCGACGGACCATTACCCGTTTTATTGCCGCGATCATCATCGCCTTGTCGATCGAAGCCTTGTTGATGATATTCAAGTCCGCGCTGCAAAATTCCGGGCAATTTATCGTCGAGGCCGTCTGGGTGGTGATAGCCGCCGCGTTCATGCTGTTATGCCTGGGAGTCTATGTGTATCTCGGTAGTCGGGCCGAAGTCATGTTATTGAGTCAGAAGCAGCAAGCCCGGGATTAGGCCTAGGATGTAATAGCTTTCCAAAATGAGTCGTCTCTTGGTGCTCGATAGCGGTATAGGAGTGGGAATTGGTTTTCGACTCACCACTTTCCACTATTCCTGTTTCAGCAGTTCATTGAGCCTGTCCCACGCGATTGCTTGGTTGGCAAGTTCGGCGACACTGGCGTTATTGATGAATTCGACAGTGACGGATGTTTCGTCCGCCCTCAAGGGTTCGCACGTAGTTTGGAGTTTTTCCAGCACCGCAAGGTCGGCTTCGGAGGCGTCGTTGCCGGTCCGCAGGCGTTGTTGAATCCGTTGTCGAAGCAGGGATGTTTCGGTCCGAACCGAAAGGATCATAAAAGGCAGCCGCGCTTCCCTAGCCAAAGTAGCGAACTGCCGGCGCTCGGCATGTTTCAGAAAGGCCGCATCGACGATCACCGGAAATCCAAGTTCGAGCAGTTCGCGGGTCAGGTGCAGCAGGCGTCCATAGGTGAGTTGCGTTGCTTGCGGATCGTAAATGCTGCCTCCGCTACTTTCCAGCGCGGCTAGCTTGAACAGCCGTTTGCGCTCGACATCGGAGCGAAGCCGGATGGCGTGCAGTTTTTCAAGCACGGCCTGAGAAACCGTGGTTTTGCCGCAGCCGGGCAAGCCGTGGGTGATGATCAGTATCGGCCGGCCTTTTTGCAAGCTGCTGCCGGCTAGCGTCAGATAACTACGGCATTCGGCCATTGATGTATCGGAAGCTGTTTGCGAAGCGCGGATCGCGGTGATTTTGGCGCGGACCATGGCGCGGTAGCCGAGATAGTAGCGTAGCACGCCCAATCCCTGGTAATCGCCGCAGGATTCCAGGTAGGCATTGAGGAAACGAAAGGCCAGGTCGGCGCGACCGCGATGCTGCAAGTCCATGATCAAAAAGGCTATTTCATTGACGACGTCGATCCAGCGCAGTTTGGGATCGAACTCGATGCCGTCGAAGGCGACTGGTACGTTCTTTATTAGAACGATATTGCCAAGATGCAGATCGCCGTGGCATTCACGGATGAAGCCATCCTTACGGCGCTGCTCGAACAAGGGTAGACGGATGGAAAATTCCTGCTCGCTAGCGGTCTGTATATTTTTCAGCGTCTCTTGGTCAATATCTTCCAGCAATGCCGCTAATTTCAGAAAGTTTTGTCTCGCCGGGGCGGCAACAGCTTCCGGAGTGCCATAGGCCGAATCGGGATCGGCGGGCGGAAGGCTGGCGTGGAAGTGGGCCAAGGTCGTGGCTAGAGAGTCGATATGTTGCGCGGTGAGTCGGTCGCGAGTCACTAGGCGGTCCAGCAGGTTGACGGTGGGAAAGCGCCGCATTTTGACGGCGTACTCAAACGCTGGTTCAGCGCCGAAAAGCGGTTGCATCTGGCTGCCGCCTATGGCGATCGCCTCCAGATATAGTTGCGGCGCCAGGCGGCGGTTGAGACGAATTTCTTCCTGGCAAAAAAAGCGCCGCTTGTTCAGGTCGGTGAAGTCCAGAAATCCCAAATCGACGGGTTTCTTGATTTTGTAAGCAAATCGGCCAGCCAGCAGCACCCAAGAGATGTGAGTTTCCAGTAGGCGCACGGTTTTAGCCGGATGCGGATAACGGCTGGGATCGAGCAGGACGTCGATCAGAAGTGGCTGGTGGGAGTGGTTCGCCATCTTGAGCCCTCTCGGTGCGGCGGCTGGAATGCGCCCATCATATGCGATAGAGTGAGTGCGGGTTTGTGGCTGATTCTGGCAGATTGTTTAGAGTTTCGCAAAGGATGGGCGTGGCGGGGCGGCCATCTGTTTCAATATTTCGAGGCTAATACGTAAAGAACCATGATGGAATTAATTTGGATCAGTACGGCTTATCTGATCGGCCTGATTGCCAGTCGTTTGTCTTTTCCGCCCTTGGTGGGATATTTGGTTGCAGGCTATGTGCTGCACGGTTTGGAGGTTGCACCGCTGCCGAATCTCGGGCATTTGGCGGAAATCGGCATCGAATTGCTGCTGTTTTCGGTCGGTTTAAAGCTTAAGCCCAGTTCGCTGATACGCCGGGAGGTATTGAGTGTAGGCGGGCTGCATTTGCTATTGATGGCGGTGATGTCGGCGTTGGTATTTCTGTGGCTGGACAAGCAGCTTACCGGAGGGTTGGTGTTGGGCGTCAGTTTGGCGTTTTCCAGTACCGTGCTGGCCATCAAGGTATTGGAAGACAACGGCGAGCTATCGACATTCCATGGTCGGGATGTGATGAGCATTCTGATCTTGCAGGATATTGTCGCGGTCGGGCTGTTGGCCTTGGTCGCTGGCAAGCGGCCGACGCCCTGGGCCTTGGCACTGTTGTTGTTGCCGCTGTTACGGCCGCTGGCGCACGGCATGCTGTCGGTTAGTCGAGCCTCGGAACTGAAACTGCTGTTGGGCATTTCGCTGGCCCTGGCAGGCGGCTTGTTGGCGGAAAGTGTCGGTATTGCCGCCGACATCGGCGCCTTGCTGACCGGCATCATGCTGGCCGGTCACTCCAAGATTGACGAGCTCGCCAACAGGCTTTGGGGCTTGAAGGAATTGTTTTTGGTGGCTTTTTTTCTGCAAATTGGGCTAAACGATTTGCCGGGCCGAGAACAGGCTATGCAGGCCTTGGGGCTTTTGCTGTTGCTGCCTGTACAAGGTGTGTTGTTCTTTGGCTTGTTTCTATTCGCCGGCTTGCGCGCGCGCACCGCTTTCGTGTCCTCGCTGGCCTTGATGACCTACAGCGAATTCGCGTTGATTACGACGGGTGCGGTCGTGAATGCTCAATTGTTGCCGGTGGAGTGGAAGGCTATTATCAGTCTGGCCGTGGCTGGATCGCTGGCGGTGGCCGCGCCATTGAATCGCTATTCTCACCGTTTGTTTTCGTGGGTCGAACCAGTGTTGGTTAGGTTTGAAAAGAAAGCCGGTAATCCGGATCGCTTGCCCGAATCTTTCGGTGTCGCGGAATGGTTGGTGGTGGGCATGGGGCGTACCGGCAGCTCCGCCTATCTGGCCCTGCACAAACAAGAGAAGCGCGTGGTAGGGCTGGATGCCGATCCCACGGTATTGGAAAGTCTGTTGGCCGAAGGTCGGCGCGTGGTTTATGGCGATGCCGAGGATAGCGAGCTATGGAGCGGGCTGCCGCTTGATCGAGTCAAAGGCGTGATCCTCACCGTGCCGACATTCGAAGTCAGAGGGGCTGCCATCGACCAGCTTAGAAAGCGTGGTTTCGTGGGCCAGATCGGCACCATCTGCTATTACGGCGAAGAGGAAAGGGAGTTGATTCGATTGGGTGCGAGCTTTGTGATTCATCCCTTGGTTGAGGCGGGGAATCAGTTAGCCAGACAAATATTGAAGGATACGGGTTAATTTACCACGCAGTGGCTCGCCAATGGCGCGCCGAGTGCTTGCGCCTGAATGGCTCGAGTGAGCAGGCGCCCCGGATTCCGCTTATTCCCGTGCTCCTCGCTTTCGCCGAGGGTCGACAGAAGGGACTTCCTCCTCCCTCTGCCGACGAGCGGCAAACGGGACAAAACCGCCCCCGAATTGTAATTGAACTGAATAAATAAGCGTAATCGTAGGGATGTGATGCTCCAGATACTCCGATTACGCTTTCGCTAATCGGAGCTACGCTGGCTGTATTAAGGAAGTGAAAATTCATTTTCATCGGCGATTAATCCCGAGCTAGTAAAGAAATCTTCTCCCAGCTTGGAATTGGGAACATCTTGGCATTTTAAGTTAGCTATCAATTTGTTGTCTTTTTCAACAGCAACACCATCTTTGTTTCCCCAGCCCTTACCGATTGCGGTATAGACGATATAGTTATATTGACCGTTGATAAAACGTAAATAAGCGCCTCCCCCGCCTGAAAACATATAGATTCCGGATCGCATGATGGCACGGTTGGCCAATTCGGTTGATGCCGGAAATAGCAATTCGGGGGTATTTTTTGGCCCAAATCGATATTGCACATAACCATTGGTTGGTGAAATATCTTTCGATGCACATACGGAGACAATTTTTTTACCTAACGAACAAGAAAAAACAGTTTGTTCTTGCGCGCTACAATGGGTCGCTGTTGCGAGTGCGGGTACTGAAATAGAATAGGCCAGCCCAATTAGTGCGAGCGTGGTTTTCTTCATGGAGGGTTTCCTCGGGGAAATGTGTGGCGGCTTGATTGAGCTTGGCAGTTCCTGGCTCGGAGCACATAGCAGTGTCGCTATCGCGGCGGATGTTTTTGGTGTCGGTTCTCGCACCGACAAGCGAGATACTTTTCTTTGCTTGTCCAAAGAAAAGTATCCAAAAGAAAAGACACCCGGATGCCGCTTATACCCTGCGCTCCTCGCTTTTGTAGAGGGTCGACAGAAGGGGCTCCTTGCCCCTCTGCCGACGTGCGGCTTCCATGCCGCACCCCTACGGGCAATGTCTCTACAAAAGCTCCGGTGCTCGGCGCGGCAAACGGGAGAAAACCATTCCGGAATTTGAAAGTGAATCCGATTTTGCTAAAAAACGTAACCTCAAGGTAGTAAAACGGAATCGAGGGATTGGAAGTTGCGATTGTCCTCGATTCCAACTGCTACATTATTCATCCTGTTGTTTTGTTAATCCTGAAACAACAGCCACTAGCAACAAACTGGTCATCCATCCAAATAGAATTTCAAACCACATTAGAAATCGTGTGCAGTGTTTAATAGCGCTCCATGTCAACAACTCATCAGTCCATATATTTTTAGGCGTAGGAATCATCGGTGCCCAGTCTCGCTCTTGCTGCAAATCGACTAGCGGCAAAATCAAATCCAGCGAATAAGCCAGAGGACTGAAGCCTGTGTATTCTTCGCGCAGTTTTTCACACAGATACCAGTTACCAGCACCTTGAATTGGTAGTGGTACAGCGCCAGCTGGTTTAGCCCGTTCAGCCTTAGCTGCATCGCTACCAGGGACGCATACTTCATACACAGAATTTTGAAACACCAAAGGATTACTGGGCGCAAATACACCATGAAGAGCGGCATACCAATAAAACATCCCACAAACCAGCCAAACAGTCAGCATGATATAAAGCATTCGAAGTGGCCGATAACCATAACCGATAAAACACCCAAACAACCAATGGAAACTGCGGCTAACTTTCCGCGCCAACCACGCTCTCGGTTTGAACCAATTTTTTGGGGTTTGACCGATCAAATTGGCACGGCGCAGTCGATCTTCAAAGGCAATCGCTACCTGTCTAGCATCCTCCACATGCCCCATGTCGCCCAGTACTTTTTGCAACTGTCGCCAAGGTTGTGGTTTGAAATCTTTTCCGTCACCCGCTAATCCCGCGTGTTTATCAAGTTGTTTATCCAGCCATGCCAACCGGCTCTTTGCCTCTGTAGGGGCGTTGCCAATAAGTCTGTCGTAAACAAAACCATCCAAATCCAGTTTCCCAGACCAAGAATTGTCATCATCACACAGGCTACCTACTTGGGCAGACACCAACGTAATATCCCCTTTAATCGACCGCAGGCCTCGAAAAAAGAACGTTCCAGCGACCGTTATGCCTTCCGCCACTAATGCTTTAAGAGCAGTGCCGGCTGTACCGTTAAGCGTTGCTCCTGCAAAAGTCAGCTCGCCGCCAATCTTAGCTCCCGACAAGAAAACTGTACCATTAGCGGTAAATCCGTCGTTCAGGAAGACTCCACCTTTAATAACTGCATTTTCGCAGATCAAAGCACGTTGGGGTTCCGTGCGGGATCGAGTGTCGTTAAGCATCGCACCAGAACATTCAAAGTTTCCGTCTATATGCGAACCTAATAGCCTGACTATTCCATTGGCTATGAAACCCGTTCTAAAGAAAACGCCGCCCTTGATCAGTGCACGATCAAAAACCAAGGCAACATTATCCTTAACATCGAATATGCCATTGTCACATTCCAGATTGCCACCAATTTGAGCGCCCACCAGATTAACCGTGTCAACGGAATTAAATTTATCGTTAAGAAAAACACTGCCAGTGCATATCATCTGTTCAGCCTTTAATCCTTTAATGTAGCATCCTTGAAATTTCACAAATCCGTGAATATTGCTATAGCTCATAACAGGTTGGGCGTTTAAATGGCAATTAATCAGCGCTATGCTATCCGGTAAAGTCGCTCCTCCAAGATCAAGATCATCTTGCACCCAAGCTCCCTGAAGAAACACGCCTTTTCCATTCGCGGAGACTTGTTCATCGCCGCCAAGCGCGAGAAAACGCAGAAAGCCTCCACGCACGGTATTCTCGATATTATTTTCTTCTTCGGGCCTATGTTCCGATATCCTTGCGATATCCCCCTTACGGTAGGCATACAGTAGCTTTTGCTCGGCGAGTGAGAGCGCACCAAACTCGGCTAACGTGCGTCCAACGGGCTTTGAAATTGGGTTGCCCATACTTGCCTCCTCTAAACTCATTTCGGATACCCTGGATTTGGTAAGCGCCTTATCTGCATTAATGGTGAACTGTGTTTAAACTTCGATGTGTTGGGTTGGTTCATTGGGCTAGTCATGCCGGATAGCTAAAAACTCATGACCTGACTTTGATGCCAATTAGCTTCCGAATTTCGGGATGGTTTTCTCCCGTTTGCCGCGCCGAGCACCGGAGCTTTCGGCGGGATTAGCCCGTTAGGGGCGTCGCATGGATGCGGCGCGTTGACAGAGGGCCAAGGACGGCCCTTCTGTCGACCCTCGGCGAAAGCGAGGAGCGGAGGATTAAGCGGCATCCGGGTCGCCTTTTCTTTGGATACTTTCTTTTGGCGACGCAAAAGAAAGTATCGCGGCTGTCGGTCCGCGAACCGACATTAAAATAATCTGT